>JAJPJC010000394.1 GCA_021324445.1 Isosphaeraceae bacterium
GCTCTGCCAAGGGGAGAGGGGCGCCGGAACGGTCCCAGGGGCTGACGCCCCTGGCTATTCACCACCGCCCCCATTCGGGGGCTCAGATACCTTTCGGAACAGACTCTGAGCCTCAGATCGGCCGCGGCCTCGGCGACGTGGCCGGGGTCGTCCGCGACCCGGTCGGGCGCCCAGCGGCTCCGATTGACAAATCCGAGGAGCAACAAGGGCTCAGGCCCGGTCGGCATGGAGCCGCGTCAGTTCTCTCTGGATCGTTTGCCGCACTTCGCTGTCCGTCTCGTCGCGCAAGCGATGCTCCAACCATCGGACAGCCCGCTCCGGCCTGAGGAGGCGCATGGCTTCGGCGGCGGCCTCACGCACGTCGGAATCGTCATTCTGGAGGAGGTCCACTAGGGCAAGCTCCGCCGCGGAGGCTTCCAGTCGCAAGCTTGGGTCGGACTCAATCAACGAGTCCAGGGCCCAGAGCAGGCAGAGCGCCTGGTCGCGAGAGGCTCCGCGTGACAACTCGTCGAAGACAGGAGCGAGGATGGACTGGCCGAGGTCAGCCAGCAGGGAGGCGACCCCGTGGAGAGTCTCCAGGTGGAATTCGTCCCGCAGACGATGGATGAGCCACCGGACCTCCTCTTCGCCGCTCGACCGCCAGAAGCGGAGTGCCTCGTCCTGGACCTCACGCGCGGCGAGCGGACCCTTCCAGGCGCCGAGGGGGCTGTAAAAACGCTCGGCCTCCGATGGGGAGAATGTGATCCTCGACTCCTCCGACTCGGTCCGTGGAGACGCTACCATGCCTTCGCCCTCCGCTTGTCGTGCACGGCCGTGGCCGACGGCTGCCAGGTCCGTTCCTCCTCTCAACGGTTCCAGGATACACGATCGCGTGGGGCTTGTGACGGCCGCGCGCCCTCGAGCATCAGCCACGAGAGCAATCCGGCCACGACCACCGCGTGGTCGATCCGGCCGCTCTGGATCAGCGCCGGGATCTCCTGGACCGGGACCAGCTCGACGGCCAGCTCCTCGCTCGGGTCGGGGCGCGGCTCGGCGACTCGGCGGGCGTTCTTGATGACGATCGTGGTGATCCCCATCGTGAGCAGCGCGGGGTTGGGCCAGAGCGTCCCCAGCCGCTCGGCGGGATCGCCCGCATAGCCGGTCTCCTCCAGGAGCTCGCGCGCGCCGGCCGCGCAGGGATCCTCGCCCGGCTCGAGCAGTCCCCCCGGCGTCTCCAGGCAGTCGCGCCGCGGGCCGGCCCGGAACTGCCGCACCAGCACGACCTGCTGCTCGCCGGTCACGGCGATGACGTGAACCCCGTCGGCCAGGTGCGCGACGAAGAAATCATGCACTTTGCCGCTGGCGCGCGAGCGGAACCGCTCGCGGCGCAGTTGGAACAGCCAGGTCTCGACGAGCGTCCGGTCGTGCGCGCCGTCGCCGTCGGAGATCCACGAGGGGTCGGAGGGCCGATCCACGTCGCGCGGAGTCATCACGGAGGATCCTCCTCAGTCCTTCGGGGCGATGGGATTGACCAGCAGCCAGAAGACGCCGCCGGCGACCGAGACCAGACCGAGCATCAGCAGGGCCAAACCCCAGCGCTCGGGGAAGATCTCGAGAATCGCGCCGACGGCGATGGGGCAGAGGAACGCCCCCAGGTTGCCTGTCATGTTGATCACGGCCATCACGGAGGCCGACGACTTGCCGCCGACGTCCATGGTCGCCGCCCAGGTCGCCGGTGCCGCGAATCCGGAGGCGACCGTGCTCAGGGTCAGCGCCAGCACCGCCGGCGTGGGATGACCGGCGACCATGGCGATGAAGGAACCCAGGCCCGACAGGATCAGGGCCGCGGCTCCGACCAGGCTCCGGCTCTGCCACTTGCTCCCGGTGCGCCGCAGCACGCCGTCGATGAGCGGTCCTCCCATCATCGCGCCGGTGGCGAACCCGGCCAGGGGGAGCATGGTCAGGGCGCTGGCGCCGGCCACAGGCAGGCCGTGCGCCCGCTCCAGGAACGGCGGGAACCACGAGTTGAAGAATGCGTAGCAGAACGCACGGCAGAACGCCTGGGCATTGATCATCAGGAACGCGAAACCGACGAAGACGCGCAGCCGATCCGTCCAGCCGGCGGCAGGCCGCTCGTCCTGGGTCAGACCCACCTCGACGAAGTCGCCCAGGCCCTCGTCGTCGATCGGATCGGGCTTCGCCCGCGCGCCGCGGATCAGCGCCAGCTCGGCCGTGTTGACGCGTGGGTGTTGTTCAGGCCGGTCGCGAAAGAGGGTCCAGAACCAAACGGCCCAGACGACGCCGGTCAGGGCGAAGACTTCCAGCGTGACCCGCCAACCCAGCGCGGGGAGCAAGATGGCCGATACGCCGCTGGCCGCGACGCCGCCAACGGACATCCCGGCGGTGATGGCGGCGCTGGCGGTGCCGCGGCGGTCCTCGGGGAACCAGTCGAGGCACGCCCGGGTCAAGCAGGGGATCAGCCCCCCCTGGGCCATGCCGAAACACAGCCGCGACCACCACAGGCCGCCGAGCGTCCTCGCGACGGCCGTGCCGAGCGTGCAGAACGACCAGGCCAGGCCATAAAGCGGCATCATGACCCGCCGCCCGAACCGATCGCCGAGCCATCCGCCGGGGAGCTGGAGCAGCAGGTATCCCATCGCCCAGACGCCGAGGACCTCTCCCATGGCGAGATCGGATAAACCCAGCTCGCGCTTGATCGAGGAGGCTGCCGGCCCCAAGGCGGTCCGCGGCAAGTAGGCGACCAGCACCGACGCCGTCATCCCCGCCAGCACAAGGTGCCGGACGCCGGTCGCACCCGGCGGCGATCGCCACGGCGGCGGTGGGCTCGGGCCGGCTGGCTCGGAGTCGGCGGCTGGCATCGGTTGAGGCTCGCGGGGGCGTTCGGCTTGGTCGTGCAGGCGCCACGCCTGCATCGTCATCTTGGAGACGAGGCGCTCGCACCACAAGGGGCATCCGTGCCGGCATCCCGCGACCTCAGTCCGACCATCCGAGCAACATCCCGGACCGCCGCATCTCGCCGGGTCGAAGCAGCGACCCGGAACGCTCTGGAGCGAGTCGGACCCGACCCAGCCCCGTCCGGCCTGCGCCGCTCGGCAATGGGCCGAGGATCTCCCGGAGCGTGTCTGAGACGGGCAACCGCGGCGACTGCGCGGCTCCGTTCCCTCCGGATCACGGGCGGGAATGGGTGCAATCACCGCCTCAAGACCCCGCTCCGGGGTGCGGGATCCGGCCGCGGCCGGCTTGTACTAAATAATATGAGAAACCCCCGAGAATTACGTCACATCACGTCACGGCCTTATGGCGCTTAGACTTACGGCACGAAACTCGGGAAAAAAAATACGTCATGCTCGTCACAGCCTTACGCCGCTTGAACTTACGTCACGTGGGGGCTTGCGAATCCGCCGCGCCGGCGGATTCCGGCGCGGGCTCCCCGTCACGGAGGGCGCGGGGACGGTGGGTATTTCGCGGCCGATCCGGATCACCCGGCGGCGCAGATCCCTGATCCAGACGGGCTTCGCGTCCAGGGTGGGGAGTTGCGAGCTGCCTCGAGACCTCATAAAATTCGCAATCACGCACCCAGGGAGAGGTCTTCCTCCCAGCGCCTCCCGGCGGTCGAGCTGAGCCAAACCCACGCGACCGAGTGAAGGCTTGAGGAGCGAATGGCTCCGTGCCTTGACGGACGAACGGCATCTGGAACGGGATGGGCGGAGGAGCTTGGGTGCTCCCATTCGGACCTCGAAGCAGGCTTGCGGCCCAGTCTCCTGAATGGGTTCGTCCCCGTTCCTCGGCTGGAGTCGGAAATGGCTCTCCTTGCCGTGGGAACGGGACGTCCGATGCGGGGCGGCGGGATCGGCCCAGGGGTATGAGGGGCGCCTCGAGGCGCGCCGGCAAGGCGCCCCCTTGTCGGGTCGGGGCCGGCATGGCGGGGGTTCGAGCCGAGGACGGATGAGAGCGGACCGCTCATCTCCATCAAAGGACTCGATCGAATGGCTCAAGCTCATGAGATTGGTGTTGGTGTCATCGGCATGGGGTGGATGGGACTGGTCCACAGCCGCTCGTACCGGATGATCGCAGACCGCTTCCCCACCGGCGGCATCCGGGCCCGTCTGGTCATCTGCGCGGACGATGTGGAGGCCCGCGCCCGCGCGGCTCAAGACCGCCTCGGCTTCGAGCAGTCCACGACCGACTGGCGGCAGGTCGTCGGCCATCCCGAAGTTCGGGTGGTGAACATCGCCGCTCCCAACCACCTGCACCTGGAAATGGTTCGGGCGGCCGCCGCCGCGGGGAAACCGATCTTCTGCGAGAAGCCGGTGGGTCGCAGCAGTACCGAAACGGCAGCCATCGCACGGATCGCACGCGAGGCCGGCGTCTTGAGCTGGGTCGGCTACAACTACCGATGGGCTCCCCTGGTGCAGTATGCCCGGCAACTCGTCCGGGACGGAAAGCTCGGCACGCTCACCCACTATCGGGGACGATTCTTCGCGGATTACGGCAGCAACCCCGACGGGGTGCTGTCGTGGCGGTTCCAGCACGAGGTGGCCGGGTACGGCACGCTGGGAGACCTCATGTCGCATGTGGCGGACATGGCCCACATGCTGGCCGGCCCCATTCAACGGGTGGTCGCCAACCGCAAGACCTTCATCAGTTCTCGACCCACGGCCACGCCCGGTCAGGGAACCCATTTCTCGGTCAACCCGGACGCGCCACGCTCCCCGGTCACCAACGAAGATTATGTCGGGGCCCTGGTCCAGTTCGCCGGGGGCGCCCAAGGTCATCTGGAAGTCTGCCGCGTGGTCAGAGGCCCCCGCTGCGAGATGGCGTTCGAGCTGAATGGGACCCGCGGCGCCCTGAAATGGGACTTCGAACGCATGAACGAACTTCAGCTTTTCCTGCCCGATGGGACCGCGGAACACGACGGACCAGTCTTGATTCAGAGCGGTCCCCAGCATCCGTTCTACGAATCGTTCTACCCCGGACCGGCGATCAGCATGAGCTACGAAGATTTGAAGCTGATCGAGACCTTCCAGTTCCTGCGGTCCGTCGTGGAAGGAAAGCAAGGCGAACCGGGATTCGCCGAGGCCCTGGCGGTGGCCGAGGTGCAGGATGCCATGGAACGATCCTGGGCCAGCGAGCGTTGGGAGGACGTGAAGCGGTTATCCTAGAGCGCCGAACGAATGCGTGGCGCACATCGGAGCGGCATCGGCCGAGAGACCAGCCCGACGCGCCAGCGAGGGGACTGCCGTCGGACCCTCGCTGGCGCTTCGGGCTCCTATCCGACCGTGCGCCACCCGAGCGTGAGGCGCTCTAGGCCTGTTTCAATCTGCGGGGAGCCGAGGTCGCGCGGATTCGAACCGATCGGAATTCGCCCAGATCCGGCGAGATGACGGGAGTCGACGATGTCCTCAAGGCCAATCCGCTGGGGGCTGATCAGCACGGCCCGGATCAATGAGCGCGTGATCCCTGCCATCCGGGGCTCCGCACGGTCTGAGCTGCTCGCCGTGGCCAGTCAGGGCGGTCCGGAGAAGGCGGCGCGCTATGCCGCGGAACGGAGCATTCCCCGAGCTTACGGCAGCTACGAAGCCCTGTTCGCGGACCCCGAGATCGATGTCGTTTACATCTCGCTGCCCAACGCGCTGCATCTCCCCTGGGCCGTCAAGGCTGCGGAAGCGGGCAAGCATATCCTGTGCGAAAAGCCCCTGGCGCTGACGGCCGGGGAAGTGGACCGGATGGCCGAAGCGGCGAGTCGCAACGGAGTCATCCTCCAGGAGGCGGTCATGATGCGCTACCACCCGCAGACGATTCAACTGCAAGAGCGAGTGGCCGAGGGGTGCATCGGTGACGTCCGGCTGATCCGGGGCCTGTTTACCTTCACGCTGGTCAGACCGGGCGACATCCGCTTCGATCCCGCCCTCGGTGGCGGGTCCGTCTGGGACCTGGGGAGTTACCCCGTGAGCTTCATGCGCACGATGCTTCGTGCGGAACCGGTCGAAGTCCAGGGCTGGCAGATCCCTGGCGAGGGTGGCGCGGACCTGAGCTTCAGCGGCCAGATGCGTTTCCCCTGTGGTGCCCTGACGCAGTTCTTCTCGAGTTTTCAGGCGGTGCCGCAGGCGAACGCGGATCTGATCGGCAGCCGCGGCACGATCCACCTCGACCTGCCTTACGTCAACAAGGTGGGCGTGACTTCACGGGTTCGCATCTACCGTGTCGGGGAGAACCGCTCATCGGGAACGTTCGGGGACGCCGCCCTTCCCCTCGAGGAGGAAACGCTGACTTACGAGGATGTCAACGGCTATCACCACGAGGTCGAGTCCATGGTGGCCTGCGTCCTGGACGGGGCCGAGCCCATCGTTTCCCTGGCGGAGAGTCGGGGCAATGTCGCGACCCTCGAAGCCCTGTGCGCGTCCGCTCGGGAGGACCGGCCGGTGCGCCTGGAGCAGCCAACCCAGGGGAAGGGATGACAACCTCGCCGAGGTTGATTGAGGCCGAGGGCTGGACTTCCCCCTATCGCACCGGACGGGGCCGGTGATAGACTCATAGTCCTGGTGCGATCCCACCCGTTCGGAACGCCGCGGAGCGATCGGTCCGCGAGGTGACGCCGGACGGACGAGGCCGCGGGCTGAGAGTGGAACCCCTCCGGGGCACCAGCGGAGGGTTGAAAACCAGCCCGTGCGCCGCCCACAACAAGCCAACCGGCTGCCGGATCGCCCTCGCGACGCGGAAGGGCGGTTGCACGCTGATTTGAGAATTGCGATCATGAGAATCTGTCGAGTTTCTCGATCGCGCAGCTCGCTCGGACCCGCCTTCCTGGTCTGCGCCGGCCTCGGGCTGGTGGGCCGGGCCTCCCCCGAGATCCGCGCCGCCCCGCCGGCGCCGGGCGACGCCCCAGGGAAGCAGCCAGCGGCTCCGGACGCGCCGGGCCTCCGCTTCGACACCGACGTCCCGCCGATCTTCCAGGCCCACTGGGCACGCTGCCATGGCGAGAAGCCGCCCAAGGCCGGACTGAACCTGAGAGCGTGTCCGAGAAGCCCCGGGGAAGCCAGGGCGATGACCCTTCCCCCTTGCGAATGGGGGCCGGTCCCTTTCCCCCCCTTGCCAAGGGGGGGTCCGGGGGGGTGGAACGCCGCCGCCCCGGCCCGGGACACCGAGCCGAGGCGCGCCCCAGATCACCCCCCCGCGCCCCCCCTTGCCAAGGGGGGGAAAGAAGCGGGGCTCCTGGGTTTCCAAAGGCAAGAGGCCACGATCCGGGCCAGAGGGTGCCTGCCCGTACACCGCCTGAGTGGCCGCCAGGGGGCCGAGCACGGGAGTGAGTCCGGCCCGGTCATCGTCGCGGGCAAACCGGAGGAGAGCCTCCTCTGGAATGTGCTGCGCGAGGCCAAGAGGCCGCCTGGGAAAAAGGATCGGCTGTCGGTCGCGGAGGTGGAAACCATTCGGCGGTGGATCGAAGCCGGGGTGTCGACAGCCAGAGAACAGGTCGCCGGCCGGTCCTCCGCGCCGCCGGTGACGGGGTAGGAGATCACCCCCATGATCCTCCAGCGCGTTCCGGCTCTCCTCATTCCTCTGTTCTTACTCGGACCCCACGAGTTGCGGGCCCAGGCCCCGCCCAGGGTCGCTTCCCTGTTTCCCCTGGGCGGGCGGCGGGGTACGCTCGCGGAGGTCGAACTCCGAGGGGCCGGCCTGGACGGGGCCCACGCCGTTTGGCTCGGCCCGGGCAGCCGGCTGGTTCCCGCCTCGAGTTGCGACGTGGCTCACACCAGGGGACCGGAGGGCCTGCGGGCCGAACTCCAGGCGGTCCCGGACGGTTCCCGGGCGATCGTGCGGTTGAGGATCGCGTCCGATGCCCGGATTGGCTTCCACAGCCTGGGCCTGGTCACTCCGCGCGGGCTTTCCGGGGCCGTTGCCTTCTGGGTCGGCCCGGATGCCGTCATCGCGAGTGCGGCCACGCCCCACGACACCCCCGAAACGGCCCAGCCGGTGCAACTCCCCCTGGCGGTCAACGGCCGCCTCACCCAGGGCGGACAACTGGACTACTACGCGTTCGAGGTGCCGGGCGAGCGGCAGGTGGCGTTTGAAGTGATCTGCTCGAACGGACCGAAGGTCGCGAAGCATCTGGCCCTCGAGCCGCAACCGGCCCTCTATGAAGCGGGGGGCAGTTTCCTGGACCCACGACGGCCCCGGCGTCTGCTCTTCCACGAGGAGCTGACCCAGGGAGGCATGCCCGCGAGCGGGAAGATGACCTACCACTTCACCAAGCCGGGGCGCTACCTCGTGAGCT
Source organism: Isosphaeraceae bacterium (assembly GCA_021324445.1). GTDB lineage: Bacteria > Planctomycetota > Planctomycetia > Isosphaerales > Isosphaeraceae > JAJPJC01. The sequence goes on from JAJPJC010000394.1 coordinate 8,273, forward strand.
TCGGTCAGCGCCTGGCCCGAGGGGGCGCGGGCACGTCCTACCTGCTCCGGATCGCCTCCGTCGACGCGTCGGCAGCCGGAGAGGATTCCCGTTCGTGGGCGCGGCGACGGCTGCGGGAGCTGCTCTCCAGGACCGTCGCGCCGCCGATCGTGGAGCCCGGCCTGGTGAAGGAGGCCGAGCCGAATGACGACCCGGCGCGGGCGACGGCCTTCGATGGGCCGGCGGTCCTCGAAGGGATCATCAATCACCCCGGCGACATCGACCACTTCCGGTTCCGCGCCCAGGCGGGCCAGAAGCTGGCGTTCGAGGTCCAGGCACCGCTCGTGAGCCCACCCTACTTCAACCCCCGCCTGGACGTCCTCAACGCCCGGGGCACCGTGGTGTGCACCAGCCTGCGCGCCCAGGACGCGAAGATCGGGACGGTGAACACCAAGGGGGTCCAGCTTGCCCAGGAGGTGCTGGGGAAGTTGAATGAGGATGGGGGCTACACGTTGCGGGTTCGTGACCTGACCTCCCTCCAGGGCGGTCCCGAGCACGGCTATCGGGTGCTCGTCCGGCCCCAGATCCCGCACGTCGGCGCCATCCGCGTCGAGCCCGACGGGCCGGTCAACCTCCCTGTCGGTTCTCGGCGGCGGTTGACGCTCCACGTTTCCAGGGAGGAAGAGTATCATGGTACACTCGCCTTCTCCGTGGAGGGACTTCCCGAGGGGGTGCGGGCGTTCGTGGGCGCCAACGGCTCCACGATCGACCTCGTCGCGGATTCGAGCGCCCCCCGCAGCCGCATGCCACAAGACCTTCGCGTCTGGGGACTGCCATCCTTGAGGAACGATTTTGGTGCCGCCTTCCTCGTGGCGGAGCTTCCCGTCATGGTCGTAAAATAAGGACGGAACTCGCCCCGCCCCACACGAGACCGACCCGCCGGCAACGCTCATCCCTCCGAGGGCCGAAGCCATGCAAGCCAGAACGTCCGTCCGGCGCCGCCTGCGTGGTGCGTTCTCCCCGATTCTGGTCGCCTCTTGCGGCCTGCTGCCGCTCCTCGGCGGGTCGCGAGCCCCTGCCGGTGAATCTCCCACCACGGCGGACAAGCCGGCCTCCTCCCTGGTGTCGGTGCGCCTGGTTCCGGAGCGGGTGACTTTGCGCGGCATGCGCGCGGGGCAACGGTTCCTGGTCCTGGGGGCGTTTGCCGACGGCCTGGAACGCGACGTGACCGGGCAGAGCCATTTCTCGCTCTCCGACACCCGGCTCGCAACGCTCGATGCCATGGGGCGGATCCGGCCGAGAGCGGACGGGGAATGCACGGTGAACGCCGAAGTGGGCAAGCGGATGGCCAGGGCCCAGGTGCGCATCGAGGGGGCCAAGGAAGCGCCCGCCTTCAGCTTTGCACGGGAGATCGGGCGAATCCTCACCCAGCGCGGCTGCAACAGCACCAGTTGCCACGGCAGCGTCAAAGGTCAGAAGGGCTTCAAACTCTCGCTGAACGCCGCCTACCCGCGCGAGGACTACGCCTGGATCGTCGAGGGGGGGATCTACCAGGTCCTCACGACGGCGCAATCCAAACCCAAGCAGCCGCGCATCGACCGGCAGAGCCCGGAAGACAGCCTCCTCCTGCTCAAGGCCACCGCGACCATGAGTCACGGCGGTGGAGAGCGGATCGCCGAGGGGTCGGCCGACTATCGAGAGCTGATCGACTGGATCAAGAAGGGAGCGCCCTACGGCGAGGACCGCGGCGCGAAGGTGGTGCGCATCGACCGGCTGGAGATCGAGCCCCGGCAGGTCGTGCTCGACGCCCGGGGCAAGCAGCAATTGCTCGTGACGGCACTGCTCTCGGACGGACGCCGGGAGGACGTGACCGACCAGGTGCTCTACGGCTCCAACAACACGGAAGTGGCCACGGTCTCCCCGGAAGGGCAGGTCGGGGCGGTGCGGACCGGAGAGACCGCGATCATCGTCCGGGCGGCCGGGCAGTTCGCGACCGTGGGCGTGGCGGTCATCCCCCAGTCCACGGCCGAGTATCCGCAGGTCCAGGGGCGCAATTTCATCGACGACCACGTCTTCGCCAAGCTGCGCAAGATGCGGATCGTGCCGGCGCCGCTGGCGGGCGATGAGGAGTTCTTGCGCCGGGTCTGTCTCGATCTGACCGGCACCTTGCCGCCGCCCGAGCGGACCCGCGCCTTCGTGGTGGACCGAGACCCCGACAAGCGCGACAAGTTGATCGAGGTCCTCCTGGACTCGCCGCAGTTCGTCGACTTCTGGACGTACCGCTTCGCGGACCTGTTTCGCGTCAATCACACCTCCTTGCAAAAGCTGTCGCGGACGCACCAGCACCTCGAATGGGTGCGGCTGTCGATCGCCGCGAACAAGCCCTACGACCAGATCGCCCGGGAGCGGATCGCCTGCCAGGGATACGGCGGTCCGACCGCGCACGTCTTCCGGGTGGGTGACTTCGTCGAGCCGCACGAGATCATGGCGGAGGAGCTGCGCGTCTTCGGCGGCCTCCGGCTGGAATGCGCCCAATGTCACAACCACCCCTTCGAAGCCTGGAGCCAGGACCAGTTCTGGGGGCTGGCGGCGTTCTTCGGGCAGATGACCGTGGCCGGCACCGACAGCGACGGTCTCTTGATCGACTTTCCCGACGGGGAGGCCGGTCGCCGTCGGTTGCGGACCATGACCCACCCCCGCACCAAGCAGCCGGTTCAACCGGCCTTCCTGGACGGGAGCCAGCCGACCCGGTGCGACCCGGCCGACCTGCGAATGGCCCTGGCCCGGTGGATGACCGCGCCGGAGAACCCCTATTTCGCCCCGGCCGCCGTCAATCGGATCTGGGGCTATTTCTTCGGGCGGGGGCTCGTCGATCCGGTGGACGATTTCCGTTCGACCAACCCGCCGACGCACCCCGAGCTGCTCGCCGAGCTGGCCCGCTTCTTCCGGCAGCAGCGCTACGATCTCAAGGCCCTGATGCGCACGATCGTCCAGTCACGCACCTACCAGCTCTCCGCCCAGATCAACGCGACGAACCGAGGGGACGAGGTCAACTATGCGCGCGCGCGGCCGCGGGCCCTCGACGCCGTGGTCCTGCTCGATGCCATCTCGCGGGTCACGGGAGTCGAGGAGGAATTCGCCTGGCACGACTTCGCCGGCGGGGGGTCGGCGCGTCCCGGGACGCGGGCCGTCGACCTGGTCCCCGAAATCGCCCCGTGCCGGTTCCTCGACGCCTATGGGCGTACCAACCGGCAGGCGCTGCCGGAGCGGAGCAACCAGCCCAACATCGCCCAGGCGTTGCACATGCTCGCCGGGCCCACCTACACCGAGAAGATCGCCCACAAAGGCGGACGGGTGGACCGCCTGATCGCGGGCGGAGTCTCCGATCGCCAGGCCATCGAAGAACTCTATCTCGCCGCGCTGTGCCGGCTGCCAACCCAGCGGGAACGCCGCGAGCTGGAGGGGCTCATCCGCCGGCAGCCCACGCGTCGGGAAGCCCTCGAGTCGCTCGCCTGGGCCTTGATCAGCTCGCGCGAGTTCGCCTACAACCACTAACGGAGGCGGTCATGAACCAAGCGAGTCGCACGGCCGGCGGCACGGCCGCCCTCACCCGGCGCGGTTTCCTGCGCGTGGGGTCGCTCTACCCGCTGGGTATCGGCCTGGGTCCGTTCCTCCAGGCCTCCCGCGCCCGCGCCGGGGATGCGACGCCGCCACGCGGCAAGGCCCAGGCCTGCATCCTGCTCTGGCTGGAGGGCGGGCCCGGCCAGATGGATACCTGGGACCCCAAGGGAAACAGCGGCTTCAAGCCGATTGATACCAGCGTGCCGGGCATCCAGATCTCCGAGCTGTTCCCCCGGATCGCCCAGCAGATGGACAAGCTTTCGGTGATCCGTTCCGTGCGCACCGAGGAGAACAACCACCCCCAGGGGACCTACAACACGTTGACGGGCCACCGCCCCAACGCCGCCATGAAGTTCCCCAGCATCGGCTCCATCCTGTGCAAGGAGACCGGCCCGCGCAACGAGCTGCCGCAGTACGCCCTGGTGCCCCAGCCCACCGAGACCGATTTCTTCAGCTACGCGGACGCCTACAACGGAGCCTTCCTCGGGGCCAACTTCAACCCGATGATCGTCCCGGACCCGAGCCGGGCGGATTTTCGCATCCCCGACCTGCGACTCCCCAAGACGGTCACGGCCGAGACCATCGAACACCGGCGGTCCTTCCTCAAGGTGGTCGACCGCCTCTACCGCGAGAAGGAGCAGCAGGCCGAGTTCGACACGATGGATGCCCTGTCCCGCCAAGCGCTGAGGATGCTCCTCTCGCCGGCCGTCGAACGCGCCTTCGACCTTTCCCAGGAGCCCGACGTGATTCGCGACGCCTACGGGCGGCACCGGGTGGGCCAGAGTGTGTTGCTGGCGCGGCGGCTGGTCGAGTCGGGCTGCCGCTTCGTGAGCGCCTCCGGCTACCGGCACGGCCAGTGGGACACGCACTCCAAGAACGAGGAGATCCTGCGCAAGAACCTGGCTCCCCTGCTGGACCAGACGCTCTCCGTCTTGCTTGCCGACCTGGAATCGCGGGGCCTGCTGGACTCCACCGTGGTCCTGGTCATGGGCGAGTTCGGCCGCACTCCGACCATCAACCCCCAGCTCGGCCGCGATCACTGGCCCGATTGCTGGTCGCTGCTCATCGGCGGGGGCGGCATCGCAGGGGGTCACGTCATCGGCGCCAGCGACCAGAAGGCCGCGTACGTGGCCGATCGGATGGTCTCGATCGGCGACATCTACGCGACCGTCTACAAGGCGTTCGGCATCGATTGGACCAAGACGTACATGACCCCCATCGGCCGTCCGATCTACATCGCCAACGCGCTGGGCGACAAGCAAGGCGAACCGATTCCCGAATTGATCTAACCACCCGCCAGGACCCCAACAACCGGGCGACCGGCTCCGACGGAGGGTTTCCGGGGGAGACTTCCTCCCCCCAACCCGACTACACGTTGACGCCGGATCCTGGGTCAAGGACCGATCGATTGGGGGAGCACCCCCTCCGCCCCCAGACCAGACATTGCCGCGGGCGGACAATTCCTGGGTGGGGATGTGTCCGGTCGCCGGCTCAATTGGCAATGTCCAGGATGAGCCGGCCCCGAACGGCACGCGACAGCGAGCCGTGGGTCGGTTGGGTTGGTTCGCCCTGCCTGAAGGCATGGCGGACCCCGCAAGAACGAAACGGATTTCGAAGCCCGCCAGAGGGGGTGAGCCTCGGTCTTGCCCAATCGGCTTTCGGACCGGCACGCCCTGCCGCTGGAAACCCAGACCACTTGTCCTGATCGCGCGATCCGGCGATCCCGTGGACGGTCCGCCCGTTCGTTCCGGGCGTCGTCGCTCGTGAACCGCGATCGTCGTGCGCCAGGATCCTTACCCCCGGAGATGCCCCATGTTCCAGAACCGTCGTTCGCCACGCCGCCGTCAGCTCCATCCCTCGGTGGATCCCCTGGAGGGACGCGCCCTGCTCAATGCCGCGATGCCGCACCACGCCCCCGAACATCGCGTCCCCGCTCACGTCTTCGACGCGAAAACCCACGGCTCGCAGCCGAATACGAGCAGCTCCAACGTGACGCTCCTCAATGCCGTCAACTCCCACGGCTATGAATTCCTCAACCTCGATGGACCGACCCCGGGCACCAACGCGGCCACCGGGACCAACCTGAACGGCATCTCCAATGGCGGCACCTCCGTCGGGTTTACCATCGACAATCAGATGAACCTCCTGAACTTCACCACCAATCCCCTGAGGTCGAAAACGGCCAACGTCCTGAACATCAACGGATCGATGAAGGCCATGGCCCTCGGGGTCAACTCCGCCGGCACCGTCGTGGGGACCGATGGGAATGGCAACGCGTTCTCCCTCAGCCGCCGCGGGGTCCTGAAGACCTTCATCCCCAACGGCGGGATGTCCGCGACCGCCTTCGGCATCAATGATCAAGGAACCATCGTCGGTCAGTACGTCACCTCGACCGCGACGCCGGGGTTCATCCAGGTCAACGGCAAGTCGTCCCTCACGATCAACGCCCCTTCGGGGCCGAACACCGTCAACCCCCAGGGCATCAATAACAAGGGCCTGGTGGTCGGGTTCTATGTCGGTACCGACGGCCAGTTCCACGGCTTCGACTTGAACGTCAAGGCCGCGAGGAACGGGGTCCTCACCGGCACCCCCGTCGCGGATCCAACCATCCCGACCGTCGCCGGAGAACCCGGTGCCACGTTCGTGTTCTCCCAGATCCTGGGGGTCAACGATAAGGGCATCGCCGTCGGCTACTACGGAGACTCCACCCTCAGCCAGCACGGCTTCCTCTACAACGTCAAGACCAAGCAATACACCTTCCTGGATGATCCCAGCGAGGCGTTTAACAACGGCGTCGAGGTCACCCAGATCACGGGGATCACCAACTCGGGCGAGCTCACCGGGTTCTACTCGGACGCCAATGGAGTCTTCCACGGCTTCGTCGCCATCCCGCGCCGGCGCTGACCGGCCCGGTGGGAGGCGGACGGCCGCCGCGATCCGATCATCGGCTTGATGAGCGAGGCGATCGGATCGCGCGGTCGGACGCAGCCGCGGGCGTTTCCGCTGGTGTGTTCCACGCGAGCGTGTGAGAAACGGGCCGGCGCGCACGGCGGCGCTGAGGGCTTTCCCCCCATCGCGTTATCCGGGTCCACCGCGAGATCCGTGGTCACACGCGTCGGGAGCTTCCCCGAGGTCTGGTTGGGCTGGAGCTGGCGGCAGGAGGGTGGCGAGCCGGCGTCCGAGCTCCTCGGGGCCGATCCCGGCGATGAGGAAGCGCTTGGGCCGCGCCGCGGCGCCGGAGAGCAGCGTGAGCTGAGCCGGCTTGAGTCTCAAAGCCGCGGCGAGCACGGCCTGGATGGCCGCGTTGGCCTTCCCCTTCTCGGGCGGAGCCGTCACGGCGACCCGCAGCGCCCCGGCCCGCTCGCCCAGGACCGCGTTGCGCTTCGAGCCGGGATGCGCCAGGACCGGCAGCACGACGCCGCCGGCATGCCGGACCAGGGCGATCACGGTTCCACCCCCTCGAAGAGCGCCGAGCCGATCCGGACCAGAGTGGCCCCTTCCTCGATGGCGACCTCGAAATCGCCGGACATCCCCATCGACAGCTCAGCCAGCGGCAGTCCCGTCCGTCGCCGCAGCTCCTCGCCCAGGTCGCGAAGGCGGACAAACGAGGGGCGCGCGGTCTCGGCCGTCGTCCCCAACGCGGCCATGGTCATCAGCCCCACGATCGGAATCGCGCGGCAACCGGCGATCGCCTCGGCGTCATCGAGCACGTGCTGCGGCGCCCAACCGTGCTTGCTCACCTCACCCGAGGTGTTGACCTGAAGGCAGACGCCGGGCGGGTCGCTGAGCGTCGCCGCCGATTCGTCGAGGGTCCGCAGAAGCTTGAGCGAATCGACCGAGTGGATCAGCCGGACCAGGGGCAGGGTCTTCTTGACCTTGTTGGATTGGAGGTGTCCAATCAAATGCCAGCGGACCGAGGCACCCAGGTCGGCCAGGGCTTCGGCCTTCCTCCAGAGCTCCTGGGGATAGTTCTCGCCCAGGTCGCCGACGCCGCAAGCCACCAGCGGACGGACCCACTCGACGGGAACGCGCTTGGTCACGGCCACCAGGCGGATGGCTTCGGCAGGGCGTCCGGACCGCCGCGCAGCCGCCGCGATGCGGCGCTGCACGCGCTCGAAATTGGCTCGGATCTGTTCCTCATTCATCGACGCTGGAAACCCTCAGTCCGGATCGCCGGTCGATCGGCGCCCTCGACTTCCAGACCCGAGGCTGCCGCTTCGACCGGCGATGGTCCATGCCTCGCCCTCACCAGCATCTATTCTGAAGGATTTCCCCTCACAATGAAACCGCTCCTGATGATCGTGGGATTCCTCTCCGCGGTCTTGATCATCGCCCAGGTCGTGATGGGGCAGCTCATCCTCCAGGGGCAGGCGACGTTGCGGACGGCCCACCAGCACTCCGGCTACCTCACCGTCGCCGTCACGCTCATCTACATCGCCTGGTCGCTGGCGATCCTCGCCTCGACCCCCCGGCGACCGGCGCCCTGAGCCGGGTTGCAGAGACAATCCGGGACGATTCCTGGGCCCTTGAATCGAGGCGGGATTGTCCAGCTGGTGGAGTCGGCTTCACGGTGGATCCGCCGGCGTTGGGCCGCCGGAGTGAGCCGGGGGCCTTGACGCCGCGCGCAACCTGGGCTCCCGGACGTGGCCCCCTCCGGCCTCAACGCGGCATGGGTGGCGCCGCCGGCCCGGCGGGCAGCCGCTCGCGGAGGGACTTGGGCAAGGGGAAACGGACGTTCTCCTCGCGGACCGTTTCCTCCCGGATGGTCGCTCCGAAGTTGCGCTGGAGGTACTCGATGCACTCCTGGACGACCTGTTCCGGCGCGCTGGCTCCGGCCGTGATCAGGACCGTCTCCACGTCGTGGAACCAGTCGTCCTGGATCTCCGAGACCCCATCGACGAGGAAGGATGGGATCCCCAGCGAGTTGGCGATCTCGGCCAGGCGGCGGCTGTTGGAGCTGTTCTGACTGCCGAGGACCAGCACCAGCTCGGCGCGGGCGGCCAGCTCGCGGACCGCTTCCTGACGATTCTGCGTGGCATAGCAGATATCATCCTTGGGCGGGTTGGCGATCCGGGGGAACTTCCGGCGCAGGGCCGCGATCACCAGGTTGGCATCGTCGACGCTCAGCGTCGTCTGGGTGAGGTAGGCAACCTTGTCCGGGTCAGGGACGTCGAGCTGCTCGACGTCCGCGGCGGTCTCGACCAGGATCATCTGATGGGGGGCCTCACCCATGGTCCCGATGACCTCGTCGTGCCCCTCGTGGCCGATCAGGATGATGGTGTAGCCCTCCTGGGCGTAGCGGATGGCTTCGAGGTGGACCTTGATGACCAGCGGGCAGGTGGCGTCGATGGCCAGCAGGCGGCGCTGGCGGGCCTGCTCCCGGATCTGGGGAGAGACCCCGTGCGCGCTGTAGAGCAGAGGGGAGCCTTCGGGCACCTCGGCGAGCGACTCGACGAAGACCGTGCCGCGGCGGCGAAAGCGATCGACTACGAATTTGTTGTGCACAATCTCATGATAGACATACAACGGCGGCCCGAAGAACTCCAGGGCACGCTCGAGGCATTCGATGGCCATGTTGACCCCCGCGCAGAAGCCGCGGGGATTGGCCAGGATGATCTTCATCGCGAGGGAACCTCCTGGTTCGCGGGATCGACCCTCTTATGGTAAGCATTGTCGATCCCGGGGGAAAGGTGAGACGCCCTTGCCGCGGCCGAGGTCGCGAGCGGTTGGTGAGCAGCCCCTGGATTTTGAGCAACGGCCCGCGATAAACTCCCGGCAACGTTTCGGAGAGGCCAGCCTCTCCCTCCCGGTCCGATCCGGTGGAGGCCACGATGGCGATCGATCAGCGGAGCGACCCTCGAGCGGAAGCGGCACAACGCACCATCGGTGGAAGCCCCATCACCGACTGGGGCCGCCTCCAGTCGGCCAAGGTGCGGCGGATCGTCCGGCCGAGCACGGAAGTCGAGCTCCAGCAGCTCGTGCGGGAGGCGGCGCGAAGCGGGACGGCGGTCGCGACGCGGGGCGTCGCGCACAGCGCGGGCGGTCAATCGTTCTGCGACGACGCCGTCGTGGTCGATATGACGGGCCTGGATCGCGTCTTGAGCCTGGACGAGGCCGGCCAGACGATCCGCGTGCAGGCGGGTGCCAACTGGGGAACCCTCTCCCGGGTCCTCGAGCCGAAGCGGTTGGCGGTCACCACCAAGCAGGAGTTTCAACTTTTCACCCTGGGCGGGTCCCTGGCGGCCAACGTGCATGGGAAGACCATCGATTACGGGCCGTTGATCGAGAGCGTGGAGTCGGTGCGCCTGCTCCGGTCCGACGGCGAGCTCATCACGGTCAGCCGCACGGAGAACGCCGAGCTCTTCCCGGCCGTCATCGGGGGTTACGGACTGCTGGGCATCGTGACCGACGTCACGCTCAGGCTGGTCGCGGAACGACCGGTGGAAAAGGCCGAAGTTGTCCTGATGGACCGCGATCCACTCCTAAAAGCCTACCTGGACCGGGTCGGCCAGCCCCCACGGCAGCTCCCGCTCTGCTACGGCTTCTTCGACGCGCAGTGCCAGCGCGGCTACTTCGTCACCTACAAGTACGCGGACCTCCCGGCGGATACCCCGCTGGAGTCGCTCCGGCGCGACGAGCCGAATCCGCTGGCGTTCGACCTCTTGATCTGGCTCGAGCGCTGGCTCGGGCCGGTGCGCCGGCGCTCGTTCGACCTGCAGTGGGCCACCAGCGGCAAGCCCGAGGTCACGACGCGCAGTCGCCGCCTCCTCCTGTGGGACAACCCGCCCCGGGCATTCCAGGGCGCGCTGCTTCAGAAGTATTTCGTCCCGGCGCCGACGTTCGCCGAGTTCGCGCGGCGGGCCGGCATGATCCTGGGCAAGTACGGCGATGAGCTGCCGGTGTTCACCAATCACTTCCGCTTCGTCCCCGGCAATGAGGAAGCCCTGCTCCCCTTCGCGCCGCAGGACAGCATCTGCTTGATCCCCTGCTACCTGGCCCGCAAGGGCTCGGCGGCCTGGGTCGCCGCCCTGGAGCGCGCCACCGGCGAGCTGGTGGATGCGGCCCTGGAGCTGGGCGGCCGGCAGTACCTGGCGTTCGACATCATCGCGTCCCGAGAGCAATTCCACCGGGCCTACCCCCGCGCCGGCGAGTTCTTCGCGCTGAAGCGACAGCACGACCCCGACGCGCTGTTCCGCAACCGCCTCTTCGAGAAATACTCCTGACCCCGATCGGCGAAGTCGAGGGCCAGTCCATGCCCCGAGACCCCGCGATCGGTCAAGAAAGCGAGCAGGAATCACGGGATCGGAGCTTTCCCATTCGGTGTGGTGATCGGTTTCTTGATCGCCTATTTCGGAGGTTCTGGGTGCCTTGGTGGTCGCTATCCGAGGCGCGAGGCGGGGCCTGCGTCCCCCTGCTCCACGCGAGAAAACCGCGACTCGCTTGAAAGTGTTCCGAAGTTTGCGGTAATCTTCGCGGTTGGGAGGCTTTGTTAGGCTCCGCCGGGCAACTCGGCGTTTGCGCTTCTGAAGAAGCGAAGGAGGCTCTGATGAAGAGCTCTGCGGAGAGGCTCCGTTGGTGGGTGCCGCTGGTTTCGGCCCTGGTCGTGGTCGCGGGCCTGGCGGCAGCTCGAGCGGGTGCAGGGCAAGAGCCGGCGGAAAAAACTACGGGGCGGTGGTGCTTCGCCTGGACGCCCGCGCTGCCGAAGGGGGCCGAGGAGCGCGCGGCCCTGGTCAAGGGGGCCAAATGGCCGTCGGCCTCCAAGATCACGATTTCCTTCCTCGATGGGGACCCGGTGGTCCAGCGGAAGGTCATGGAGCAGGCCGTGAAATGGACGCGGGAAGCCGGTGGCCCGGCGAACTTGATCTTCGAATTCCGGCGGGATGGGCCGACCGATATCCGCATCTCGTTCAAGAACCCGGGCTCCTGGTCGGTGATCGGCACCGGCTGCCGGCAGATCGTCGACCCAGGGCAGCCCACGATGAACTTCGGCTGGCTGGACCCGGCCACCGATGAGACCGAATACCGGCGAGTCGTCCTCCATGAGTTCGGGCACGCCATCGGCCTGATCCACGAGCACCAGAATCCGGCCGGCGGCATCCAATGGAATCAAGTCCAGGTCGTCAAGGACCTGTCCGGTCCCCCGAACAACTGGTCGATCCCGGTCATCTCCCATAACATGTTCGAGCCGTACGCCGCCCACGAGACCAACTTCACCAAGGTCGACTCCAAGTCGATCATGATGTATCCGATCCCCGCGAACTGGACCTTGAACCAGTTCTCCGCAGGACTGAACACCGACCTGTCGGATCTGGACAAGGCATTCGTCAGGGAGCAGTATCCCTGATCTCGGCCAAGGGACGAACTGTGTGGGCCAGCCGCCCCCGGCTGGCAGATGGCAGCCGGGGCGGCTGCCCCATAGCGCCGAGAGAGCGTTTCGTTTTAGGTACCACCATGGGTATGAACCAAGCGATCGACCAGGACTGGGCGCTGGTCGTGGGCATCCAGTATTACCCGGGCCTCGCGGCCAGCCTGAGTGGCTCCGAGGCACTGCGGGGACCGGTCAACGATGCCAACGAGTTCGCCAAGTGGCTCACCGCTCCCAAGCCCCAGGGTGCCGGCGTCCCCTCTCAGAACGTCCATCGCATCGTCCAGCAGAACCTCCCCTCGCCGACCGGGAGCAGTTCCCCGCCCAATCCAGCCGACGCCGAATTCGCCCAGCCCAACCAAGGGGATCTCTTCAATGTCTTATCGTCCTTCAATTCGATCGCGATGAGCCACAGGACGGCGATGCTGGGCCAGAAGATCGGACGTCGACTGTACATGTACCTGGCGGGGCACGGCATCGAGCCGGGCCTCAGCCTGCCGGGCTACTCCGCCGGCCCGGCGCTGCTGCTGGCCAATGCAGTTCCTTATGATTTTTCTAGACATATATTGGCCAAACAACTCGCAAATTGGTTCTACTACGCGGCGTACTTCGACGAAGTGTTGTTATTCATGGATTGCTGTCGCGACAACACATGGAAGACATTTGCATCATCACTCCAGTTGGGTCAAGTCAATGCGACCCAGTTGGGCAAGTACTTCTATGCCTTCGGGACGAAATGGGATCGGCGTTCCCGTGAGCTGGACTTCGACGGGCAGGTCCACGGCATCTTCACCAAGGCCCTGCTCGAGGGGCTCGGCGGCGCGGCCAGCGACCCGGTCACGGGCGATGTGACGGTCGGTTCCTTGCGGGACTACATCCCTCAGATCATGGACGAACTCGTGGGCAGCCGGCTCGCCGGACTCCCTCCCCAGAAGCCCGATTTCGAGCCTGTGAGTGAGGATTTCGTGGTTTGCAGCGTCCCGCCCAAGCTCTACAGCGTCAAGTTTGCGCTCCCTCAGGGCGCGATCGGGAGGAAGCTCGGGGTCCGAGCCGGCCCGAAGATGCGTCTCCTCAAGGAGGCCACGCCGAATGGGCCGGAGTTCGCCCTGGAGTTGCCCCGCGGGGCGTACCTGGGCCAGTTCTCCGATCAAGCCGGCACAATCTGGACCGCGCCGTTCGAAGTGCCTCTCAAGTCACCCGTTGTTTTCTCGAGCTCTTGAGCTTCGCGGAGTGGACGTACCATGCCGCAATCGCCCCAGGAACGGAACTATCGTCTCGAGGTCCGCGCGGCGGATGAGGCGACCGAGATCCACGTGCTCGATGGCCGGCTCCGGACCATCGCGGAAGGTCGCGGCGCCTTGGAGATCGACCTGAACCCTGGCATCTACAAGGTCGTGGGCGGTTCCGGGGACGCCCGCTTCGAGAAACTGGTCTTCCTCAAGGATCAGAACCGGGAGATCCGGATCCCCAAGCTCAGTTTTTCCTCGCCGGCGCCCCTGGCGGAGACACGGGCTTTTGACCAATGGGTAGCCGACGATGCGCGGCGCCTTTCCGGGGCCCAGGCCCACCATTCGGAGTTTCTGGGTCAGGGGAGCGGGATCTTCTTCTGCGTGCGGGATGTTCCCCATCCCGGCGACAGACGCCCGCAGCCGGGCGGACATCCGATGAGCGGCCTCTTCCTCTGCAACGCCTGGGGTAAGAAGTTAGTCAAACTCGAAGACATCGCCGGCAATACGCAACAGTGGGCCGCCCGGACAATCAGCGTGGCTCCGGGGACCTGGCGGCTCCGGCTCGACCTCCCCAATGGTGCCATCCTCGAGCAAGTCCTGATCGCTTCCGAAGGGTGGTTGACCCAGGTCTTCCTCGTCCGCAAGTTCTACGACGAGAAGCCGGAGAGCTACCGGGCCGACCTCGCCAACGCCTCGATCTTCCTCACGCTGAACGTGCCGGGAGCCTTCAATCCCTCGGATCGGGACACGCGGCTGACCGACCTGGCTCGCCAGGGACTTGCCAGTGGGCGGCAAGTGCTCTCCGATGGGGCCTTGCGCGAGATCTTCGAGGGGAAATTCCGCAATCCGATGCTCGGCATCCTCGGCGCGCACTTGCTCCTGCTGGAGCGTCCCCAGAAGCTGGACCCGCGCGACCAGAGGACGCCGGCCCAGATCTGTCGGGACCATCTGGACCGCAGGATGAAGGAAATCTTCCGCGGGGGAGTGACCTTCCAGACGCTGATCAACAATCTTCGCCATCTTTTCAACATGAAGCCCCATCCGGACGTGGAGGCGCTGGCCCTGGTCCTCCGCGATGGGGCCCGGCCCGAGCCGGTCCCCCCGCCGCCCACGCCCGGCGCGGCGGCGCAGCCCGCTTCGGTCTTCGCCATGCCGCCCATGCTCCACCAGAGCTGGTCGCTGATCGTCCAGGCGACGGCCGAGGAGCCGGCTCTGGTCCCCGCCGGTTCGGTCTCCTCGGATGTCGCGATCCATGTCTTGAATCAGAATCCCTGGATGCTCCTTTGGACGCCACCCGACCCCGCGGTCCAGCAGCAGCGCATCGCGCAGTACCGCAAGGCCGTGGCGAGCGCCTTGATGCCGCTGCCGTTGCCGTTTGCGAGCGCCGCAATGGCTTACGCTCCGGCCAGGGGCCCACAAGGAGCCGGAGTCCCGGGGTCGGATCAGGCACCCATCGCGCAGGGAGTGCCTCCCGCCCCGTCGAAGACCATGCCCGCGGCGGTCGCCCCAATCCCTACCAAGCAATCTGCGGTTACAACTGGCTCCGGCGGCGGGACTGGGGGTAATCCTCCTCCTCCCAGCAGCTACACCCCGGCGAACGTTCCTAATTCCACAACCGGTGTGGCTGGTGGGCCCGCCAGCGCCGCCCCGTCCTTCAGGCTCCCGGTCAGCGACAAGGAACGGCAGGAACTCGTGCGGATGATGGGATTGCCGATGTCCAGTATCGAGCAGTTGCAAACGAATTCGCCCCCGCGCCCTTGACCAACCCAGGGCAGCGACTTGCGGGAGGACGCGCAGATGTCTGGTAGCAGTATGGGAGACTTGCCCTTGGGATCCGAGCCGAGCCGCCGCGACCTCCTGCGGACCGGCATCGCCGGGCCGCTGGGCCTGCTCACTGTCGGACCGAATCGATCGGGGTCGCGCGATGCGTGCGCCGAGCGCTCGATCATCCTCCTGCTGCTGGTGGGTGGTCCGAGCCATTTCGAGACCTGGGATCCCAAGCCGGATGCGCCCGCGGAGGTCCGCGGGCCGTTTCGCCCGATCGCCACGAATGTCCCCGGTGTCTTCATCAGCGAGCACCTGCCTCGGCTGTCGCGGTGCGTCGATCGGCTGACGGTGATCCGTTCGCTCCATCACGAGTCGGCGCCGATCCATGAGACGGGCTTGCAGCTCGTGCAGACGGGCCGGGTTTGCCCGGGCATCGGGGACTATCCCCACTTCGGTTCGGTGGTCGCTCGCTTGCTCGGGGCGAGGAACGGCGTGCCTCCCTTCGTGGTGCTGCCGCATCCCATCGGCAATACGGGGCTCGGGTTGTCACGGGGCCAATCCGCCGGGCGGCTCGGCGCGGAGTTCTCACCCGTCACTCTGGTCGCCGAACCGGTCTGCTCCACGGAGGACGTGCGGCCGATCCCGGCCTGGGCGCGCGCGGTCCTGGAGTCGGACGCCGAACCGCGGCGGATCCCAGCCGCCTATGGGGGGACAGCCTTCGGCCGAAGTTGTCTCGGGGCTCGCCGGCTCGTGGAGGCGGGCGTTCGCGTCGTCACGGTCAACATGTATCCGACGGTCGTGAACCGCGCGACCTGGGATTGCCACGGAGCCAGGCCCTTCAGCAGCTTCGAGGATTATGCTCGGGTCGTCCTGCCGACCTTCGACCGCGCCGTCTCGGCACTGATTCGCGACCTGGAAGCCCGGGGGCTGCTCGAGACGACGCTCGTGCTGGCCACCGGTGAATTCGGCCGGACCCCTCGGATCAACGCCGCGGGCGGGCGGGACCATTGGCCGGGAGTCTGGAGTGCGATCCTGGCCGGGGGCACCGGCGCCGGCGGCGTGCTCGGCGCCAGTGATGCCTCCGGGGCCGAACCGGTCAATTGCCCCCTGACTCCCGGCGACCTGATCGCCACGATCTACCGATTCCTCGGCATCGATCCCTGGCAGCGCATCCCGACCGGCGATGGTGTCGCGCTGCGGTTGGTCGAGGGTGCTCAGCCGCCTCGTGATCCGGCCGGCTAGGGATCACCGCGCCTGAGCCGGTGTGATCAGGTGATCATGTGAATCTCTGGCCGACCCCGAGAGTGCTCACGGGTCGACGTGCAGGGTCGCGGTCAGGTCCACGGGCGGTTCGCCCGGCAGGTCGGTGTGAACCCGGAAGACCCGGCGGATATCCCCGCGGGTGGTTCCTTCCTCAGGTTTGTACGCGACGGTCACGATGTGGACGGCCTGGCGGGCTCCCCTGGCCGCGGTGGTGGAGAATCCATCGCCGTCGCCTTCGATGGACTGGATGGTGAAGGGTCGGGAGCCTCGGATGATGAACCGTCCCTGCACGCCGGCGGAGGAGTTGAGCTGACCCAAAGCCAGGATCGACGGGGCGGCGGTCAGGTCGCCACGGACCCGGGCCGTCACCAGGATCGGGATGCTGGGCGTCTCCGGGTCGTTGCTGATCAAGCGGATCTCGTCCCGCAACGACCCCGCCGGGGCATCCGGCTTGAGACTGACGGTCAGCGCATAGCTCACCGCGCCCCCCTTGCGGCCGGTCTCGACAAGCTGGGCGTTCAGGGCCCGCGAGGCCGAGACCATCCGCTGGAACCGCCAGCCCTCGCCGTTGATCCGGTCAATCGTCAGGACCTGCGACGGCGACCGGCCCCGCAGCACCGTGCCGAAGTCAATCGAGCCCGGGTTGAGCACGATGTCGCTGAGGATCTGCGCGCTGACCCCCAGGCCGGCCTCCGCCTCGCGCCCCCCGGCGGTCATCAGTGCCACGTACAGCACCGTCGATTTCAGACCGACGAAGTTGCGGGTGTCCATCTGGGCTTCGATCACGGCCGTCTGACCCGGAGCCACGATCGAGGCGCTGGCCCGTCCGCTGGTGCAGCCGCACGAGGGCCGGAGGTTCAGGATCGTGATCGGCTCCGCCAGCCGGTTGACCAGGAGGAAGTCGTGCTTGACCTTCACCCCGCGCGGCACCGGGCCGAAATCGTGCCGATTCTCCGGGAACAGGGCGTCGGTCCAGGCGGCGGCTTGAACCACTCCCGTTCCCACCCCGATCAGAAGCCAGCTCGCCACCACCCCGCGATAGCACGCCCGAATCATCGTCGCCTCCCGCGAAATGAGCCGTCCTCAAGGCCGCTCGGACTCCTCCGAGCAGCGTCGTATCTGTAGCTATCGTCACCACAACCGGTGGCGCTCAGCTTTGCTTGGCGACCCGGACACTCCAAGCTTCCTTAACCGTTTATTCGCGCCATATACCTTATTTTACCCCCGCGGGGCGACCGATGTTTCTTGTCGGGGGTCCCGGATCTCGATAGGATTCTCTGGTAGAGGGACCTGAAGCCGGAGATCACGACGATGAGTGAGCAGAGCTCCCAGGCGATGAGCCTTCCGGCGCGGTACTACACCGACCCGGATTATTACCGGACCGAGCTGGAATGGTTTTTCTTCGGCAGGTGGATCCATGCGGGGCGCGCCGATGAGGTCCCCAACCGCGGCGACTACGTCCTCCGCGAAGTCGGCGAGGAGAGCGTGATCCTGGTCCGGGGCGAGCGGGGCGAGCTGAGCGCGTTCTATAACGTCTGCCGCCATCGGGGCACGCGGCTCTGCGAGTCGGCGTCGGGGCGCTTCGCGTCGACGATTGCGTGTCCCTACCACGCCTGGACGTATCAGTTGGACGGCTGCCTGGTCGGCGCGCCGCACATGGACGGCGTCGCGGGTTTCCGGGCGGAGGATTATCCGCTGCACCGGGTCGCGGTTGCGGTCTGGGATGGGCATGTCTTCTTGAACTTGGGGGAGGACCCGGGCCCGCTGGCGGAGCAGCTCGACGGGTTGGACCAGCGGCTGCGGCCCTGGGGGATGGACCAGCTCCGGCTGGGACGGCGGATCGTCTACGACATCGCGGCCAACTGGAAGCTGCTCATCCACAACTATTCGGAGTGCCTCCATTGCCCGGCGGTCCACCCGGCTCTCCAGAAGTTGTCGCATTATCTCAGTAGTGAGAACGACCCGGCGGGACTGGGCTCCCTGGGTGGCCGCATGCGGCTGCGCCCGGGGATCGACACGCTCTCGCTCGACGGCCGGCGCCGCCGCGCGTGCCTGCCGGGCCTGGGCCCCGACGATTGCCGGTATGTGTATTACTATGCGGTCTTGCCCAATCTCCTGCTGAGCCTGCATCCGGATTACGTGATGGTGCACACGCTCTGGCCGCGCGGGGTTGACCGCACGGAGATCGTCTGCGAGTGGCTCTTCCACGCCGAGGCGGTCGCGGCGGCCGACTTCGACCCGGAAGATGCGGTGGCGTTCTGGGACATGACCAATCGCCAGGACTGGCACGTCTGCGAGCAGATGCAGCTCGGCCTGAGGTCACGGGCCTACCGGCCGGGTCCCTACTCCCTCCGCGAGGATCTCCTCCACGGCTTCGACCGGCTGATCCTGGAGCACGAGCGCCGGGCGCTGCCCAACCGGCCCGAGCCGCCGTGCAGCTCCTGAATGCCGGAGCGGTCAGCCGCCGTCCTGGCCGATCGCCTCGACGGGGCATTCCTCGAGTGCGGCCAGGCAGGCGGCGTGCTCCTCCGGGCCGCTGGGCTGTCGCGCGACATAGCTGCGCCGCCCGGCGTCGTGGCGCTGGAAGTTCCGGGGCGCCGTCTCCCGGCAGAGGTCGCAGTCGATGCACGTGGCGTCGACGTAGAAGCGTCCCGGAACGTTCTCAGGAACCTTCAGGCTGAGGTCGGCCATCGGAGTACCCGGACAGGCAGATCAAGGTCCAGTGGCGGGGGCTCGGTCCCGCGCGGACCCTCCTGGGTCTAGCCTACTCGCTGGTCGCGTTGCAACCCAAGTCCATCTCCGCCTCACCCGTTCGCCGCGGGTCCGCGGGCACCCGACGGGTCGCCGCCGCAGGCCGGACCGCAGGTCTCCGGCAATGGCTGTGGGGCTTACCGGCGTTGCGATCGAGGGGCAGGGCCCGGCTCGGACCCCGGGGCCTCTTGCGCCTCGGCGGCACTGCGCAGTTTCTGCAAGGCCCGTTCCTGGATCTGCCGGACCCGTTCCTTGGAGATACCCAGGACCGCGCTGACCCGGCTGAGGGAGTGCCGCGACTGGCCGTCGAGGCCGAATCGCAGCTGGATGACGAGGAGCTCGCGGGGTTTCAGGACGTGGAGCAGGCTGTAGAGGAATTCCACGCCTTCGTGGGGATCCTCGTCCGGCTCCCGGGCGGTGGCGAGCAGGTCGGACAGCACCGTCGAGCCGTCGTTGCGGCAGGGGGCATCGAGCCGGACCCAGGGCCTGAGGACCGCGAGCTCGCTCCCGGTGGGCGCGGGCCGATCTTCGGGAGCGCCTTGCGTCGCCGCGGCAAGGTCGGCGCGGAGGGGGGGGCAGGCTGCGATCGCGCGGCAGAGGCGCTGAAGTTGTTTGGGGTTCAAGCGAACCGGATAGGCCCCCGCCGCGATGGTGCGTTGCATCGCCTGGCGAATCCACCAGACGGCGTAGGTCGCCAAACGGGTCGTGTTGGCCGTGTCGAAGCGGTCGATGGCCATCAGCAGGCCGCAGAACCCGTCCTGAATCAGGTCGGAGATCGCAATCCCCCGGTGGCGGTATTTTTTGGCGATGTGGGCGACCAGGCGCGAATTGGCCAGGGCCAGGGCGGTCCGGAGCTCCTGGTGGCGCCGCGCCACCGCGCGGAGCTCGGCCGCATGGGGATCCGGAGTGGCGCCGGCGCTGGCCAGGTCGCGCACGACCTGCTGGAACTCCGCGCCCGCGACCGTCGAGTTCCATTCCGAGCCATCGCGGCGCCGGGTGGCCTGAAGGAGCCGTGCCGTACACTCGGCCAGCTCCAGCAACATCCTCCGCTCGTTGGCCTGGCTCAGTACATCGGCCTCCGGCGAGTCGAGGAACCACTGGCGCGGGACATCGTTGTGCAGGACCTCCTGAGTCATCATGGTTGTTCGCTCGAGAGCATTGAGTCATGTATGAATGGATAAGTTCCGGCGGCGACGGCCGGGGGACCCGATGGCCTCGCGTTGGGCGCGCTCGGGGGTCGCAACCGGCTGAGGGACTCAGCCGGACGACGGACCGCTGCAATCCGCCGGGTGGCGCGCCTCGTATGAGGATCGCGGAGGTCTCGGGTCCGCTCGAACCAGCCCTTCTCGGTGGTCGAGGCCAGGGTCGTGCCCGGACCTGACCATCAGCTCTTGCCTGTTCCACTGCCTCATACGGCCGAGTGCGGCGGTTGTCTCGCGCCGGCGCGACTTTTTGGGGATTTTTTCCACCCGGGGTCTGAATCCGTTAGGATAGTCGTGTCGGATTCGGGCACGAGCGATGCGATCGGCCGGCGCCCTGCGGGGAGTTCCGGGAGCCTCACTGGGGAAGTGGGACCGTGGAGAACGTCGAAGAGGATCCGCGGCTCAGTCGGATGTCGACCGAGTGGAACCTGATCTTCCAGACGCAGACCGGCACGCCGGAGGAAGCCGGCACCGCCGTCGCGCAACTGATCTGCCGCTATGCGGGGGCCGTCCACCGCTACTTCCTCAAGGCCTTGAAAGACCCGGATGCGGCGGCGGAGCTGGACCAGGAGTTCGCCATCCGGTTCCTCCGGGGCGACTTCCGCCATGCCGACCCGATCCGCGGCCGGTTCCGCGATTACGTCAAGCGCGCCGTCCAGAACCTGATGAAGGACTACTACCGGCGGGGGAAACGGCCCGTGCGCTCGCTGGATTCGCGCGTCGCCGAGCCGGCGGTTCCGGATGAGGGTCTGGCCCAGTTCGATCGCCAGTTCCTCGCGAGCTGGCGCAACGATCTCCTGGACCGCGCCTGGGGCCGCCTGCGGCAGCGCGAGGCCACGACCGGCCAACCCTATCACACGATCCTGCGCCTGCGGGTCGACCATCCCGAGCTCACCTCGGAGGTCTACTCGCAGCGCCTCTCGGCCACCCTGGGCCGGCCGGTCAGCCCGGGCGCCTTCCGACAGGCGTTGCAGCGCGCGCGCCGGCACTATGCCCAGGACCTCCTGGACGAGGTCGGTGCGAGCCTGAACGATCCGACGCCCCATGCGATCGAGGAGGAGCTGGCCGAGCTGCAACTGCTGGAATACTGCCGGCCGTACCTGAAGCACCGCGGGTGATCCGGCCGCGATGGCTCGGCTCACGATCGAGGACCAGTCATGGGCACCGTTCGGAATCGCCACGCTCCGCCCGACCGCAAGACGAAGACTCGAGCCAAGTCGGTGGCGGCGTCGTTCGACTATGGCTGGCGGTATGTTGAGAAGAAAGGCGCCAACGGCCGCGTCGATACTGACATGGTCCCCCTGACCTTGGAGGATATCCTCCACCCTCGGCTCGGAGACCACCACGTGCTGACCCGGTCCCACATCCTCGACTGCACGTACCTCCACGATGTGCTCGCCGCCCGGCTGGCCGAGGAGCTCACCGCGGTGGTGCTGGCGGACACCGGCGTCTACTGGGACATCCCCAAGCTGAAGCACCACAGCCCCGACATCGCGGTGATCCTCGGGGTGAGGCATCAGAAGGACTGGAAGACCTTCCACGTGGCCAAGGAAGGGGTGCGGCCGGTCTTGATCATCGAGGTGACCTCGCCCAAGACGCGCTCCACCGACCTGGAGACGAAGGTCCAGCAGTATGCCCGGGCCGGGGTGCTCCATTACGTGATCGCCGATGCGGAAGAAGGCAAGGGGAAGCCGCGGCGGCTGCGGTTGCTGGCGTACCGATTGGAGGGCGGCATCTACCGCGCCGTCGCCCCGGATCCGCGGGGCCGGGTCTGGCTGGAGCCGGTGGGCTTGTGGCTGGGTGTGACGACCGACAAGCAGACGGGCGCTGACCGGCTGGCGTTGATCGATCCCAAGACGGGCCGGGAGATCGGTGATTACACGGCGATCAGCCGACGGTTGGAAGTGGCGGAAGCCGAAGCGCGGGCGGCCCAGAGGCGGGAGCAAGCAGCCAAGAAGCGGGAGCAAGCGGCCCGCATCGAGGCGGCGGCCGAGCGGGAGCGCGCGGAGGCTGAGGCCCAGGCCCGTGCCCACGCCGAGGAGTTGCTCCGCCAGGCCGAAGCCGAGCTGCGACGCCTGCGCGGCGACGGGAAGAAACCGCGGCGTTCCCGATGATCCGCGCCGCCCGGGGGTTGAGCCGTGCCCGGAAGGACGATGGGCTTGGCGCAGAGACCGTTATACCACGAGGGGCCGCGGGAACGCCGCTCAGGAGGGCCGGGTCGGAGCTGCCGGGCCGCGTTGACAGCCGGAGGGGTTCCGGCTACAGTCCGGCGGCACGTCGCGACCGTGCTGCGGCCGTGCGGGTCAGGAGAAACCTCGGTTTCTCCTGGATCTCCCGGTCCTCGGGCCGGGAGTGGATTGAAACTGTTCGGGCGATCCCAAGGATGGAGACGCATTCCGGCAGTGATCCAGTCCTGACGGGCGAGGGTGAATCATGGACGATGTCCCCGCCGGTCCGGCGAGCCCGGGGCCGCGGAGGCCGTCGCTCTCGGTGGTGGTCCCCGTGCGCAACGGGGGCCGCGACTTCGAGCACTGCCTCCGGCGGCTTCGTGCCTCCGTGCTGACCGATTTCGAGCTGATCGTCGTCGACGACGGTTCGACCGACGACTCGGCCGATCGTGCCCGACGAGCGGGGGCCATCGTCGTCCGCCACGAGGTGCCGCAGGGCCCGGCGGCCGCGCGGAACCGCGGGGCCCAGGCCGCCACCGCCCCCTGGATCTTCTTCCTCGACGCCGATGTCGCCGTGTATCCCCAGACCCTGGGAAAGGCGCTGGCCCGGTTCGAAGACGACCCCGGGCTTACGGCCCTCTTCGGCTCCTACGATGACGCCCCGGCGGCCCCGGGCCTGGTCAGCCAGTACCGCAACTTGCTCCACCACTTCGTCCATCAACAGGGGCACTTCGTCGACGATATCCGGCCGGCGCATACGTTCTGGACCGGCTGCGGGATGATCCGCCGCGACGCCTTCCTGGAGTTCGGCGGCTTCGACCCGCGGTTGTATCCGCGCCCGGCGATCGAGGACATCGAGCTGGGCTATCGCTTGACCCGGGCCGGCCACCGCATCGTCCTGGCGCGCGACGTCCTGGCGACCCACCTCAAGCGCTGGACGCTCCCCGAGATGGTCCGCACCGATATCCTGCGCCGCGGCGTCCCCTGGATGCTGCTGATCAAGCGGACCGGGACGGTGGAGACCGACCTGAACGTCCAGGCCACCCAGAAAGCCTGCGTCGTCCTGACCGGGTTGACGCTCGCCGCCGCGGCGTGCAGTCCGGCGGTCCCCGCCGCGGCGCCGGGCGCCGGGATCGGGCTGGCCGCCATCGTCGCCTTGAACCGGCCCTTCTTCGCGTTCCTCGCCCGCCGCCGCGGCTGGAGGTTCGCCGCCGCCGCCCTGCCGCTCCATCTCCTGTACTATTGCTGTTGCGGACTCTCGGTTGTCATCGCCTGGGCCTACTGGCGGCTCAAGCGGCCGGTCACCATCCCGCCGCGGGTCGTTCGAACCGCTCAGACCGATCGAGCGGCCGGCCCCATGCCCCACGTGGCTCAGGAGTGGCTCAGAGCGTTGGGAACGCATGCGAGACGGTCGGGAACGCCCCGGCGGGGCGGCGGTCCATAGCCAACGCGATGTGCAAGTTTTCCGCCCCGGAGGGGCGGCGGTCCTTAGCCAGGGGCGCCAGCCCCTGGTACCCGAGGTGTGGCGCCGATTCACGCCCCGCCCTCGCCCCGAGCCCCGGAGGGGCGGCAGGCCGCCGGGATGGGCCTGCCGCCCCTCCGGGGCTCGGGAAACCCCGGACGCCACGCGCGGTATTCCAGGGGCGTGCGCCCCTGGCTATGGACCGGCGCCCCTCCGGGGCGAAAGAAACTTGCACATCGCGTTGGCTAAGGACCGCCGCCCTTCCAGGGCGCGGACCTCCGCTCCGCAGAGCCTCCACACCCCGTCACCGTGTCACCTTGTCAGACTTCCAGGGCGAGGAACTCCTCTCCGCACAGCCTCTAGGTGGGCCAGCGGGAAACAGGGCTTGCTCGTCATTTTGTCCGAACGCTCTCAGGAGCCACTCGGAGAGACGCCGGCCATGAGAATCGGCATCGACGGGAGCTGCCTGTCCAACCGCCGGGGCTTCGGGCGGTTCGCCCGGCGGCTGGTCGAGGCGCTGGCGCACCAGGCGAGCCCGCATCGCTTCACGGTCTTCATTGACCGGCCCTCGGCGGGAGTCGTGACGGTACCCGATCCTTTCGACCGGGTCGTGGTGGAGGTGAAGGAGGCCCCCAGCCGCGCGGCCTCGGCCCAGGGACGGCGGCGATGGCGGGACATGATCGCGATGGGGCACGCGGTGGCGCACAGCGGGATCGAGCTGATGTACTTCCCGGCGACCTACAGCTTCTTCCCGGTCTGGAACGTCGCGAGGCTGGTCGTGACCATGCACGACACGCTGCCGTTTTCCCACCCCGAGCTGGTCTTCCCCCGGCTGAGCGGGCGGCTCGCCTGGTGGCTGAAGGAGGCGGCCGCGGCGCGATGGGCCGACCGGATCGTGACGGTCTCCCTGGCCTCGCGCCGCGCCCTGGAAGACTGGCTGGGCCGGCCCGATCCGAGGATCCGGGTCATCACGGAAGGCCCCGACCCGATCTTCGGACCGCGCGGCGACGACCCCGCGGGAGATGTCATCCTCCGCCGTTATGGCCTCGAGCCCAGGGAGCGGTACCTCCTCTATGTCGGCGGCCTGAGCCCGCACAAGAACTTGCCGCGGCTCATCGACGGCTTTGCGCGCGCGGCCGAGGACGACGTTCGCCTGGTGCTGACCGGCGACGTCCACGACGTGTTCCACACCGATGTCCCCGCCATCCGCGCGGCCATCGAGCGCTTCGGGCTGAATCATCGCGTGCTCTGGACGGGGTTCGTGCCGGACCAGGACCTCGTCTACCTCTACAGCCGGGCGTATGCCCTGGTCCAGCCTTCGCTCCTGGAGGGATTCGGCCTGCCCGCGGTCGAGGCGATGGCCTGCGGCACGCCGGTGATCTCCAGCCGCGCCGGGTCGCTGCCGGAGGTCATTGGCCAGGCCGGCGTCTACTTCGACCCGACCGATGCCGGCTCGATGGCCGCCGCCATCCGCGCGCTGCTGAGCGATGCCGGCCATCGCGATACCCTGGCGCGGCTCGCGCTGGAGCAGTCGCAGCGCTTCACCTGGGAGGCGGCCGCGCGCGGCCTGCTCGACTGCTTCGCCGAGCTGGAGCGACCGCTCCACGATCACCGGTCGATCCCGCGCAGTGCGTGAATCGCAGGACCGTTGCTCGACCGCGCCGCGCGGGATAACCTCAGGAGCGTGGGCGGTCTCGGCAAGAACACGAGCCTTCAGGGGAATGCCACCATGAATGTGCAGCGGGGCAATCAGCGAATGAGGATCGCCGCGGCATGGGTCTGCGTCGTACTGGGCCTTCCAGGGCTGGTCCCTGCCCAGGAGAAGTCCGAACGACCGGCGCTGGGCACGATCGAGCGGTTGGATCCGCGGTTCGATCGGCTGGTGCCCTCGGATGCTCGGGTCGAGCGGATCGCCGAGGGCTTCGACTGGTCGGAGGGACCCGTCTGGGACCGCAAGCAGCGGCGGTTGTTGTTCTCGGATGTCCCGACGAACACGGTGTTCCAATGGCAGGACGGCAAGGGCCTGAGCGTGTTCCTCAAGCCGAGCGGGTATACCGGCTCGAACCCCCGCGGCGGCGTGCTGGGTTCCAACGGCCTGCTGATGGACCGCCAGGGGAACCTGATCCTCTGCCAGCACGGCGACCGTCGCATCGCCCGGTTGGAGCCCGACGGCACCTTCCGGACCCTGGCCGACCAATACCTGGGCCGGCGGCTCAACAGTCCGAATGACGGGGTTTTCCACTCGAACGGCGACCTCTATTTCACGGATCCACCCTATGGGCTGCCCGGTCAGAACAACGACCCGGCCAAGGAGCTGAATTTCAACGGGGTCTATCGACTCTCGGCCCGCGACGGCTCGCTCACGCTCTTGACCAGCGAGATGACGTTCCCCAATGGGATCGCGCTGGCGCCCGACGAGAAGACGCTCTACGTGGCCAACTCCGACCCGCAGAAGGCGATCTGGATGGCGTTCCCGGTCAAGGAGGACGGCACGATCGGCCAGGGCCGGGTCTTCGCCGACGCGACCAGCTTGGCGCCTCGTAAGACAGGGTCGCCCGACGGCATGAAGGTCGACGCGGCCGGCAACCTGTTCGCGACCGGACCCGGCGGCGTCCTGGTCCTGGCCCCCGACGGCACCCACCTCGGCACCTTCGCCACCGGCCAGGCCACGGCCAACTGCGGCTGGGGCGAGGACGGCTCGGTCCTTTATATCACGGCCGATATGTACATCGGCCGCGTTCGGCTCACGACCAAGGGGCTGGGTTTCTAATCCGGTTCGTGGTCCGTGGTCGGAGCTCCCGCCCCGGTCCGGTTTCAGCGTTCTCTCCCCCAGCCTTGTCCGTCTTCGATCGGACCCATCCGCCCGCAAAGCGAGCAATGGCCTGCTGACCTCGGACAAAGAGGACAACCGACCAGGGACTCCGTATAATCCAGATGGAACACCGCGGTCGTTTCCAAGCTCAAGGTGGAGGATTGCAGGCGTCTGAGGCATGGGACCTGGATACTCCCTTGACCGCGCGCGAAGGCCACCGCATGCTCACCAGGCTGAAGTACCATCTCGATAAAGGAGAATACTTGCTCCGTCGCGAGGCGTTCCGCAAGGCCCATCGTTTCATCGACGGAGCCGCCGCTCACGGGGGCGTCGGTCCCACAAAGCAATCCTGGCCGCAGCCCCCGAGGCGGGACCAACGCAGGGTGGACATCGAAATTCAGAACGGGAGGGCATTCGTTTAATCCATGGTGAACCATCTTTATCCCAACTTTCTCCTCGATGATCAGGAGTATAGCCTTTCCGAGAGGCACTGGCTCAGGCTGTGGCAACAACTCGATCCTTCGACTCGAGAGCGATTCGGATGGCAGCAACCCTGGTTCCAGCCGCTCCCTCGATCCCTGAGTGAAGGCAACCCGATCTTCAGCGCCGTCTCACCGATGCTGCGTCGAGGCATCCGGGTGATTCAGCACGCGCCGACCGAACACGGCCTGGAAATCCAGGCGTGGCCGGACTGGTTCGGGGGGAGTCCCTCCGACCCTGATCGGATCAAGGAACTGATTATCTCCTGCGCGCTGTCGGATCAAGCATCCGAGGTTGTCTTGTCTCTGATGGAGCCGTGGGTCAAGGGCAAGCCCTTCGACTTCGATGAGGAACACCTGTCGAGCATTGTCGCAAGGAATCGCGAACTCACACCATCAGACCTCAGTTCACATGAGGGGGGCTAACCATGGCCGAGGATCAACGGAAGACCTACAGCGACGAGGAAATCCCGGCCAGGATCCAGGCCGAGGGCCTCGACGCGTGGTATCTCGAGGATGGCTGGCTGCGCCGCAAGTATTCCACCGACGGCTGGCCGACGACGCTGATGCTGGTCAACGCGATCGGCTACCTGTGCGAGGCCGCCTGGCACCACGCCGACCTCTCGGTCACGTGGGGCAAGGTCTGGGTGAAGTTGAAGACCCACTCCGCGGGCGGGATCACCGACAAGGATTTCGCACTGGCGCGCAAGATCGAGGAGACCGTGCTCTGGCGGCCCGAGGCGGGTAGTCCGCTGGAGGGGACGCCCAACAAGTTCGTTCAAGCCAAGAAGTGAATCCGACTCCTGCGAGCGGGAGTCCGATGCCGAGCGCGGCGGCGGGGTGTGTTCAAGTCACGGTTTGCGGATCGGGAGCACGTCCCAGATCGATCCGGAGGCGGAGGTGAGCTGAAGCGAGTCGGCCAGGGGAGCGGACCGGCCGCCGGCCAGGGCGTCGGCCAGGAGGGCCGCTCCCTGCGCGGCGTGCTTGACCCAGGCGCCGGGGAGCGAGGGCAGGGGGGTGAGCGCGCCGAAGCGGGCCAGGGCCTCGGCCACCAGTTGGGCGACCTCGGGCTGCTCCAGGCCGCGGCCGGAGGCATAGATCCGCTCGAACGGGGTGATCGCCTGCACGCCGGCCATGTGCTTGATGAGCGATTCGCGGAACGCCTCGGGGCCAAGCGGTCCCAGGTCGGCCAGCCCGCCGCGGAACAGGTCGTCCTTGGAGAGCGGACTGCGCCAGTAGGCGGCTTCCCCATCCCACGAGCCACCGGACCGCAGGCCGATCGGGCCGCGGGTCCCGGCCGAGGCGTCGACCAGCCGGCCGCGGTCGACCACCAGGATCGCCGAGAAGGCCGAGCCGATCTCGACGACGGCGAAGGTCGAGCGCGCGCAGCCGCCCGATTCGCGCGCGTCGAACCACAAGGCCAGCGCCGCCACGGCCACCTTGTCGGCCGTCCCGAGGTCCACCGCATTCACCTTGCGGTGGGCGGGGATCGTCGGCAGGTGCAGGCCGCCCGGCAGGAAGACCAGCGGCGCACCCGAGCCGACGAACGCGCGCACCCACGCGCGAAAGCCGATCACGCCCGAGTCGCGCCCGCGGTCGTCGGGCCGGACCAGGGACATTTGCTCCAGGTGGTCCGCCGTGAACGCATCGCCCCGGACCAGCGGCAGCCCATATCCCGAGGGCGCGGCGACCCGGTCGATCGGCGACCATCGGCTGAGCAACCGCGGAAGGACCTCGGCATCATCCCGAAGCTGGGACGGCGGCAGTCGGGCCTGATCGACCACGACTCCGTCCTCGAGCAACAGGAGGTCGAGGCTGCTCGTTCCGGGA
Source organism: Isosphaeraceae bacterium (assembly GCA_021324445.1). Lineage (GTDB taxonomy): Bacteria > Planctomycetota > Planctomycetia > Isosphaerales > Isosphaeraceae > JAJPJC01. The sequence continues at coordinate 37,201 of JAJPJC010000394.1, forward strand.
TCGCTGCCGACGACGCGGAGCACGGCCGAGACTCGCTCTACCCCAGGGAGCGTCCCAATTCCAGCACGTCTTCGGCATCCAGGACCTTGTCGTTGGCGGTGAACAGCTCCTGGATCGCCTTCTTGTGGATCTTCATCTTGGTGCCGCCGATACCCAGGGCGCCCCAGGCGCGGACATGTCCGTGCTGGGTGGCTTTCTCAGTGGCCTCGACGCCGTCGATCCCCAGGGGCGGCACGGCGTTGAGGTCGATGAGCGCCCGGAGGCTGGGCAGGCTGCGCCAGACCCAGCCGGGCAGGAGTGAGACGCCCGCGGCGCCCGCGGCGATGACGACGGAGTGGCCCTGGAGGGCCTCGGCCAGGGCCTCGTCACTGGTTGGGGCAAACGGTGTGATCGGGCCGCCGGTGGTCTGGCGGAGGGTCTCGGCCAGCTCGGTGGCGCGCTCGAGGCTCCGCGAGCTGACGGAGACCTCCGCGCCCAGGCGGCTGAGCAGCCGGGCGGCGCGCTGGCCGACCGGCCCGGTTGCGGCCAGGACGGCGGCCGTCGCCCCCTCGAGCGAGCCGCCGTGGGCCTGCAACGCCGCCAGGACGGCCGCCGCCGCGGTCGTGTTCGACCCGCTGGCATCGAAGAGGACCGAGACGCGGAACGGCCCGAAGAAGGCGTGCCTGACGGCCTCGAGGACCGCCTCGCTCGCCGCCACGTTCGAGCCGCCCACGAAGATCGCCGTGCCGTGGAGCTCGGCCGGTCCGCGGGTGAACAGGGCCCCGTGGACCAGGTCCCGCACATTGGCCGGCGTCACCCCGCCGTGGCGGAACAGATGCTCGACCCCGGCGTCGACCGCGACCACCGCGTCGAAGACGCTGGGCTGGGGATCCGTGTCGAGCTGGATCAGGATCTTTGGTTTCGTGCTGCTCATGGTCGCGCCTCGCAGGCCGGTCCCACCGCTCGGCTCTCCTCTCCGTAACCATCCGGAAAGCCCCGGAGGGGCGGCCGGACGTAGCCAGGGGCGTCAGCCCCTGGTCGAGCGCACCGCCCCCCTCACGGTCCGGGAGCCCCGGAGGGGCGACAGATCGTGCCGTGAGCCCGGGCCTTCTGTCGCCCCCCTGGGGCTCGGCAGCTCGGGTAATCTTCTTCCTCCCAGGGGCTGACGCCCCTGGCTACGTCCTTTCGCCCCCATCCGGGGGCTTTCCGGATCGCCTCTCATCCGGCGAAGGGATGCTTCACCGTATCCTTCTGCGCCGTGATCTCCGACGGCGTGGGCTGATTCTTCATGGCGCGTTGAATCGCCAGCTTGGTCGCCTGGTAGTTGTATTCCAGGATCTTGGCGTTGTCCTTGGCCTCCCAGTGGATGAACACGCCGCAGACGATCACCAGGTCGTCGGCCTGACTGGCGGGGATGGTCCCCTCGGCCACGCAGTCGGCCACGGCCTTGGCGACGGCATACTGCGCCGGGCCGAACATCTGCACGGCCTGCGTCGCCCCCTGGATCGTCACCTTGGTGATCAGCACCGTGGCGGGCTTGGCGATCAGGTTGGGCGTGAGGACGGCCAGGAGGTTGGAGTGGCCCCGCGACTGGTTGGCCAGCGCGTTGGCGAAGGCGACCCCGACCGGTCCCGTCTTGTCGCCGATGAGCAGGTCGATGTGGGCGATCTCGTTCCCCTCGCCAGCGAGGGCCTCACCGATGTTCATGACGATATTGCTGGCCATGGCGTAGTTCTCCCTCCGCGGTTGAGCAGACACGACAGAGCACTTGGGGACGAATCTCCTGGCCGGTTCCACCCGGCACCCACCCGGCGGCAGCCGGGGGCGGCTGCCCCACCGCGGGTCGGAAGGAACACCGCAATGCGACCGACCGCCGGCTTTGGACCCGAATCATACGACGCCGGATCGGGTGGGAGCAACCCCCACGCCCCGCTTGACCCCGCGCTCCCTTTTTGGGACAACCCGATTGTTCTTGCCTTGTGCGGGTGGTTCAATAACGATTCGACAGGCGGGTTCGTCGCACCAGACCTTCGCGTTTGGCTGCGTGGGTGGATTTTTCCCTCTGTTCGAGTGGAGATCGACGATGCGAAAGCTCCTGGCGCTGGCGGTGGCTGGCGTGCTCTTCTGCGGCGTGGGCCTGTTGCGGGCCGACGACAAGGACAAGGAGATCACCCTCAAGGGTGAGGGCATGTGCGCCAAGTGCGCCTTGCAGGAGAAGGACTCGTGCCAGAACGTCGTGATCGTGACCAAGGACGGCGAGAAGAAGACCTATTACATCGTCCATGATTCGGTCGCCAAGAAGGCGCACGGGAGCCTGGGCTTCTGCCGGGCGAGCAAGGAGAAGCCGGCCAAGGTGAAGATCACCGGCACCTGCGAGGAGAAGGACGGCAAGCTCATCTTCACGGCCAAGAAGATCGAGAAGGACGAGAGCTAAGAGCGTTCGGAGAGAATGCGAGACGGTCCGGAACGCCCCGGAGGGGCGTTGGTCCTGAGCCAGGGGTGAAGCCCCTGGAGACCCGCGACGGCATCCCCCATCGTGGGCTTCTTTCTGGTGGAGGAGCCCTGTCAGGGCGACAGGAACCCTGCGCGAAATCGTCGTTCCGTCGCCCCGTCGGGGCTCGGCAGGGGAGGGAATGGGAGTCGTCGCGTCCGGTCCAGGGGTTTCACCCCTGGCTCAGGACCGTCGCCCTTGCAGGGCGAGGA
>JAJPJC010000175.1 GCA_021324445.1 Isosphaeraceae bacterium
CGACCCCTGTGAACATGCAAAGATTATTGTGACGTAACTGCTGATCGTATCAGGGGTTCTCCTTCCGAGACGGGTGGGCCAACCCCTCGAGCCCGATCCAACAGCTTCTTGGTCGCCACATGACGATCCACGGCCCCCGACTTCTTGGGCCGGGTGCGGGCCTTCTTGGGGCCACGCCGTGCTCGGAGCATGCGCTCGATCGGCACTCGGGCCGCCAAGTCGGTCAGCACCCCGGCCACGACCGCCGCAGGAGCGGGACGGACCCACGCCCAATCCCGCGGCGGCACCGCGATCATCATCCCGCGATAGACCTCGGCGATGTCATTGACCAGCTCGTAGGTCGAGACCTCGCGCGCCATCTCCGCGCCATGCACCGCACGCAAGTTCCCCTTCAGCACCGCCAAGGCATTCCCCGCGACCACCGACATACAAAACGCAAACAAGGCCGCGCGCGGGTAGCCCAAGCTGGGCACCTCGCAGTGCAACAGGTCGGTCAGCGCCTGGAAATGGCGTTCGATCTGCCAGCGGTCCCGATAGGCCTCACAACAGGCTCGGGCCGGGACCTCCGCCGGCAGGTTGGTCACCAGCACGATCTCGGTGTCCCCCTCCCGGGTCGGCTGATCCAACCGCAGGACGATCCGCCGCAGCCGATGCACCACCCCCGGGAATTCCGTGTCCTCCACCGCGATCGCTTGCTCGAAGACCATCCCGGTGGCACACCGCCCCTGGGCCTCCAGCGGGGTCAGCTCCCGGAAGGGCAAGTTCTGGGCGTGGCGGCGCACCAGGAAGAAGGCCCCACTCCGCTGGATGCGGAACAAGAAGGTCCGCACGCAGAAGTTACGATCGGCGATCCAGAGTTGGCCGGGCTCGACGGCGACCCGGTCGAGCAAGGACCGTTCCTGGGCATGGCCGTCTTCCTCCAGCACCACCGCGCCGATCAGGCCACTGGCCGGTTCATAGATGGCCAGGGACTTCCCCGGCAGCCCCGCCGCACCGAGATCGCGCAGGGGGACCAACCGGTGCTCAGTGCCGGCCAAGGCGTTGCCGTCGAGAATCCGGGTGGCATAACCGGGGATCGGCTCGGGCTCGAGGGCCCCGGCGGCGACGATCAAGTCCCGAGCCCGTTGGGCCGTGTGCCGCACGACGGCGGCCGGGATCGCCACTTCCATGCGCCGGAGTTTGCCATAGAACGACGAGAGCGAGGCGATCAGCTCGAGCCGGCGATGCCGGAACGCCGCGCGCGGGGACTTGCGGAAACCGCAGGCGACGTCCACCAGGACGTGCACGAAGTGCTCCAAGAGCCATTCCCGCGTGTAGCCGTCCCGGGCGGTCTCCTCGAAGAGTTGGTTGAGCACCGGCTCGTCGATGATCCAATCCAGGGCGATCCGGGTCATGACGGCCGGCGCGGCCCCCTCGGCGAAGGGGTTGAGGATCGCCGGCAGGACGGTCTGTGGCGGTGCCGTGAGGTCGAGGCCACTGCGGGCATCCCCGCGGCGCCGCCGCACGGGGGCGCCGGAGGCCGTTGGGGTGGCCGGACGGCGGCGGCGGGTCTGGGCCAACGGGTCAACGAAATCGGGACACATCGGATGTACCTCCGTGATCGGGAGACCAAAACCATCCCAGTCAAAGAGGTTACAATAATCACGACCGCATGTTCAAAGGGGTCGCTGTCCAGCCCGACTCCGTCTCGTGTAGGTCGGGCTGTCCAGCCCGACTCCGTCTCGTGTAGGTCGGGCTGTCCAGCCCGACTCCGTCTCGTGTAGGTCGGGCTGTCCAGCCCGACTCCGTCGGTCCGACCCGATCCGAGTCGGGCTAAATAGCTCCGCGCGAGGGGGGGAGTCGAGTGGGCAATGCCCACCCGACTGCCGAATTCGTGACCCGCTTTCCCTCTCGTGTGGACCGATTCAGCCCGGCTGGTCGCACGGAGTCCGGACGACGATCAGGGCCAATCCGCGGCGGGAGAGCCCCTCGCGGAAGACCTCGGGGAGCCGTGGCTCGAGATCGACCGGGCCGACCGTGGTCACGGACTCGACTCCGATGGCCCGGGCGATCCGTTCGATATCGAGCGCCGGGGCGGGCCGGCCCAGGGCATCGCGCGGCTGGCCGGGGTTGGGCTGGAACCCCGAGGTCACCGTCGCTCCGTTGTCCAGGACGATCATCAGGATGTCGCTGCCGTGGTGGACCGCGTTGGCGATGGCCGGCATCGTCGTGTGGAAGAACGACGAGTCGCCGAAGAGCGCGACGGCGCGCTCGCGGAGACCGGCCCGCACCAGGCCGTCGGCCACGCCGACCGCCGAGCCGATCGCGAACTTGGCATCGAGCCGGTCGGCGACCGCCGCGAGGCAGCCCGGGTCCCCGACCAGCACCGGATCCTGCCCGAGCCGCGATGCGGCTTCCTTCAGCGCGTCCACGATCATCCCGAAGCGGCATCCGGCGCAGTGGTTCTCGCGGGGCGGGCGCTCGGAGGCTTCATCGGCCTCGAGGTGAGGGCGGCCCGGGACGAATCCCGGCAGGAACCGCGCCAGGGCCTGGTGGATGCGCCAGCGGAACAATTCGCCCTCGCGGGGCGCATGGCCGGTCTGCTTCCCGAGGATCCGGCCGGGCCAGCCCAGGTCGTGGGCGAGGGCCTTGATCGGGACCTCCAGATAGGGCTCATTCTCCTCCAGCAGGAGGACTTCACGGCAGCCGGATAGGAACCGGCCGATGACCTCCCGGGGCAAGGGGAAGAGGACGCCGAGCTCGAGGACGCGGACATCGTGCCGGGGCGCGGCGCCGAGGACATCGAGCAGCTTGCGGTGAGCGAAGCCGGCCGCGATGATCCCGCGATCTCCGGCGCCTTCGATCCGGTTGAAGGGGGACGCATCGGCCCAATGCTCCATGAGGGCCAGCCGCTCGTGGAGGGCGCGGTGCTTCTGGACGACGTTGCGGGGGACGGGGACGAACCGCCAGGTCTCCCGGACCGGGCCCAGGTCGGGCTGAGGGGAGGGGCCCTCGGGGAGATCGATGGCCTCGGCCTGCTGGACGAAACCGCGGGTGATCCGTACGACGACGGCGGTGTGGAGCCGCTCCGAGAGTTCGAAGGCCGCCCGCATCATGGCGAAGGCGTCGGCGGGCGTCGCGGGCTCGAGCCAGGGCATCTCGAGCATCGGGGCCAGGTTGCGGGTGTCCTGGTCGTTCTGCGAGCCGTAGCCGCCGGGGTCGTCGCCCAGGAGGATGACCAGGCCGCCGTGCACGGGGGTCAGGTTCAATGCCATGAGCGGGTCGAGCATAACGTTCATGCCGACGCTCTTGGTGCAGACCAGGGCCCGTCGGCCGGCGATCGAGGCGCCGATGCCGATCTCCATGGCGACCTTCTCGTTGCTCGACCACTCGACGTGGAGTTCGTGCGGCTCCGCCAGGTCGATCAGGGCCGCGACCGTCTCGGAGCTGGGCGAGCCGGGGTAGCTGGTGACGACCTTCACCCCGGAGGCCAGGGCGCC
>JAJPJC010000540.1 GCA_021324445.1 Isosphaeraceae bacterium
GCGACCTGGCGGAACCAGAGCGTCCGGGCCAACCCGGTGTCATGGTAGGAGTGGGGCTCGAGGTCGACCAGGTAGGGTTCGGGGCCGTCGACCCGGAGCACCTTGTCGGCGGAGGCGGTCAAGGTGGTGATGTCCGAGTCGATGACCGTGACCGGCCCGTGCGGGCCGTCCGCGAAGCGTTGCACGCAGGCGGCGGGATCCTCCCAGACCAGTTCTTTGGCCGAGACGTCGAGGCGGTTGGAAGCCATGAGAACACTCGATTTCTCTTCAGGTCCGAACGCCGACAGGCCACTGGCTCCGGCCCGACCCCTCGCGTGCCGCGACCCCTCGAGCGCCCGGAACGGTCCGACTCGCCACGATCACTTCACGTCTGGGAATCAGGATCGGCTTGTCCGACGAACCGCCCCAGTCGGCTTGCCAACGCTCGACGTGATCATAGGACCCGACATCCCAGCGACTTCCAACAGGCCGGACGGATTATGGCGAAACACCTGGATCAGCCTCAAGGCCGCCTGCGACGGCTTGCGCTGGCCCTGTTCCCAGCTCTGGATGGTCTTGGTCGAGACGTTGAGCAGCCGGGCGAACCCGGCTTGGGACATGCCGCCCGCGAGTTGGAGCTCGGCCAGTTCCTCCGCTCCGACCTCCGGCGGCGGGTCCGGCAGTTCGAGGGTGGTGGTCTTCAAGGTGATCTCGCCCTTCGCGTGGCGGATCGCTTCTTCCAGGCCCTTGCGGATCCGTTCCGCAACTGGGAGCCGCTTCCGCTGGTCCTTCATCTTGATTCACGCCTCCCTAGCTCGCTGAGACTGTTCTTTGAGAATCCGGACGAGTTGCCGATGTCGGCTCGGCAGGCGAACCGCCGGCGGCATCCGCCGGCGAATCGATCTCGGGCAGGCCCTCGAACAAGACCGCGCCGTCGGGGTCGGTTACCTTGATCCTGCGAAAGCGCACCTGTGCGCGCCAGGACCCGAGTCCGATCCAGCCGTGATCGAGAGTCGGGTGCGAGTCCTGGAACATGAGATTATTACCAAAGTAACATTTGACCGATTTACCACGCACCTCGATCTTGACCGGGTACCATCTGCCGTCCTGGAGTTCGTCCTTATTCCATACCCAGTTATTCTTCCTTTTGTCCCAATCCCTTGACCATCTGCCGTCGACGACCGAAGCGATCTCGTGAGCACCGTTGTAGCCGCTATACAGGCATCTTGTCTTGTGGTTCAAGTGGTGGAAGAGGATGGTGAACCTCTGGCCCTGCCCCTCGGTGTGTCTGGTATCTTTCTTCACCTCCAAGGATAGGTCATAATGTGACCAATTCCGGTCGCCAAACACGAGTTCAGCGTTCCTTGCCAGGCTCGTCTGGACCAGGTCACCGCCCTGTCTCGTCCATGTGCCACGGATCACCTGCGCCTGCCTCTCCTCCGGGGAACGCAAGACAACCTGGCGCAGGGCACCGATTCCCAAGCCGCCGGTTCCCCTAGCCTCGGCGAGACGTTCCAGACGGACTCGGACCTGCTCCACGCCGTCCGCCTTGAGGGTCAAGACCTCGGAGAACGTCCTGAACCCATCGGACCTGACTTCAACCTGGTGTTGACCCGGAACGCGTCGGATCTCCACGGGCTCAGTCACTCCCGGCCAGCGGAAGGCGACCTTTTCGCCATCGATGAAGATTTCGGAATCCTTCGGGACGCCCTCCAGCACGAGCACACCGTCCGGCGTCTTGAGCCTCAACACGACGCCGAGCCACGCGCCCAAGAAGCTGAGCACCAACACCCCAGCGGCCACCGCTGGCCGCACCCCGGGCGATCGTCGCCTCACGAGGACGGCCGGCGCCACGTCGGGAACCGGGTCCTTCTCACGAACGCCGATCGGGCTTTCCCACGCCAGCCCGGCCCGGCTCGACGCCACCGTCTCCGGCAGCGCGGTGGCTCGAACGGGCGTGCTCAAGGCCGATTGGATCGGCGTGTGGGCCACTTCGGCGGCGGTCTTCCCCACAGCCTCCGGCCGTGCGGGCAAAGACAGCTCCGGCTTCGATCCCATCGCCCCCACGTTCCCCGCCTTGAAGAACGGCTTGAGCGCCTGAGCGACCTCGCCGGGGGGTCTGAAATCGCCTCTTCGGCTCCTTGGCCATCATCTTGGCGACCAGGGCGGCCAGCTCCACCGGCACCTCGGGCCGGACCAGGTTCAGCGGCCCGGCATCCATCGAGAAGTGCGCCTGGTAGAGGTCCCAGAGGTTGTCGCCCCCGAAGGGCGGCCGACCGGCCAGGAGGTAGTAGAGCGTGCAGCCCAGGCTGTAGATGTCCGCCCGGATGTCGGCTGACTGGGCATCGCGGATCTGCTCGGGCGCGATGTAATCCGGCGTGCCCAGCATCTGGCCCTCGCGGGTCAGGCCCCCCTCGGCCTGGCCCTCGCTGGTCACCTTGGCCAAGCCGAAGTCCAGCACCTTCACGATTGCCTTCTTCCCCGCGCGGGCGAGCATGAGGTTGCTGGGCTTGATGTCGCGGTGGACCATGCCGTGCTCGTGCGCGTGCTGGAGGCCCAGCGCCGCCTGGTGCACGTAGCTGCACGCGTTGGCCACCGGCAGCGGTCCCTTGGCCTTGACCATCTTGGCCAGGTCGAGGCCCTCGACGTACTCCATGGCCAGCACGAGGCTCTCGCCCAGCCGCAGCGCCGAGTAGGCGGTGACGATGTTGGTATGGTGCAGCTTGGCAGCCGAGCGGATCTCGCGGAGGAAGCGGTCGACGACCCCTTGGCGGGTGATGAGGTGGCTGCCGACGACCTTGAGCACCTCCTTGCGCCCCATGAGCTGATTCTCCGCCAAGTAGACCACGCCCATGCCGCCGCGGCCCAGCTCGCGGAGGATTTCATAATCGGGATGGTCGGCCAGGCCCGGGGGCATCGTGCTGGCTGGGGGCGGGGCCTGGGCGCTGGGGCCGGCAGGCAGCATCGAGAGGCCGTCGGTCGAGGAGACGATCGGGGAGGGCGCCTCGGGCCGGGCCTGGACATCGCGGAGCCGGCCCAGGAAGCTGTCGGAGGTCAGCTCGGCGACCCGGCGTCGGCAGGCCGGGCACGACTCCAGGTGCTGGTTGACCGCTTCGGCCGAGGCGTCGTCGAGTCGGCCCAGGCCATAGGACGAGAGGGTCTGGTCGGTCGGGTGGACGGCGTGAGAGGCGTTCATGGGATTGGTCTCCGGCTTCGAGCCCGAGTCGTCATCGATGGGTCAATCGCACACTATGCAGTTGAAAGGCGCCTCATTGCCAGGACCTGTCGCGAAAACGCGGATTTTTCTCACGAGCTCATCGATCGGCTTGCGGCGCCGGCGGAGTCGTCAGCCGCAAGTGGTTCCCGAAGTGGGGGATCGGTCGAGCTTTCCCGTGCTCGCCTCGCGGTTGACGACTCGCTCCAAGGGGCTGGAGCGCCGCGCCCCAGCCGGCAGTCGGCCTGGCCCACGGTTCAGTCGCCGGGATGCTTCTTCACCATCGCCGCGCCGCAAGCTGAGTGCAACAGGTTGTGATTAGATGCGTGCAAGGAGAAGACCAGCGCGCGATCTGTCCCGTCGGAGTCGATGACGGTGACGATTCGGACCGGCTGCCGCCGACGTTGCCGCAGCCTGGCGCGCGATCCCTGCCGTCGGAGTCGATTACAAAGGGCGTTTTCCAATCGGATGGCCCCCACGTCCAAGCGCTGCTTGGTTGGTTGACTCGGTTGTTCGCTTGAGATTGGTTCTGCCGTGGCCGCTCGCACCATCGCGCTGTTCAAGCCTTACGACGTCCTGAGCCAGTTCCGTGACGCCGGAGGTCGTCCCACGCTCGCGGCGTTCGTCGCGATTCCGGGGGTTTATCCGGTCGGCCGGCTCGATCGGGACAGCGAGGGATTGCTCCTCCTGACCGACGACGGCCGGTTGGCCCATCGCCTCACGGATCCCCGCTTCGAGCATCCCAAGACGTATCTCGTCCAGGTCGAGCGGATTCCCGATGCGGCGGCGCTGGAGTCGTTGCGCCGGGGCGTCGTCCTGAGCGACGGCCTGACCCGGCCGGCCGAGGTCGAGCTCCTGGGCCAGCCACCTGAGCTGCCGGAGCGCGCGGTGCCGATCCGGTTCCGCAAGACGGTGCCGACCGCCTGGCTGCGGCTGACGATCCGTGAGGGTCGCAACCGCCAGGTCCGGCGCATGACCGCCGCCGTCGGCCATCCCTGCTTGCGACTGGTCCGCGTCGCCATCGGCCCGATCGAGCTCGGCAGCCTCGCCCCAGGCCATTGGCGCGAGCTGACCGAGGCGGAAGCGATCGCCCTGAAGGCGATCCTCGACCAGCCGGCAGGCAGGTCCCGACGTCGACATCCTCGTCGCAATCCCAGACAACGCCAGCGGCCCCGATCTTGACCCTACTCCAGCCGGCCCAGGCCCTTGGCCCGGCTCCACTCGAACATCGTGCTGAAGAACAAGATCGACAGGGTGAGATAGAGAAGGTTCAGGCCGAAGCTGAGCCAGAGCGTCGCGAGCGGCATCGGCGCGCCCCTGAGGATCTGTCGCATGCCCTCGAAGACATAGGTCATCGGCAGGGCCGAGGAGACCACCTGGGCCCAGCCCGGCAGGGCGCTGACCGGATAGAACACGGCACTGAACGGAGCCAGCGCGAAGCCGACGATCCAGGCCAGGCCCTGGAGCCGCCGACCGAAATAGATGATCAGCGCCGAGGCCGTGAATCCCATGAACCAGCCCGACATCATCAGCGAAAACAAGAACGGCAGGAGCATCCAGCCGACCTCGAAGATGCTCAACCGATAGAGCAGCCACACGCCGCCAATGCCCACGATCAACGTCAAGATATTCTTGAGCAGCCCCAGGGCGACCAGGCTGACCGACCACTCCCAGACATTCAGCGGAGTCGCGAAGAGGTTGCTCATGTTCTGGTTCCAGAACTCCTCCAGCAGGTTGACCGAGATCTCGTAATTGGCCCGCCAGACGACCTGCCAGAAGACGACGCCCGTGAGCACGATCAGCGCCAGGCGCGGGACCTCGCCGCCGGACGACTCGACCCATCGGGTCGTCAAGCCCCAGATGAGCAGGTCCACGACCGGCCAGTAGATCGCCTCCGCCCAGCTCTCAAGCGTGCGCGGGGCCAGGTAGAGATGCCGCAGGATCATGGCGGTGATTCGGCCCAGACTCAGCGTCATCTCAGGATTCCTCCTCTCGAGCCGGCTGCCGCGTCCGCGCGCCCATGGCCGTGCCGGCCAGCTTGAGGAAGTAATCCTCGAGCGTCGGTTTGCGCAAGGTGATCTCGCGGTAACGGACGCCGGCCTGGGCGAGGCTGGCCAGGAAGTCGGCGAGGTGAGACTCGTCGATTTCGACCTCGACCGTGCCGTCGTCGCGCGCGCTGGCCAAGCCGGCAGCCTCGACGTGGCCCAGGAGCCGGTCGAGGCCATGGGTGACGCGGAGCCGCACCCGGGTCATCGCGGCCGACGCCGCCAGCTCCTCGGGGTGCCCGCTGGCGGCGATCCGGCCGCGGTCGAGGAAGATGACCCGGTCACAGAGCTGCGCCACCTCGTCCATATTGTGCGAGGTGAAGACAATCGAGACCCCCTCCTCATCGCGCTGGCTGCGGACGAAGGCGCGGACCTCGACGGCGATATCCGGATCGAGCGAGGCCGTCGGCTCGTCCAGCAGGGCCACCCGGGGCCGGGCCAGGAACGCCTTGGCCAGCATCACCCGCGTCGCCTGGCCGGCCGAGAGACTCTCCATCGACCGCCGGCGCAGGTCCCAGACCCCGAATCGCTCCAGCAACTCCCGGATCCGGCTCGCCCGCTCGCCGGCCCGCAGGCCGTACAACCGGGCGAAAACGTCCAGGTTCTCGATGACCGTCAGCCGGCGGGGCAACCGCGAGTAGGCGCTGGCAAAACCCACCTGTGCGAGGATGGTGGCGCGGGCCGCCCGCAACGACTGGCCAAAGTAGGAGATCTCTCCCGAGGTCGGCCGCAACGTGCTCAAGAGCATCTGGATGGTCGTCGTCTTGCCGGCGCCATTGGGCCCCAGCAGGCCGAGGATCTCGCGCCGCCCCAACGCGAACGAGAGTCGATCGACGGCGGTCGTCGGCGGTCGCCCGGGATAGACCTTCGTCAGCTCACTCACCACCAGCACGGGATCGCGAATGAGGGAAGAGTTCACCTGGGAGAACACCTGAAAGTGGCCCGTGTCGGTCAGGCTCAAGCCTGACCTACGGGGGTCAGTGTCAGGCTCAAGCCTGACCTACGGGGGTCAGTGTCAGGCTCAAGCCTGACCTACGGCGGTCAGTGTCAGGCTCAAGCCTGACCTACGAGAACGGCGTTCCCCAATGCCCGATCCCCCTTCAGACAATCCCGGCGGCGGTCGGGTTCGCCCCGGCCGGTGGACCCTCCGGCTGCGACCAATCGTGCACGGGACGGTTCGTCGCCACCGAGGAGTCAGCGGGCGCCGTGGCCGGGAGATCGAGCTGGGACGCCGGATTCGGATCATGGCCTTCGGCCAGATGCACCAGCTCGGCGAAGATCCCGCCGCGCTGGACCAGCTCGGCGTAGGTGCCGATCTCGGCGATCCGGCCCTCGTCGAAGACGAGGATGCGGTCGGCCTTGCGCAGGGTGGTCAGACGGTGAGCGACCAGGATGACGGTGCGGTCGGCGCGGGCGGCGTCGATGGCATTCTGCACCCGTCGCTCACTCTGGTTATCCAGCGCGGAGGTCCCCTCGTCGAGGATCAGGATCGGCGGGTTCTTGAGGAAGATCCGGGCCAGGGCAATCCGCTGTCTCTGGCCTCCGGAGAGGTTCTGGCCCCGCTCGGCCACCGGAGCCTTGTATCCGCCCGGCATCTTCATGATCTCTTGATGGATGCACGCCAGCTTCGCGGCATGTCGGATTGACCTGGCGGTCGCTTGCGGGCAGCCATAGGCGATGTTCTGGGCGATGGTCCCCGCGAAGACAAACGGGTTCTGGCCGACATAACCGATCAGCTCGCCAATCGTCTGGCGGGAGATGCGCGCCAGGGGGACTCCGCCCAGGGTCGCCTGGCCCGCGCAGGGGTGGGCCAGCCGCATCAGGGTCCGGAGCCAGGTGGTCTTGCCGCCGCCGGTGCGGCCGGCCACGCCGATGGTCTCACCGTGGCGAACGGTGACCGTCAGGCCGTTGAGCGCGCGCCGCGACGGCCGGCCGGCGGTGGGGAACTCGACCTGGAGGTCCTCGGAGACGAACAGGGGCTCGCCCAGCACCAGCCGCGGCTGGCCCGGCTCGACGGTGCGGAACGACTGGTCCATCGGCACCGACAAGAGACCCAGCAGGTCGCCGACCCGCAGACTGCTCTCGTGGGCCTCGTCGAGGAAGCGGTGGATCTCGCTCAAGGGAGTCATGACGCTGAGGAACAACATGGAGAACATCATGATCTCGCCGGACTCGAGCCGGCCCTGGGTGAAGAGGTAGACCGCGAAGCCGAGGACCAGGACGTGGAAGAACCCCTCGTTGATGGCCTTGCCGGAGCCGAACAGCGACATCTCGAAGTGATGCCTCAACTCCTTGGCGCGACGGCGCTCGGCCGCCTGGGCGACGCGACGGACTTCCTGGCGGTGGGTATGCGCGGCCCGAACGTAATCGATCCCGCCGAGTTGCTCGACCACGGTACCGTCCATGCGCTCGCGGGTGCGGAGCAGATCGATGCGCACCCCTTTCTGGGTGAGGATCTGCCAGAGCGTCAGGCCGAGTGAGACCGGGATCACCCCCATCATCGCCAGGCCGACCCTGGGATCCCGCCACAGCGCGGCCCCCAGGGCGAAGCCCCCCGTCAACAGCGCGGGCACGAAATCGAGGAAGGCGATCCGCAGGAACCGCACCAGCCCCTCGACGCTGCGATTGATCCGCCCGTAGAGCCCGCCGATGCGGTCCTGCGCCAGGACGGTCAAGTCGACCTTCATCAAGTGGGCGACGACGCGCACATACGTGTCCTTATCGATGCGCGTACAGGTATTCTCGACCAGGTAGCGCCGCAGGACATTCATCGCCTCGCGGACCAAATAGACGCCGCCGATGAAGGCCAGCCAGCGCGCAGCGACCTGCATCAGCGCCTGCGGGCTCAAGTCGGGATGCTTCTTGGGATTGGCCGCGTCGATGAGCTGGCCCACACCCACCGCGACCGCGGTATTGGACACGCTGGCCAGGCTCATGATCAGCAGCGCCCCGCCCAGGGCCAGCCGGTGTCGCCAGGAGACCAGCCTCCAAACCTGGCGGCCTCGCTGAGCGATCAGGCAGAACTCCAGCGCGATCCCCCGCAGCCCCTCGAGCTTTCTCCGCCTTTTCATGCCGCGCCTCTTGACAGACCCATTCGCGTCCTGGACAATCTTCCCCGTGGCCGTCGAGACCCTCTCTGACGAGCCTCGAGTGAACTTGGGCCGAGCCGGCGACCGCCGGACGATCTCGATCCCTTCGCCTGCCGGAGTGAGCTGGGGCCGTCGCCAGGATGGCTCCGGGATCCCCGGCCGTTAAACCCAACACTGGATCATCACCTGGATCGGTTCACGCCGCGCCGGAAGGCCCAGCCCCTTTCGGAGTGACCGCGACCGTGGTCTCCATGGATCTTCGCGCCCGCCCACACCGCACAAATTAGGACGGCCCGCGACACCCACGAAATCTGACAGAAAAACCTCCCCGACGCTTCGCAAGATCCGGCCCTTTCTCCGTATCTAGATCCAGTCGTCCCTCGCATCCGGAGGACTGTGAGATGAGGCAATCCGGGAGAACGACGGAATTGAAAGAAACTAACCAATCTCCGCGAGTCTGAGCCGCACCTTTCGGCAGGGGCTTCGGAGTAGCGCAGTGCGAGGTCCTGACCCCCATCGCTCCACTGGTCCAGATCGCGGGAATTCGTCTGTCCAAACTCTGGAACAATGCCGCTGACCAACACGAGACGATATCCAAGAGTACGTGTCTTGGCACCCACGATGAGAACACCGACCTTCGAATTCTCGTCTCCTGACGACCGGCCGCCGTTCGGCACACCGATTGCTGTGAACGTCCCGGTTGCGCTTGCCGGGAAGCCGCGGCTAATCCCATCGATCGGCGGGTGATCTGAGTCGTCCTTCACGCATCCCGGTTCGCCAGAGTCATCGACCAGAGATCAACGACGCGCCCGACTTCAGATCAGACGCTCCTTGGGATTGCGATTCGGCGCCGCCTGGACGTCGACGACGATCCCACACGATATTCCTCAGAATCCCCCGCGAGGGAGGGTGTACCTCAGATGGCGAAGAATGACACCGTGAGCCCTGCAACGCCCAGTTCGCGTGCCGTGATCCCGACTGCGGGCGACCGCCTGAGCGGCGGTCGAAACGAACGGCCGGCCAGCCGCTTCGAGCGGCCCGAGCCGACCCCAACATCCGGCCATGAGGAGGTTCTCGTAGTCGATGACCGCGCCGCCCTCCGCCCAGCCCAAGTCGTTGAGAGCAAGCTGACGCGGTTGCTCCAGGAAGCGCCTCTCCCGGTGAGCCACCTCCAGATGAGGGGCTTATTGAGTACGCGATGAATGCATCTGAGCATCGCCCCGCAGCATCCGTCTCCCCCCTGGCTTGGCCCAACCCAGGGGGAAAATGAGCATATCTCTCCCGGCTGCGCCGCGAAGCTAGCATCAAGTCATGATACCAATCTAACGACCGGCGCTGGCGGCGTCCGAATCCGGGGCGCCGGCGGGTCCGATGAGCGCCCGGACCTCATGGATGCGCCCATCGTCGGCCAGTGGGATGATCGGCTCGGCCTGAAGCTGGTCGTCGAGCCAGATCCGCACGGCGCCCGATTCGAGCCCGTGGGGATTCTCGACGGCGATCCGGTAGGTTGCCGAGCGAAAGTGGTAACGGATTTCAAAGCGGGGCCAGTCGGGCGGGATCCGGGGATCGAGTTGGAGCCGATCCCCGCGGCGGTGCAGCCCCAGGACTGCCTCGAGGATGGTCATGTAGAGCCAGGCGGCCGAGCCGGTGTACCAGGTCCAGCCCCCGCGGCCGACGTGGGGCGCGCGGCTGTAGACGTCGCCCGCGACGACGTAGGGCTCGACCTTGTAGCGGTCGACACCCTGGAGGTCGGCGGCGTGGCGGATCGGGTTGAGCAGCTCGAGCAGCGCGATGGCGGCCTGGCCCTGGCCCAGGCGCGCGACCGCACGGACGACCCAGGCGGCTGCGTGGGTGTACTGGCCGCCGTTCTCGCGGATCCCGGGCAGGTAACCCTTGATGTAGCCGGGGTCCATGGGCTCGTCGTCGAACGGGGGGGTGAACAATCGGATCAGCCGCCCCTGGCGATCGACGAGGTGCTCGTCGACCGCGTGCATCGCCCGGCGGGCGCGCGCCGGCTCGGCGGCCCCGCAGAGCACAGCCCACGACTGCACGATTGAGTCGATCTTGCAGGCTTCGTTCTCAGCCGAGCCCAGCGGGGTGCCGTCGTCGAAGTACGCACGGCGATACCAGGCGCCGTCCCAGGCGTGGGCCTCGGCCGCCGCGCGCAGCGCTTCGGCGCGACGGCGCAGGGCGGCGGCGCGAGTCGCATGGCCGCGGGCCTCGACCAGCTCGGCGAACGCGTTCAAGACGGCGATCTCGAACCACGCCATCCAGACACTCTCGCCCTGGCCCTGGCTGCCGACACGGTTCATGCCGTCGTTCCAGTCGCCGTGGCCGATCAACGGCAGGCCATGGCGGCCGGTGCCGGTCCGATCGACGCGATCGAGGGCCCGGAGGCAATGGTCCAACAGCGTGCCGGCTTGGTCGGCGACGGCGGGAAGGCCGTAGTCGTCGTCCTGCCCGGGCTTCAGGGGCGGCGCATCGAGGTAAGGGACCGACTGGTCGAGGATCGACTCATCGCCGGTCGTCGTGACGTAATAGCTGGTGACCAGCGGCAGCCAGAGCGGGTCGTCGGCGATCCGGGTGCGGATGCCCCGGCCGCTGGGCGGGTGCCACCAGTGTTGGACGTCCCCCTCGGTGAACTGGCGCGCGGCCGCGCGGAGGAGGTGGGCCCGGGTCTGTTCCGGCGCGGCGTGGACCAGCGCCATGACGTCCTGGAGCTGGTCGCGAAACCCATACGCGCCCCCCGATTGGTAGAACCCCGAACGCGCCCAGTAACGGCAGGCCAGCACCTGGTAGAGCAACCAGCGGTTGGCCAGCAGGTCGAGCGCGGGGTCTGGGGTGCGGACCTGGACGGTTTCGAGCAGGCCGTCCCAGCGGGCCTGGACCTCCTGGAGCGCGCGGGCGGCCCGACCCGGCTCGCGGTAGCGCCGCAACAGGTCGCGCGCCGCGTCGAGGCTGTCGGCCTCGCCCAACAGGAAGAGGATCTCGGTCCCGGCGCCGGGGTCGAGCTCGAAGATGACCTGGAGCGCGGCGCAGGGATCGAGGGCGCCGCCCGTGCGGCCGGAGAGCTCCAGCCGCTTCAACGCGGATGGGTTGGCCGCCGAGCCGTGCCGGCCCAGGAAGCTGAGGCGGTCGGCCGTCAGGGTCCTGGGGCGGCGGTCGACGTCGGCGAAGGCCACGCGACCGGCGAAGTCGGTGCGGAACGCATTGCGTGCCAGCAGGGCCCCGGTCTCCGCGTCGACCTCGGTGACCACGTGCATGGCCGATCCGTCCCGGTTCAGGCCCAGCACCCACTCGGCGTAGTAGGTCGCCGAGAGCCGGCGCGGCCGGTCGGTGGCGTTGCGGATCCGCAAGCGGATCAGCTTGATCGGATCGTCGAGCGGAACGAACAGCGTCAGCTCATGGTTGACCCCGTGAGCATTCCGCTCAAAGATCGTGTAGCCCTGGCCGTGGCGGACCAAGGTCGGTTGGCCCGAGGGGACCGGCAGCGGGGTCGGGGACCAGACCTCGCCCGTCGCCTCATCACGGAGGTAGACGACCTCGCCCGGCGGGTCGGCCACGGGGTCGTTGCTCCAGGGGGTCAGGCGGTTCGACTGGCTATTGGCCGCCCAGGTAAAGCCGGATCCGGCCTCGGAGACCACGAAGCCGAAACCGGGGTTGGCGACGACGTTGACCCAGGGAGCCGGGGGGAGCCGGGGGTGCGCGACGGCCTGGTGGTGGACCGGCGGACCGTTGCGGCCGCGGTCCGGCGGGGGTGGGCCCTGCACGAACACGCAGTATTCCCGGCCGTCGGGGGTGAAGCCGCCGAGCCCATTGAAGAAGAGCAGGCCCTCGGGCAGGCCCACCGGCTCGTCGACCCAACCCCCCGGCTCGCGCGATAGCGTCAAGCGGCCGGGCAGGGGGGCGTAGCGCTCGGTCCGGTCGAGCTGGCTGGCCAGCGAGCCGCGCTCGCCGACCAGGACGACGCGGGCGGCGGCCTGCAGCAGCACCACCTCGTCCGCGTTCATCTGCGCCGCCTTGCGCACGAAGACCCCGCCGGGGTGGTCGAGCCGCTCGAGACTGCCGGCGGCGCGGACCACCTCCAGGAGCTGGTGGTTCAGCTCGTCCAGGTAGGTCCCCGACTCCTCGTCCAGCAAGACCAGGTCGAACTCCAGCCCGCGGAGCCGGAGGTACTGGTGGGCACACAGGAGCTGGCGGGCCAGGGGCAGCTGGTCGACCGCCGCGATCCGGACCAGGACGATCGGCCGATCGCCGGAGATGCCGAAGCGCCACAGCGCCTCCTGGCCCAGATGGTTGCGCGCCAGCACCGCGGGGTCGGCCCGCAGCGCCTCGCCGGCAAAGACGAGGTGCGCGACCAGGCGCTGGAACAGGTGGACATCCTCACCGGAGCGGTCGTGGTGGCGATGCTCGACCTGGATGTGGGCCCAGGCCAGCTCGAAGGCGCGCGTCGCGGCGCCCGGATCGTGGAACTGGTCGGCCAGGGCTATCGCCTCGGCGCGCGATTCGGCGAAGGCCGTGGTCAGGGCCATCACGGCCGAGCCGCCCGGTTCGATCCGGAATCGGCGGCGGAGGCACAGGACCGGGTCGAGCACCGGGCCGACCGTGCCGGAGAGGACCGAGCCGGCCTCCAGCGCCGCCGGGTTGGCCGGGCTGCGCCCCCGGCCGAGGAACCGGGCGCGATCGGTCTCGTACTGGATCTCACCCACGGCCGCGCTGCCCCGGGCCGAGCGGTCCACCGCCGCGACCTGCACGGCCCAGAGCGCCGCCTCGCCGGCCGAGCGATTGCGGCGGCGGCACAACAGGGCCTCGGGACCGGGGAGCCACTCCGTCTCCAGGAACAGCTTGGCGAAGGCGGGGTGGCTGAGGTCGGTACCCCGAGGGGCCAGCACCACCTCGGCGGAGCTGGTCAGCTCCAGCTCGCGCGGACTGGAATCGTGGTTGATCAGGCTGACCCGGCGGACCTCGGCGCGATGCTCGGGCGAGACGATCACCTCCAGGACCGTCTCGATCCCCAGGTCGCGGCGCCGGAAGGTCGCCTTGTCGGCGGCGAAGACGACCTCATAGGACTCCGGGGGCCGGCAGACCGGCTGGAAGCCGGCCGACCAGACGACGCCGCGCCCAAGGTCGCGCACGTAGAGGGACTGGCCCCAGGCCTCGCGGGCGGCGTCTTCGCGCCAACGGGTCATGTCCAGGCCGCGGCAGACGCTGAAACCCGACCCCGCGTTCGTAATCATCACGTGGTATTGCGTGTTGGAGAGCAGGTGGGTCCGCGGCACCGGCGTCGCCGGGGTCGTCAGCCGGCGGCTCAGCGGCGCGGCCGCCTGGTCGGGGCTCACCGGGGCCGCCGCGGCCCCCAAGGTCGCGCCCCCGTGCGGAGCCTCGACGACCGGCGCGTCGCCGGGGACCCGCTCCTGCAAGAGCAGGTCGACGGCCCGCACTCGCGCCTCGGCGTGGAACCGCAGCGTCATCACGTCGGCCAGCAGGGTGTTGGTCAGGCCCACCAGGCTCATCCCCTGGTGGTGGGCCATGTAGGAGCGCACGACCGCGGAGCGCTGGCCCTTGGGCAGGCGGTCCGGAGTATAGTCGATCGCCTCGTAGTAGCCGTATTCCCCCTCGGCGCCTTCCCGGGTCAGCCGGCGGAAGTTGGCCAGGGCCTCGCGCGGCGCCAGCATCGCGGCCATGGCCGTGGCGTAGGGCGCGACGACCCGATCCTGGTCCAACCCTTGCTTCAGACCCAACCCCGGGGCGCCGAAGGCCTGATACTGGTAGTCGCCATCGAGGTACTGCGCCGCGAAGCCCGATTCGGAGATCCCCCACGGGAGTCCCAGTTGCTGGCCGTATTCGATCTGGCGCGCCACGGCCGTCTGGGCGGCCTCGTGCAGCAGGGTACCGGGCAGGCTGCGGAGCATCAGCCGGGGCATCAGGTACTCGAAGAGGGTCCCGCCCCAGGAGATCAAGCCGACCCGTCCGGCGGCGCGGATGAACAACCGTCCGAGCTGGAACCAGTGGCGGCGCGGGGCCTGGCCGCGCGCCACGGCCAGGTAACTGGTCAAGCAGGACTCCGACGCCAGCAGATCATAGCAGGCGTTATCCAGCCGCCCTTGCACCAGGTTGTAGCCAATCGCGAAGAGGTGGCGCTCGGGGCGATAGAGCGGGCGGAAGTCCATGGCCTCGGCCAGGGACTCGGCCGCTGCGGCCAGGCGAGCCAGCCGGTCCAGCAGCTCCGTTCCGGAATCGCGCGCCGCGGCCAGCTCGACCTGCCAGGCCCGGACCTGATCCCACAGGCGGCCGGCCCAGCCCGACCCCACCTCGGCCGCCAGCTCATGGGCCCCGCTCTCGAACGCCTCCAACCAGGTGGCCCACTCCTCCAGTTCGCCCCCCGGGGGTGCCTCGAGCAGGGCCCAAAGCCGCCCAACGGCCGCGCCCGATCGCTCCTCGGCGACCAGCCCCAAGGTGTCGGCCAGCCCGTGAATCACCGCCGGCCCCAGCCGCGGCGCCGCGGCTTTCTCCCGCAGCCCATGGGCCAGCGTGAGCAAGCAGCCCAGGAGGTTGCCGCTATCCACCGTCGAAATGTAACGCGGCGGCAGCGGCTGGAGGGTCTGCGTCTGGTACCAGTTGAAGAAATGGCCCCACTGCTTCTCCAGCCGGTCGAGCGTCGCGAACGTCCGCTCCAGGCGGTCGACCAGCGTGCTCAGGCTGAGATAACCCAGGTCATGGGCGGCGAGCGTCGACAGCAGCAGGAGCCCCTGGTTGGTCGGCGAGGTGCGGTGGGCGACGCGGCCGTCGGGAATCTCCTGGAAGTTGTCCGGCGGCAGCCAGTGGTCCTCCTCGCCGACGAAGGTCTCGAAGAAGTGCCAGGTCTTGCGCGCAATCCGCCGCAGGGCGCGGCGCTCCGGCTCGGAGAGGGCCGTCCGGACGACCACCTTCGGGCTACTGACGCGGAAGGCCACGTAGGGCGAGAAGAGCCAGGCGGCCAGGAACGGAGCCGCCACGACCAGCGCGGCCGGGCGGAACGCCAGAACCGCCGCGCCGATCGCCAGCGCCAGGACCGGTGCCGTCCACATGATCGCGAGGAAGTGCGCCAGGTCGATCCCCAACCGCTGCTCGGTCGAGGCGGCCGTTTCCCACTCCAGTAATCTGCGACGCGTCAGGAACAGGCGCGCGAGCGTGCGGACCACCGCGTCCAGCAGCAGCACCGCCCGATACGCCAGGAAGACGATCTCCAGCAGGATCTGACCGATCTTCCCCAGCAGGCTCTCGCGCGACTTCCGCAACGGCGCCAGCGTCTGGCCCCGGACGCTGCCGATCACGATCGAGAGGACCATCTGGAACAAAGGCAGCCCGAACGTCGCCAGGGCGGTCGCCGTCCAGAACCAGGGCGAGCCGGGCAAGATCGTCCAGCCCAGCACCAGCAAGGCCAACAGCGCAGGGGGCACCAGGCTGCGGCGGAGGTTGTCCAGCAGCTTCCACCGTTCCAGGGCCGGTAAGGGATTGGGCTGCCGCTCTTGGATTTGGGATTTTGGATTCTGGATTTGAGCCGGGCCACTGGCCCCTGACCGCTGCTCAAGCTCACCGCCCGCGATCGAACTCGGACCACAGACCACGGGGCGCGGCACTCGCCGGCCCAGCCAGGGCAGGAGCTGCCAGTCGCCGCGGACCCAGCGATGCTCGCGGCGCGCGTAGGCGTGGTACCGCGCCGGGAAATCGTCGAACAGCTCGGTGTCGCTGAGCAGTCCGCAGCGGGCGTAGTTCCCCTCGATCAAGTCATGGCTGAGGATGCGGTTCTCGGGGAAGGTACAGCCGGTGGCCGCCTCGAACGCATCGACATCGTAGATCCCCTTGCCGGTGAAGCTGCCGACGCCGAAGAGGTCCATGTAGACATCGGAGGCCGCCGTCGAATAGGGGTCGATGCCGCCCGAGGTGGCCAGCAGAGCAGCGAAGCGCGAGTGGGTGGCCGCCCGCAAGTGGAAATCGATCCGCGGCTGGAGGACGCCGTAGCCCGCGACCACCCGGCCCCGGCGCGGGTCGAATCGGGGGCGATTCAGGGGATGGGCCAGCGCGCCGACCAGGCGGCCGACCGCGTCACGCGGCATCTGGGTGTCGGCGTCCAGCGTGATGACGAACCGGACCCGGGGTTGCTGCGGCGGCTCGGCGCTCAAAACGGTGTAGCTCGTGTCGCGGGCGCCCCGCAGCAGCCGGTTGAATTCCAGCAGCTTGCCCCGCTTGCGCTCCCACCCCATCCAGCAGTCTTGTGAGGGGTTCCAGAGCCGTCGGCGATGGAACAGGAAAAAGCGGTCCGGGCCCCCGTTGGCATAGCGTTGATTCAGGTTGCGGATGCGTTCCAGGGCGTCGCGGATCAGGTCCTCGTCCTGGGGCATCGTCTCGCTGGGGGCATCGGCGAAGTCGGTCAAGAGCGCGAACCGGAGACTCGGGTCAGGGTTGGCCAGGTAGTGGGTCTCCAGCCGCTCGGCCAGCGTCCCGGCGCTGGAGGCGCGGACAAGCATCGAGGGGATGACGATGAAGGTGGCCTGCTCGGGAGGAATCCCCTCTTTGAAGTCGAGCTTGGGGAGGACCCGGGGCGGCAGCAGCAGGGTCAGGAGATGATTGACCAGCCCGACGGCCAGGTCGGAAAGCGGCAGGAGCAGGCTGGCCGCGACCAGGGGCAGCCACCACGCGGCGGCCCGCGGCCCCAGGCCCACACCCAGGACCAGGACCATCAGGACCGCCAGCAGCATGCCGATCGAGCCGAAGTAGACCAGCCCCGGATGGTCCAGGACCCATTCGAAGAGACGCTCATCCCAGCCGGGCCGGTACCCGAAGGCGGCCCGGAGCTGGTGCCGGCCGCGGTCGTCGAGAAAGTAGCCGACATGATCGCGGGGTTCGCCCAGATCGCGGCTGTCGCGGGCCATGGCGATCGCCTGCCGCGCCACGGCGATCTCGTCGGCGTCCGACCCCCGGGCGATGGTCTCGATCGTCCGCCGGTATCGGTCCTTGGTCGCGAAGGCCTGGTGGGGATAGACCCCGGCGGGGTCCTCGTGGAGGATCGCCTCGACGTGGCTGCTCTGCTCGAAGAACGTGTTCCAATCGATGGCCGAGAGCAAGCGGAGGCCGATCACGCAGTTGCCGACCGTCACCTGGTTGGCGGCCTGGGTGTGATGCTCGCGGCGCAGGACCTCGTTCGGGTCCGACCCGATGGCCGCCAGCTCGACTTCGAGGCGCTCCAGCGCGGCCATCGCCCCCTCCTGGTCGCGCAAGAGCTGCAACAGCCGCACCACGAACGGATCGCTCAGCCCATCGAGGCCGGGGACGATCCGGTTCGCCCCGTCGGTCTCGGAGGCATCGGCCGGGAGATGAGAATGGGCCTGGGCCTGGACACCGGCCAGAAACTCCGCCGTCCAGCGCTCGGCGCGCCGCCGCTCCTCCCAGCCCCAGACCATCCGCTCGGCCAGACGCCGGAGGTTCTCCAGCAGGACCAGGCGGAGCATCGTCGGCAAGGCCCACAGCTCGCCGATACTCAGGGGACTGACTTCCTGGAAGGCCCGGACAAACCGGTTGATCCGCGCCTCGTCCAGCTCGCTGTCGGAGTGGGCGACCAGCGCCAGGGCCAGCGCATGCACCCGCGGATAGCCGGCCAGGGGCGGCACCGACAGCTTGGGCAGGAGCTCGTCGTAGCCAGGAGGCAGGTCGCGGTGCACCTCGCGCAGCGAGTCGGCGATGATATGGAAATTGTCGACCAGCCATTCCGCGTCGGTGCCCGGCAGCCCGCGCCGATCGCCCAGGGCGACGAGCTGGGCGTGAACCCGTTTGAGGACCTGCCGGTTCTGCACGAACCGCCGCAGCAAGGGGCTGCGGGCGCGGCGATGCGGCGCCAGGGTGCACGCCAGCGCCAGGCGTGCCGCTTGGTCCTCCAGCCCCTGCAAGCCCAGGCGCTGCGCACGGATCGGACCCTCACTCCGCGGGTCGATCAGCACGACGGGTCCCGGGTCGACCGCGCGACCCGACGGAGTGGTCAACTCGGTGGACGGTGAATTCATGCCCTGGACGTTCCCTTGCCGGCGCGACCCGGTTGCCCAGTCCGACCGGATCGGGCAGGTCGGCCCCCCGACGCGGCGGCCGGTCCCTCGTGCGGGCCGGCACCACCCGACCCGCTCCCGGGAACCCAAACGGCCTGTGAACGACGCCGAGCCGCTCGTGCTCAAACCGGCGCCTCGCCTGGACCGTGCCGGCCCGATGGTGCCGCACGATGATTCTAGGGCATTGCCCTGTCAAACAGAACGGAGTCCTCCTCCGGGGCCGGCGGAGCCGCCCGCGGTCGCCCAGCACTCCGCCCGCTCCGGTTCCACCGCCGGTTGGTCCCCATCCACGCCTGTCGATCATGATTGATCGCAATTATGTACACAAAATAACATAATTGCTTGCAACGGTGGTACTGTCGCGGCCGAGGGCCAGGGCCACTCGGAGGGTATGGGAATACGGCGCTGGGACACTGGGTTACAAGACGGCGCAGAGGATCCGGATTGTGACGAGATCTCCTTCCTGGCTGTAGTAGAACTGCCGCGAGTTGACCTGGATGTGAACGTAGACGCCAGACTGATCGGCGGCCGGGATGTACACGCCATCGCCGGTCGCCGGGATCGTGGCGGGATCGCGTCCTGAGACACGGGCCAGCGTGACGCCGCGTTGCTCGTCCCAGAATTCCAGCTCGACCATCGCGCTCCTCCGGTTGTCGATCGAGAGAGACTGCGAGGAATTTACCCAAGGGGAGCGGTGAGCCCCACGTCGTGCCTCGGATCACTGGACGCTGGGTCCTCCCGGCGGCAAGGCCAGGGGCGGCCGGCATGGCGTTGCACACGCGAGCCGACGCGGGCCGACCCGAGGGCTGCCCCGGCGGGAGCCGAGGCCTGAAGAGGCCGGAGGGGTCCCCCACTTCGCGGCCTCTGAGTTCCACACTCTGACACATTCCCGCTCGATTGAAAATAGCGCGCTCTATGCACCCAGCTTTCACTGGCTCGGATCGCACGGCCGCTCCTGTCAATCGTGGCCGCTTCCGCCCTGCCGAGTCATGACAAAGGAGGTGGTGCCGGCCGGCTTGCCGCCCTGATAGCCTTCCCAGGCGCTGGTCACTCGGCCGTCGGGGTGGAATGTGACCTCCAGGCCGTGGATGTGCATGTCTTTCTTGGGGTTGAGGTTGGTGCCCCCATCGAAGACGAAGATCAGGTGATCGGCCCGGGAATGGACCCGGTCGAGCTTCACCCGCGGCTGGTTGCCGACCGCGCAGTAATGGGTCATGCACAGATCCTCGCCATCGAGATGGTAGACCGAGACCATCTCATGACCGGTGCCGGGGAACTGGGTCTCAACCAGGGCGCTGCCGGCACCCGTCAGCCGATAGGTGACCGTCGGTTCAGGAGCATGTGTGTCTGCGTGCTCCTGCTTGTGGGCCGAGAGGATCTGGCCCTTCCAGGTGCCGGCCAGGGTCTTGAGCCGGGCGAACGCCGCCTTGGCGTCGACGCCGTCCTTGGCCCCGGCGTCCTCGCCCGCCCTTGCCAGACCGAGGAGACCTCCCAGGACAATCGTCATCATCCCTGCCATCCCGATGAGCTTGCGACTGATCACATCCGCCCCCTTTGCCTTCAGCTTAGTTCAAGATCAAGACCACGATCGCAGCGCCGCCTCGGGAAGGCACCTGGACGGCGTCGACCGCGAGCCACACCGCCCGCCCGCGAGGGGTTGTCTGAACGCCTGTCAAGATCGGTCATCAGGAGGGTCAAACTGAAGAGGACGAGGGAAATCCGGGTGGAAGCGGCCCGGTGGAACAGGGATCCGGCCATGAAGTCGGGACGGACTCCGCGCGGTCGAAACGAGCCAGGTCAAACCCGTTCGACTCCGATCGAACCGCCCTGGTCCGGAGCTTCGAAAGGCGTGAGAACGCGGGAGTGAGACTTGGAGCGTTGGGAACCAATGCGGGACGGTGTGGAACGCCCCGGAGGGCCGGCGGTCAAGAGCCCGGGGTAAAGCCCCTGGAGGACCCGAGACGGCATCCCCCATCGTGGGCTGGTTTCGGGTGGAGGAGCCCTGTCAGGGCGACAGCAACCCGGGGCGCAATCGTCGCACCGTCGCCCGTCGGGGCTGGGCAGGGGAGGGGCGTCGTCGCTTTTGGTCCAGGGGTTCCACCCCTGGCTAAGGACCGCCGCCGTTCCAGGGCGAGGAAAGCCGCTCCCCACCGCCTCCAGGCGGGCCGGCGGGAACGAGGGCTTTCTCATCCTTTTGTCCGAACGCTCTCAGGAATTCCTCAACCAGGGCCTGCGCGAAGCCGGGGTCATTGATATGGAATGGAAGGCGTCGGATCAAGCGGCCGGGTGCCGGGAGCACGGCCGACTCCAGCTCATCGAAGAGCGCGGCGTCGGCCTCAGGGTCATGGAACGGCTGACCGGGCGCATCGATCGCGGAGAGCCCCCCCTCCGGGATGAGGATGCGGAACGGAGCCCGCGCGCGGTTCAGCTTCGCCGCGATCCAGCGGGCGGCTCGGCGATTCTCCTCAGGGGTCGTTCGCATCAGGGTGACCTGGGCGTTGTGAACCTGGAGCCGGCGGTTCCGGAACGGTTCGGGCACGGTCGCCAGCGCGCCGAAATTCACCATGTCGAGGGCACCGAGACTCAAGACATAGGGAACCTCGGCCCGGAGGATCGCCTCGAAGCGATGGGGTCCGGCCGGCAGGATGCCGCCGACCACTTCATCGGCGACCTCCGTGGTGGTGATGTCCAGGACGCCCTGGATCAGGCCGGCCTCGACGAGCGCCTCCATCGCGCGGCCGCCCGTGCCGGTGGCGTGGAAGACCAGACAGTCGAAGCCCACGGCTTCGAGCGCCTCGCGCACGGCCGTCACGCAGGGCGTCGTCACGCCGAACATGGTCAGACCCAGCGCCGGCTTCTCGCCCGAAGTCGGGACCGGGTGTTGAACCATGCCGGCCATCGCGGCGGCGGCATTGCCCAGCACCCGGCGCGAGACGGCGTTGAGGCCCGCGATGTCGACGACCGAGTACATCATCGTGATGTCACTGAAGTCGACGTAAGGGGCGACGTTTCCACTCGCGACCGTCGAGACCATGAGCTTGGGCAGCCCGATCGGCAGCGCCCGCATCGCCGGCGTGATCAGCGCCGTACCACCGCTGCCGCCGATCCCGATCACCCCGGCCACCCGGCCCAGCTCATGCTCTCGGCGAAGGTACACTCTCAACGCATCGCTCATCGCCGTGATCGCCTGGCCACGGTCCGCCCCAGAACGCGCCGCGATGCGTCCGGCGGTGGTGGGATGGCTGTCGGCCACGGTGGCCCGGTCCACGTCCGGAGTGGCCACCGGCAGTTCCTTCGTTCCGACGTCGATCGTCACGACCGCGATTCCGGCCGCCCGCAGACGCTCGGCCACATAGCACAGTTCGTGCCCTTTTGTATCCATCGTGGCGACTGCGTAGACCGACGACCCGTCAGGGTGTGGCCGAGTCGAAGAAGTCATTCTGAGTGCTGCTCGTGTTCGTATTCAGGAAGGTCGTAACGCGGATACCAGTACCCATCGCAGAGCGCCGCCGGTGCCGCGCGGGCTGCCGTTGACGGGCCGTCGCGCACGGCCAGGACCTGGCTCCAGCAGGTGGTCTGGAATTGCTGGCGGCCGGGCGTGGCGCGAGTCAGACCCAGCCGAGTGTCATCCATCATCACAATAGTAATGGATCACAATCCCGAGCGAAAGGCCGATGAGCGGGAGAACTCGCTTCAGCCAACCACGATGGTCGGATTTCGCCTGAGGACGGGACTCGAGCGGGGAGCGGGACCAGCGAGTCAACCGGACGATTCAGGCGACCACGCCGCACTTCAGCCATCGTTCCAGCCGAGCCAGTCCTTCGGCAATGCTCACGCGGGGCTCGTAGCCGAGATCGCGGCGGGCGGCATCGATGTTGAACCAGTGGGTTGTCGACAGCTGCCGTGCCAGGAACCGCGTCATGGGGGGCTCCTCCCGGCGGCCTGTGAGCCGATAGGCGGCCTCGAGCAGGCCCGCCGCCGCCAGCGCCAGCGGCCGCGCGATCGACCGCCGCACCGGACCCATGTTCGCCGCCCCGAGGAGCCGATCGATCATGTCCCAGAGCGGGATCGTCTCCCCCTGGGTGATGAAGTACGCCTTGCCGGCGATGGATGAGCCGGGCTCGAGCCGATCGGCGGCCAGCAGGTGCGCTTCGGCGGCATTGTCGATGTAAATCGGGTCGATGAGCGGGTTGCGGCGGCCGATGCGACGGAGCCGGCCGCTCCGGGCCCGCGCGATGATCCGGGGGAGGAGGTTGTTGTCGCCGGGTCCCCAGATCAAGTGCGGGCGCAGCGAGAGGGTGGCCAGCTCGGGGGAGTTCGCCCGCAGGACGCTCTGCTCAGCCAGCGCCTTGGTCTTGGGGTAGGCGGCCTCGAACCGGCTCGAATAGGGGGCCGACTCGTCGACCCCCTCCAGGTCCCGGCCGTTGAACACCACGCTCGGCGAGCTCGTGAAAATGATCCGGCGCGAGCCGGCGGCCCGGCAGGCCGCAATCACATTCTGGGTCCCCTGGACATTGGTCTGATGATACTCCCACTCCGGACCCCAGATCCCCGCCCTGGCCGCCGTATGGAAGACGGTGTCGCAGCCCTCGACGGCTCGGATCACGGACTCCAGCTCGGCGATATCCCCCTGGCACTCCTCGACGCCGAGCTGCCGGAGATGGGGATACGCGCGCCGAGCCATGCTGCGGACCGAGAGACCCCGCTGTCTCAACAGCCGGATCACGGCCGTGCCCAGGAAACCACCACCACCGGTGACCAGCACCGTGCCGAGCCCCGCGCCGGTCACGAGCACCTCCGCGCCGCCCAGACGGCGAGCTGCTCGCGGAAGATCTTGGAGTTGTGGCGGATATCGACGGGGAAGGCCCGGTGGAACAGGATCGTGCGGATCCGCCGGGTCTGGGTGAATCCGGCGGCTCGTTCGAGCAGCTCGCTGCGGACGCGGTCCCGTTCCCCGCGCGCCAGCCGCCGGACGGGCTCGATGCAGATCACCGGAATCCTCTCGCCCCCTCGGTTCACCCCCACGAGTGCCGAGCGGAAGACCGCGGGATGAGTGTTGAAGATTGCCTCGCAAGGGATGGTGAAGAGGGTCTGGTCGTCCAGGATGACCCGGTGCGACTTGCGCCCGCAGAACCAGAGCCTCCCCTGGTCGTCGCGATAGCCCACGTCGCCCATGCGGTGATACAGGAGAGATCGCTCCGGATCGAGGATCTTGGCCAGTCGAGTGGCCTCGGGGCGGCCGAAGTATTCACGCGTGACGATCGGCCCGGAGACGACGATCTCGCCGATCGTGCCATCCGGTACCACCAGGTCGTCGGACCAGGTCGGGATGGGATCATCGCAAATGCGGATGATCCGCACGTCAATCCCGTCGACCGGCCGGCCGACGCAGACCCCCGCGCCGGCGTCGGTCGCCGCTCGCGTCTGGCCCAGGACCTCGCTGCTGCCCATCGAGGCGACCGGCAGGGCTTCGGTGGCCCCGTAGGTCGGATAGACCTCCGCCGGTGCCACCAGCCGGCCAGCCAGGCGTTCCAGGATGGCCGCGGAGACGGGCGCACCCGCCGAGACGACCCGTTTCAAGCTCGGCAGCCGTGTGAGCGATGCCGGATCTCCTCGTCCGAGCTGGCGAAGCAAGGCGGGGGAGCCGAACAGGTTGGTCGCGCCGAAGTCCTCGATCGCCTCGACGATCCTGGCAGGATCGGCCCGCGCCGGCCGGGTCGGGTCCATGTCCGGAACGATCGCCGTCATCCCCAGCGCGGGCGCGAAGAGGGCGAACAGGGGGAACGTGCAGAGATCGATCTCGCCGGGCTCGATCCCGAAGAGATCCCGGATCAGCTCGACCTGCGCGTGGAGGATGCCGTGAGTGTAAACCGCCCCCTTGGGCGGGCCCGTGCTGCCGCTGGTGAACAGGATCGCCGCCATCTCATCGGCCGGGATGGACTCGGGGTCGAGAGACGGGTGCTGTCCGAGACACCGCGCCTGCCGACCCGCGCGCCGAACGTCATCGAGCGTTTTCAGACCGATCCCCATCCGGCCCGGCGCGACCAGGATGAGCTGCCGCACCGTATCGCGTCCCCAACCCCAGGTCCACTGTGCCCAGAGCGCCTTGCGGATGCCGATGAACACCGCTGGCGCCGCCTCGCGACAGCATTGGCCCAGGTTGCGCAGGCCCATCCCCGGATCGATCAAGACGGGCACGATCCCCGCCTTGAACAGCGCGAAGACCAGCGCGAACAAGTCAAGGCTTGGAGGAACCATCACGACGGCCCGGCTCCCGCGGCCGATCCCGATCGCCCTCAAGCCGCACGCGAGCTCATCGCTGTCCCGGTCGAGCTGGAGGTAAGTCAGGTGCGTATAGCGAACGCGGCCGGAAGCCGCACGCCCCGCCGGGACGACAACGGCCGGGGTGTAGGGCTGCCGGCGTGCCATGACACTCAAGTGGCTGGCGATATTCGACGTCTCGGCGACTGTAGGCGTTCGACTCAACCGACCGGCTCCCGAATCAAAGGATGGGCCGCGAGGAACGACCGCACCAGGCCGTTGATGGCGTCTCGTTGATCCTCGAAGACCAGGTGTCCAGCCCGGGGAAAGCGATGGACCTCGGCCGCCGGGAACCGCCGCACCCACTCGTCCAGGACCGGGCCGTCGAAGACGAAATCCCTCATCCCCCAGAGAATCAGCATCGGGATCGCATTCAGCAGGCCGAGGCGGTCCTGGACCCAGGAGATCAGCTCATAGCTACGGTCTCCGGGTCGCAACGGGATATCCTGGACGAACCGGTGGATGGCGATCCGATGGGCCCACGAATCATAGGGAGCGGCATACGCGTCGCGCTCGGCTCGCGACAGCCGGCGTTCCTGGCATCCGATCCAGGTGGTGCCGCGGACGAACAGGTTGAGGCCCCGCACCAGCCAACCGCCCAGCACCCTGTCGCGGAAGAGTGAGAGCACCCAGGGGAACGACTTCCCCGCAGGCTTATGGAATGCCGCCGTGTTGGCGACGACCAGCCGCGCGATCCGCTCCGGATGCCGCGCCGCGTAGGTCAGCCCGATGATGCCTCCCCAATCGTGCAGGACCAGGGTCAGCTCGCGATCGAGGCCCAGGCGATCGAGCAAGAGTTCGAGATCGTCGACCCGGCTGGCCAGCGTGTAATCATACCGTGAATCATCGGGCTTGTCGGAGCGCCCGCAGCCAATCTGGTCGGGCACAATCACGCGATACGAGTCGGACAGTGCCTCGATCAGATGCCGGTAAAGGAACGACCAGGTCGGGTTGCCGTGGAGCAGAACCACCGGCTCGCCCGAGCCCTCGTCGATGAAGTGGAGGCGCAGGCCCGCGCGGTCGAGATCCCGCCCGGGGTGGTCGGCCAGGAATTGCTGCAAGACAGGATTCCTCGTCGCGGTCGTTCTCATGGCGTGGCTACCACTCCAGTCCCAGCATCATGCAATTGAGCCCGCTGCCGATCCCGAGGAAGGCGACCCGGTCGCCGGGTTGGAGGAATCCCCGATCCTCGGCCAGCCCGGCGGTCAAGGGGAGCGAGACGGTGCCCATGTTGCCCAGGTAGGGATACGTGGGGAAATCCTTCGACTCCGGGATGCCCAGCAGCTTGAGGATCGTGTCGCGGTGCGAGGCCCCCACCTGGTGGCAGATGACCTTGTCCACCTGCTCAGCGGACCAGTCCATCCGGTTCAAGAACGCCCGCCAGGTCTGCGCGCCCAGCTCGACTCCGTGTGCCAGCACAGCCGCCGAATCCGTCGCGGTGAACTGGTGGAATTCCTGGGAGTCGCCGGGATGCGCCGCCTCGATACCCCAGCGGCAAAGGCCGTGGAACTGCGGGGCGGTCCGCCAGGCGCCGCCGATGAGCTTCCGTCCCGGGCGCGCCGCGAACGAGCCGTCGGTCAGCAACACGGCCACGGCCCCGGATCCGCCGGTGAGCGTCGCCAGCGACAGCCTGAAGAAATCCATGCTCCGCTTCTGGAGCAACTGCTCGATCACGATCTCGTTGATCGCGCGCGAGGCCTCGCAGGCCACCACCATCCCCGCCCGGATCTGGCCGAACTCGATCCGGTTGGCGATCTCCACCATGCCGTTGAGCACGCCCAGACAGGCGTTGCTCACATCGTAGACCGCGGCCTCGGGATTCACTCCGATGCCCGCGGCCACCCGGCACGCCGTCGCCGGCTCGAAATACTCGCGGCAGACCGCGCCGTAAATCAAGGCGTCGAGCTGATCCGCCCGCACGGTCGAGGCCTCCAGGGCGCGGCCGGCGGCGGCGATCGCCCCGTCCGAGAGGCGATGACCGTCCTCCCACCACCGCCGCTCCGCGATCCCCGTCAGCGCCTCGAGCTGCCCCTCGGTCAGGTGCAACACCGCGTAGAGATCCTTCAGCCGCCGCTCGATTTCGACCGACGACACGACCACAGGAGCGATCTCGTACCCAATCGAATCGATGTAAACCTTCGAATAGATCATCGGCGAAGCAGCATCCCAGGTATGGCCGAAGGCCGGAAGAGGGTCTCTCCCCGGCCGTGATCATCCGAGTCGTTGACCTCAACTCGATCCGGAAGGATTCTGAGACCAACCCGGCGCGCCATCAAGGGGATTCCCCCCGGCCGGTGCGTGGGCGTGCACGCCGCCACGCATCCAGATGCACTCTTGAGACGGGCGGGCTGATCGGACGATCGAGCCTTGTTCCCGCAGCGATCCTCGACTAGAATCTTGGCCTGGTATGGGTTTCAGGAGGGAGCGAATCATGTCGACGGCCGGGACCAATGGCTTTCGCGGACGAATCTACGAGGATATCACGGAGACGATTGGCAACACGCCGCTGATCCGACTGCGTCGCGTGACGCGCGGCTGTCAGGCCGACGTGGTGGCGAAGCTGGAGAACTTCAACCCGCTGTGGTCGGTGAAGGACCGGATCGGTGTCTCGATGATCAACGCGGCCGAAGCGGAGGGCCGGATTACGAAGGACACCGTGGTCATCGAGCCGACCAGCGGCAATACGGGGATCGCCCTGGCGTTTACCTGTGCGGCCCGCGGCTATCGCCTGATCGTGACCATGCCCGAGAGCATGAGCCTGGAGCGGAGGCGGCTGCTCAAGGCCTTCGGTGCCGAGATCGTGCTGACGCCCGCCGCCGAGGGGATGCCCGGGGCGGTCCGCAGGGCCGAAGAACTCGTCAAGAACACGCCCAATGCCTTCATGCCCCAGCAGTTCAAGAACCCCGCCAACCCCGCCATCCACCGCCGCACGACCGCCGAGGAGATCTGGCGCGACACCGACGGCAAGGTCGACATTGTGGTCAGCGGGATCGGCACCGGCGGCACGATCACCGGCTGCGGCGAGGTCCTGAAAAGCCGCAAGCCTTCGGTGCGGATGATCGCGGTCGAGCCGGTCAACTCGCCGGTGATCACCCAGATGCGGAAGAAGGAGCCGTTGCGGCCGGGTCCGCACAAGCTCCAGGGCCTCGGCGCCGGCTTCATCCCCGAGGTGCTCAACACCTCGATCATCGACGACGTGGTGACCGTCCGCGATGAGGATTCGTTCGAGATGACCCGCCGGATGGCTCGCGAAGAGGGCATGCTCTGCGGCATCTCCAGCGGCGCGGCCGTCGTCGGGGCGATTCAGGTCGCTTCGCGACCTGAGAATGCCGGCAAATTGCTCGTCGTCGTGCTCCCCGACCTCGGCGAACGCTACCTCTCGACACCGCTGTTCCCCGAGTGACCGCGACCTCCCGTTTTTGCCTGGCGACTCGACAGCCTTGGAAGAGCCTGCTCCCCCCACCAGTGACCCGGTTGTCCTGGAGATCCCGCGCGACCTGCACGACGCGATGGTGGCGCATTGCCTGCGCGAGGCGCCGCAGGAGTGCTGCGGCATCCTGGGCGGTCTCGCGCCGCGGGTCTCATCGTTCCACCCCCTGCGCAACGCCGCGGCCAGCGAGACGCGCTACGACGCCGACCCGCGCGACTTGATCGACGCGGTCGTGGCGCTGCGCCAGCGCGGGGCGGAGATCCTCGCAATCTACCACTCCCACCCTCGCTGGCCGGCCGTCCCCAGCCGGACAGACCTCCAGGAGAACCATTACGGACCCGTGCCGCGGATCATCGTCTCGCTGATGGGCGCGGCGCCGGAGGTTCACGTCTGGCGGCTCGATCCCGACTCGTACCAGGAGCTCGCCTGGCGGATCGTTGAACCGCAGCGCCCGGGCGCCGGGGCTTGAGGTTGCGAGCCCGCTCGACCCGGAATAGACTACACAAATCGCGTAAGATCATCACTATCCGGAAAATGACCTGGATTTCCATGCAACGAACCCTGATCATCTTCAAGCCTGATTGCCTTCAGCGCCGGCTGGTCGGATCGATCCTCCAGCGCTGTGAAGCCAAGGGACTGCGGATCGTCGCGCTGAAGCTGATCCGCGTCGACCGTGCCATGGCCGAGCGGCACTACGCCGAGCACCAGGGGAAGCCGTTCTTCGAGGGCCTGATCGCATTCATCACCAGCGCGCCGGTGATCGTGGGGGTGCTGGAGGGGAACGAAGCCATCGCGGTGCTGCGGAACCTGCTGGGTGCGACCAACGGCGTGGTCGCCGCGCCGGGGACCATCCGCGGTGATTTCTCGATCAGCAAGCAGAACAACCTGGTCCACGGTAGCGACAGCCCCGAGTCGGCGGCGCGCGAGCTGGCCCTCTGGTTTCGCCCGGAGGAGCTGGTCGACTACACGATCGCAGGCGAGGAGTGGGTCTCCGCCGGGTCGTAACGGGCAACGGCCGGGAAGGGGATCGTCATGGCCGGGCCGCCACGGAGAGAGGTCTTCTCCAATCCCTTTTTCGTGATCCTGCTCGGCACCAGCACGCTGTTCGTGCTGACGGCCCTGGGATACCTGGTGAGCCCGTACGTGCTCATGCCAGACCCGGCGCGGCGGCAACCCGGCGCGGCCTCGCGCGCGCTGGCCGACTGGCTCGACCGCAATGGCCCGCTGACCCTGGCCATCGAGTTCCTCGTGATGCTGCTGGCCGGGATCCTGGCGATGGCCACGGACCCGTGGTTCGCGCCGCGGTCGAAGTCGAAGCAGCGCCAAGACCCGTCGTGAGGACTGAGGAGGCCGTTCATGGCGAGCAAAGAGATTCAGCGCGAAGTCGCGCGGCTGCGCTCGGAGCTGAACCGTCATAATTACCTCTACTACGTGGAGGCGAATCCGGAGATCAGCGATCGCGAGTACGACCGGATGATGGAGCGGCTGACCCAGCTCGAGAGGGAGCATCCCGAGCTGATCACGGCGGATAGTCCGACCCAGCGGGTCGGCGGCCAGCCGCTGGAAAGCTTCGCGACCGTCCGGCACGTGGTCCCCATGCTCTCGATCGACAACACGTACTCCTACGACGAGCTGCGCGAGTGGGATGCCCGGGTCCGCCGGGGGCTGAACCGCGATGAGCCGGTGCGGTATGTCGTCGAGCTGAAGGTCGATGGAGTGGCCGTCTCGCTCCGCTACGAGAATTGCCGGCTGGTCCTGGGAGCGACGCGCGGCGACGGCGAGCGCGGCGATGACATCACGGCCAACCTGAAGACCGTCCAGGAGGTCCCCCTCACCCTCCACGACTGCCCGGCCTCCGTGCTGGAGGTGCGGGGCGAGGTGTACATGACCAATTCCGAGCTGCTCCGGCTCAACGAGCTGCGCCGCGCCGCCGCGGAAGTCCCGTTCGCCAATCCGCGGAACGCGACGGCGGGATCGCTCAAGCTCCTCGATCCCAAGCTGTGCGGCCGGCGCCGGCTCCGATTCGTCTCGCATGGACTGGGCGAGTACCAGGGCATCCACGAATCATCGTACTTCGCCCTCACCCGTTTGATGAAGCAATGGGGCATCCCCGTGAGCCCCCACACCACCACCTATGACTCGATCGAAGGAGTGATCGACCATGCCCAGCGCTGGAGCGATCAGCGCAATACGCTGGACTTCCAGACCGACGGCCTGGTCATCAAGGTCGATGACCTGAATCAGCGGGAGCGGCTGGGCGCGCGGAGCAAGAGCCCGCGGTGGACGATCGCGTTCAAGTACGAGGCCGAACAGGCGGTGACCCGGCTGGTGGGGATCACCGTCCAGGTGGGCAAGACGGGGAAGCTGACTCCAGTCGCCGAGCTCGAGCCGGTCCACCTGGCGGGGACCACGGTCAAGCGCGCCAGCCTGCACAACGCGGACGAGCTCGAGCGCAAGGACATTCGCATCGGCGACGCCGTCGTGATCCAGAAGGCCGGCGAGATCATCCCCCAGGTGGTCCGGGTCGAAGCCGATGCGCGCAAGGGGAACGAGGCGGCCTTCCAGTTTCCCCGGACGTGTCCCAGTTGCGCCGCGCCGACCCGGCGGTCGGCCGATGAGGTCGACTATTACTGCTCCAATCCCCCCTCGAAATGTCCCGACCAGCTCAAGGAGTGGCTCCGCTGGTACGCCCACCGCGACGCCATGGACATCGACGGCCTGGGCGAGAAGCTGATCCAGCAGCTCGTGGACAAGAAGCTGGTGCGGAGCCTGGCCGACCTCTACCGGCTGGACGCCGGGACGCTCGCCGAGCTGGATCGCATGGGGAAGAAGTCGGCTGAGAACCTGGTCCGGGAGCTGGAGGCCAGCAAGAGCCGGTCGCTCGACCGCTTCCTCACCGGACTGACGATCCGACACATTGGCACCCGGATGGCCGAGATCATCGCCGGTCGGGTCCCGACCCTGGAACAGCTCCGCAGGATGTCGCTGGCGGAGCTCGAAGCACTCCCCGAGGTCGGACCGGTCGTCGCCGCCAGCATCCACGAGTATTTCCAGGACCCCGAGCACCAGAAGCTGCTGGATGAGCTGATGGCCGTCGGCGTGAATCCCCAATCCCTCCAGCCGGTCCGCTCCGGCGGCCGCAAGCTCCCCTTCGCCGAGAAGACCTTCGTCCTGACCGGTACCCTGCCAAAGCGCTCTCGCGAAGAAGCCGAGGCGATCATCAAACAGCGGGGGGGCAAAGTCACCGGCTCGGTCTCGAAGATGACCAGCTATGTCCTGGCCGGAGACAAGGCCGGCAGCAAGCTGGAGAAGGCGCGGCAGCTCGGCATCCCGATCATCGATGAGGCCGAGTTCGAGCGGATGGCCGGGACCGGAGGATAGCGCGGTGCGGCCGTGCTGCACTGACCTCTCCGTTGCTCGAGTCGGCCGTTTCGCGTAAATTAGTCTGTGGGGCGACCATCCGTCATCTCG
Organism: Isosphaeraceae bacterium; assembly: GCA_021324445.1. Lineage (GTDB taxonomy): Bacteria > Planctomycetota > Planctomycetia > Isosphaerales > Isosphaeraceae > JAJPJC01. The sequence goes on from JAJPJC010000540.1 coordinate 31,626, forward strand.
TCGGTCAGGCTTGAGCCTGACAGGACCGAAACGTCAGGCTCAAGCCTGACCTACTTCGGTGCCGGGGTCGGACCCAAGGAGCTGCTCTCATGAGCACCGTCGTGGCAAACGCTCAGGAGGTTGGCCGGGATTCGGGCCCATTCGCGCCGAGGTGCCCGCTGCCGCCGTTGCCCGCGGCCTGGCGTTCGCTCCCCCGCGCGTTGGTCCACGAGGTCCGCGCCCACCCCTGGCGGGTCGCGATTAGCGATAGTACCGGCGCCACCTTGACCTACGGGCAGACGTTCCTGCGTGCCCTGGTGCTGGGCCGGGTCCTGGCGCGGACCTGGAGCGAGGCCGCGCATCTCGGGCTGATGGTCCCCCCCACGGTCCCCGCCGCGGTGGCCAACCTGGCCGTCTCGCTCTGGGGCAAGGTCCCGGTGAATCTCAACTACAGCGCCAGCCAGGCGGTCGTCGATTCCTCGGTCGACCAGTGCGGGATCACGCACGTGGTGACCTCGGCCAAGGTGCTGGACAAGTTCAAGATCGTGCCCAAGGGTCAGTTGATCCTGCTGGAGGAGATCCCCCAGCAGGTCCGGCTGACCGATAAGCTCTGGGCCGCGGCAGTGGCCAAGCTGGTGCCGATCGGGGCCCTGGGCGGCTTCGTGCCGGGACTGCGCGATGACCGGCTGGATGCGGAGGCCACGGTCATCTTCACGTCGGGCTCGACCGGCGACCCCAAGGGGGTCGTCCTGTCGCACCGCAATATCCTGAGCAATGCCTACCAGATCGAGCAGCAGGTCCACCTCAAGCCTGACGACGTCCTGCTGGGAATCCTCCCCTTCTTCCACTCGTTCGGCTTTACGGTCACGATCTGGACGGCGCTGGTCCTGGGGAAGAAGGTGGTCTACCACTTCAACCCCCTGGATGCACGGACAATCGGCAAGCTGTGCGCGGAGCACAAGGCGACGCTGCTGGTGGGGACGCCGTCGTTCACGCGCTACTACCTCAAGGGGTGCGAGCCCGGCCAGTTCCGGACGCTCACCCACCTGATCCTGGGGGCCGAGAAGCTCAAGCCCGAACTGGCCCGCGACATCCAGCAACGGCTGGGAATCCAGCCGCTGGAAGGCTACGGCTGTACGGAACTCTCGCCGGTCGTCGCCGTGAATGTGCCGCAGGAGGTCGAGCTCCCCGGAGGAAGGAAGGTGTACGGCAATCGACCGGGCACGGTCGGTCTGCCGTTGCCCGGTACCGCGATCAAGACGATGGATCCGGAGACCGGCGCGGACTTGCCCCCGGGCGCGGAGGGCGTCCTCGCCGTGAAGGGGCCGCAGGTCATGGTCGGCTACCTGAACCGGCCTGAGGCCACGGCCCAGGTGATCCGCGACGGCTGGTATAATACCGGGGACCTGGGCATGGTCGACGCCGATGGGTTCCTCCGGATCACCGACCGCATGAGCCGGTTCTCCAAGATCGCCGGGGAGATGGTCCCGCATCTGAGTGTGGAGGCAGCAATCCTGGAGATCACGGGGGTCGATGAGCAGCACGTGGCGGTCCTGGGACTCCCCGATCCCAAGCATGGCGAGCGGCTGGTGGTCGTGTATAGCGACCTGGGCATGGCGCCGGCGCAGGTCCAGCATCGGCTCGCATCCGGACCGCTCCCCAAGCTCTGGGTGCCGGCCGTCAAGGATTTCCTCCATGTCGCCGCGATCCCGATCACCGCAACCGGCAAGGTGGACCTGCGGCGCGTGCGCGAGCTGGCCCTGGACCATCAGCGGGCCGGCAGCGAGTCGACACCGGCGGAGGAGAGTCACGACGCCGGTTCCGGGGCGGGATGAGGGCACCGGGCGGCCCCGGCTCGGACCGATTCCCGAACGCCGGCGCGAGTCAAAATCCCCGCTGCCGGGTTTATTCCAGGAGGCGTTTCGATTAAAAAGGAGTGGTGGAATCGCAAGTCGAGGGAGAACCCGATGGCGGTGGTGATCCGGGTCACGTCAGGCCCCCACTCCGGTCAGGAATACTTGATCGACCGCCGACAGACGTTCATGGTGGGCCGGTCATCGCGCGTCCACTTCCCCATGACCAAGGATTTGCTGCTGTCCCGCGAGCATTTCCGGATCGAGAACCAGCCGCCGCTCTGCCACCTGATTGATTTGAAGAGTACCAACGGGACCAAGGTCAATGGCCTGCGGGTCGAGCGAGTGCTGCTCCGCGAGGGGGACGTGATTACCGCCGGCGAGAGCTCGTTCCTGGTCCACTTCGCCGAGTCCACCGAGGGCGCGCCGTCCCAGGCGACCTGCGCGGGTTGTGGAAAGCGCGGTTCGATCGAGGACGATGGGGAGCCGCTGCCGGATGGCGATCGATCCAGCGCCGACGCGTCCGGGCTCTGGCTCTGCGGCGATTGCCGGGCGCGGCGGTTGAAGTTCCCCAAGACCGATCCGGACTACCTGATCGAGGAAAGGATCGGCGGCGGCGGCATGGGGGAAGTCTTCCGCGCCCGGCAGCTTTCCAAGGGCCGGCCGGTGGCCATCAAGATGATGAGCTCCAACAGCGCCGTCGGCGAGAAGGCCAACGGCTATTTCCGCCGGGAGATCGAAGTCCTGCGCGACCTGCTGATGCCCGGCGGCCAGTGTCATCCCAGCATCGTGGCCTTCTACGAGCTCTACGAGATCGATTGCCAGTACCAGCTCGTGATGGAGTACGTCGACGGTCAGAATGCGCTGGAATGGACCCGGGCGCTGAAGGGGCCCATGCCCATCCATGCCGCCGCGCAGATTGGCCGGCACCTGCTCTCGGCATTGGACTACGCGCATTCCAAGGGGTATGTGCATCGGGACGTGAAGCCGTCGAACTTGCTGGTGATGGGTCCGCCGCACCGCCCGCGCGTGAAGCTATCGGACTTTGGCCTGGCCAAGAGCTTCGACGAGACGGAGGGCTTCACCACCTTGACCCGCCAGGGCGATATCGGCGGCTCGATCGGCTTCATCTCGCCCGACCACATCCGCGACTTCCGCGACGTCCGCGAGCCCGCCGACATTTACAGCGCCGGCGCCACGCTCTTCTACCTGCTGACCAACCGCTATCCTTATCTGGGCTTCGACCCGCGGCAGGCGGGTTCTTACGAGATCATCCTCCAGCATCCGCCCGTCCCGTTGCGCGCCTTCCGCCCCGACGCCCCCGAAGGGCTGGAGCGCGTGCTGCTCAAGGCCCTGCAAAAACAGCCGCGCGACCGCTGGAAGTCAGCCCAGGCCATGGCTGAGGCCCTCCGACCTTTCCTCTTTCCGTCGACTGGATGAGCTCTCAAGCCGCTTGTCGATGCCGTTTGTTTCGCGCCGGCCGGTTGAGTATCATGGAATCCGCAGTTGACTTCGACCCTGGGTCAGAGAGTCCAATGACATGGACGCACGCGCCCAGCTCGAGCCGCTCCTGGAGGGCCTGTCGGAGGACCGGCTCCGCCAGTTGATCGATTTCGCCCGATTCCTCCTGACCGAGCCGGAGCGCCAAGACTGGCGAGGGTTTGGCCAGGAACAACTCGCTCGGGCGTACGGTCCGGATGAGCCGGAATCCACCGAGGCGGACCTCCAGCCGAGTCCGCGGCCGTGACCCCGGGCGATGTCGTCCTGATCCCGCTGGCCCAGTTCGCGGGAGGCTCGACCAAACTCCGGCCCGCGCTGCCGCTCGCATTGCTCCCCGGCCCTTGGATTCCCCGCTCACGCCGGACGTCTTCCTCCGATAGGCTGGCGCCGGCCCGATATTCTGCTCGGGCGCGTTCGATGACCGCCTGGAATTTCGGGCTCAGACTCAGGGCCAGCGATTCCAAATCAGCGTCCTCCAGGGGGACGAGCACTGCGATGGCATGGCCGCCCTCGGTCAAGACCAATGGGTCCTGCTCGAGCTCGCGGGCGTATTGTCCCAGCGAGTTCGTCGCCTGGCTGACTTCGGTCCTTTTCATAGCTCTTGGTCCTCACCGCCCCGACCAAAGCGGTGGCGGAGCCGGCCGCGCCCGGCTAAAATCATCTTAAGGCAGGTGGTCCCTCTGGGCAAATCGTGCTGGCTTCGCGTCGCGTCGAGGGTTTCGAGCCTTGGAGCAACTGAGGACCGTGGCGATCATCGGTGTCGGGCTGATCGGGGGTTCGATCGGCCTGGCGCTGCGCACGCGGAAGCTTGCCTCCGAGGTGGTGGGGGTGGGGCGTGATGCGGCGCGGCTGGACCAGGCGGTCCGGCTGGGGACGATCGACCGGGGGACGACCGAGCTGAGCGAGGGAGTGGCGGGCGCGTCGGTCGTGGTCATCTGCACGCCGGTCGACCGCGTGGCCGAGGATGTGCGGCGGTCGACGGAGGCGGCGCCGGCCGGCGTCCTGGTGACCGACGCCGGCAGCGCGAAGCGGCAAATCGTCGAGGCCGTGGAGCGCCACCCGCGCAGCGGAGCGGTCTTCGTCGGTGCCCACCCGGTCGCCGGCTCGGAGCGCCGGGGCGCGGCCCACGCCCGGGCCAATCTCTTCGACGGCCGCCCGTGCGTCTTGACCCCTACGCCGCGAACCCGCGCCGACCGCCTGCGCCGCGCCCGGGACTTCTGGTCGGCCCTCGGCTGCCGCGTGCTCGAGATGGGGCCAGCCGAGCACGATGAGATCCTGGCCTATACCAGCCATCTGCCCCACGCGCTGGCCGCGGCACTCGCGGGGACCGTCCCCGTCGAGTGGCTTCCCCTGGCCGCGGGCGCCTATCGCGACGGCACACGGGTCGCGGCGGCCGATACCAGCCTCTGGACCGCCATCTTTCGCGAAAACCGCGGACCCCTGCTCAAAGCCCTGGACTCCTTGCAAGATCGCCTCGCCGGCTTCAAGTATGCCCTGATGACCGACGACGAAGAGAGCATCCGCCACTGGTGGGAACAGGCCCGGCAGCGCCGAGACCTGTTCTCGAGTGGCTAGTGGCTGGTGGCTGGTGGCCAGTGGGAAAACCGATCAATCCGCCACAATCTTTGAAGCAATCCTCACCAACCACTACCCCGAAGACACTCGCGACGCCACCAGCCCCTGCTCAAGTGGTCTTCACGAGCCAGTAGCCACCAGCCACCACACGACCGATGCTCTGGCACCTTCAGATCAAACCGGCCCCGGGACAAGCGGATCACGTCGGCGAGCGGCTGGCGGTCGAGGCCGCGGAGCTGGGCCTGGGCGGGCCCTGGTCGATCCAGGCCAGCCGTGGGTTCCTGGTCGAGGGGGAGATCTCGCAGGCCGAACTCGAGCGGGCGGCGCGGGAGGTCCTGATCGATCCGGTCGTGGAGGTCGCGTCGATTCGTCCCGTGGGGTCGAGAGCCGACGGGGTGGTCCACGTCCTCCCCAGGCCGGGAGTGACCGACCCGGAGGCCGAAAGTGCCCGGGCGCTCCTGACCGATCTGGGCTACGCCGTCGCGAATGTCCGGACGATCCGGACCTATCGGATCGAGGGACCCGCCAAGACCCTCTCCCGCTTGATCCAGCGCGTGCTGGCCAACGATGCGGTCGAGCAGGCCGTCCTCGGCGAACTGCCTTTCGATCGGTTGGGGCAGGGTCAAGTCTACCACTTCCACCGGGTGGAGGTGCCGATCCGCGGACTGGGCGACGACGCGCTGGTGCAGATCAGCAAGTCGGGTCAGCTCTCACTGAGCCTGGCCGAGATGAGGGCCATCGAAGCGCATTTCCTCGAGCTGGGTCGCGAGCCGACGGATTGCGAGCTCGAGACCCTGGCTCAGACCTGGAGCGAGCATTGCTCGCACAAGACCTTGAAAGGGCGGATTGCCTTCCAGGGCCGGACGATCGACAACCTGCTGAACGAGACGATCTTCCGGGCGACGCGCGAGCTGGCCTGCGACTGGCTGGTGAGTGTCTTCAGCGACAACGCCGGAGTGATCCGGTTCGACGACGAGCACGATGTCTGCTTCAAGGTCGAGACGCACAACCACCCCTCGGCGATCGATCCCTACGGCGGCTCGAACACCGGGCTGGGAGGCGTGATCCGCGACGCGCTGGGGACCGGCCTGGGCGCCAAGCCGATCTGCAATACCGACGTCTTCTGCGTGGCCGCGCCCGATCTCGACCCGGATCGGGTCCCACCCGGAGTGCTCCACCCCAAGCGGGTGCTCAAGGGAGTCGTCGCCGGCGTGCGCGACTATGGAAACCGGATGGGGATTCCGACTGTCAACGGCGCCCTGGCGGTCGACCCCGGCTACCTGGCCAATCCCCTGGTCTTTTGCGGGACGGTCGGAGTCCTGCCGCGGGGCAAGGCCGCGAAGCATGTCGAGGCGGGCGATCGCATCATCGCCCTCGGCGGCCGGACCGGCCGCGACGGCATCCACGGCGCCACGTTCAGCTCGGCGGAGCTGACGGCCCAGAGCGAGAGCCTCTCCGGCGGCGCCGTCCAGATCGGCAACGCGATCACCGAGAAGATGGTGCTCGACGTGATCCTCCAGGCCCGCGACCAGGGGTTGTTCCACGCGATCACCGACTGCGGCGCCGGGGGCTTCAGCTCGGCGGTCGGCGAGATGGGCGCGGCGCTCGGCGCCGAGGTCGAGCTGAGCCGCGCGCCGTTGAAGTACCCGGGGCTCTCCTACACCGAGATCTGGATCTCCGAGGCCCAGGAGCGCATGGTTCTGGCGGTTCCACCCGACAAGTGGCCGGCGCTGGAGGCCCTCTGCCGGAGCGAGGGCGTCGAGGCGACCGACCTGGGCGAGTTCGTCGACTCCGGCCGGTTGATCCTCCGCTACCGGGGCGAGCGGGTCGCCGAGCTGTCGATGGAGTTCCTCCACGACGGGCGGCCGACCGTCGTTCGCGCCGCGACCTGGACGCCCGCCCCGGACCGGCCGCTGGAGGCCCCGGACCGGCGTGAGTTCACCGGCGACTTGATCCGGCTCCTGCAACACGGAGACGTTTGCAGCAAGGAGTGGATCGTCCGGCAGTACGACCACGAAGTCCAAGCCCGCACCGTGATCAAGCCGATGGTCGGGGCCGGCGACGACGGGCCCGGCGACGCCGCGGTCGTGCTCCCGGTCCGCGGGTCGACCCGAGGGCTGGCCGTGGCCTGCGGGATCAATCCCCGCTGGGGCCGGCTCGATCCCTACGCCATGGCCGCCTGTGTCGTCGACGAGGCGGTCCGGAACTGCACCGCGGTCGGCGCGGATCCGGAGCGGATTGCGATCCTGGACAATTTCTGCTGGGGCAATACCGAGCGGCCGGAGACACTCGGCGCGCTGGTGCGGGCGGCGCAGGCCTGTCACGACGTGTCCCTGGCCTACCGCACGCCGTTCATCTCGGGCAAGGACAGCCTCAATAACGAATTCGTGCACGATGGCCGGAGCCTGGCAATCCCCCCGACGCTCCTGATCAGTGCCATCGGCATCGTCCCGGACGTCCGGTCGTGCGTGACGATGGATCTGAAGGAAGCCGGCAACCGGCTGTATCTTCTGGGGATGACGCGCCACGAGCTGGGAGGCTCGCTCTGGTCGGAGGTGCACGGGCGGCCCGGCGGCCGCGTCCCCCGGGTCGACCTTGCCCAGGCACCGCGCCTCTTCGGCGCGGTCCACCAGGCCATTGGTCGCGGACTGATCCGCAGCTGCCACGATCTCAGCGAGGGCGGCCTGGCGGTCGCCCTGGCGGAGATGGCCCTGGCCGGCGGACTGGGCGCCCGGGTGACGCTCGCCGACGTCCCGCACGATCCGGACGAGATGGATGATTTCGTCCGGCTCTTCGCGGAATCGCCCACTCGGTTCCTGCTGGAAGCACGGCCCGAGGCCGGCGCGGAGCTCGAGGCGCACCTCGGCGGATTCCCGCTGGGTCGGCTCGGAGAGGTGACCGCTGGCAACGGGGAGCGAGGACAACCCTCGCCCCGCTTGATCATCCAGGGGATCGATGGCCGGGTGGTCGTCGATGCCGCCGTCGACGAGTTGAAAGCTGCCTGGCAAGGTCCATTGCGCTGGCCCTGACCGGGCGCCGGCCGGCCGATCGCCGCGGGAGGGCATCTTCGTTCGTGGGTCAGGCTTTCAGCCTGACTCTTCTGGCACGTCAGGCTTTCCGCCTGACCTCCATTCTTGATGGCGGATTAACAACCAATCTCATGAAGGACTTGATGATGCTGCGATTCGTGACCTTCGTGGACGGCTCGAACCTGGATGGTGTCCTAAAACATCTGAATCTGCGTGTGGATGACTACGGCGCGTTTTATCGGCACGCCTTCGAGCAGAGCGTGCACTACTGGGGCCGGACGTTCGCCGAGGGGGCGCGCTGGCCCACCGCCCAGCACTCACGGATCTACTGGTACGTCGTGGGCAAGATGGACGAGTGGGACCTCAACGACCCCAAGGCGGAGGCGCGGCTGCGGACCCGCTTCGAGATGAACCCGCGGCTGCGCGACGCCTACATCGAGGACGCCAGCCGCCGCAATCCCGACCTGCCGATGGAGCGCCGCATCGATGAGGCCTGGAACCTCTGCTTCGCCGAGACCCGCGAATGGTACGAGGGCAAGCGGCGCGCCCTCGAGCGGAAGAAGCGGTTCTACCACGGCGTGCAGGCCGCGACCGACTTCGTCGAGATCCGCCAGGAGGGCCACTGGAAAGTCGACCTGCTCCATCACACGGTCAACGAGAAGGGGCTCGACACCAGCCTGGCCGTCGACATGGTCGCGCTCCAGGACACCTACGACATCGCGCTGTTGATCTCGGGGGACGCCGACGGCATCCCGGGGATCAACTACGTCAAGAGCCGGTCCAAGCACGTCGGGGTCGCCGAATTCCGCCGGGGCTCCCCGGCCGATTTCCCGGCCAAGGGGACCTCGTCGCGGCTGAAGATCGCCGCCGACTTCGTGGTGCAGGTGTATGAGTCCGAGCTGCTGCGGCGGAACCTGGCCTACCGCTCCGAGTCGGATTACGGCTCGCAGTTTGGATCGGCCGACTCCTCCTATTGACGGAGGACGCTCCCTCCCTCACCCAAGACCTTCGACCATGACCAGACCTCATGCGATCGTCCTGCGGGCGCCGGGTACCAACTGCGACGAGGAGACGGCCGCCGCCTGGGAACGGGCGGGGGCCGTCGCCGAGACCTGGCACGTCGGCCGGCTGATCGAGGCGCCTCAGGAGCTCGATCGGTTCCAGATCCTGACGATCCCGGGCGGCTTCTCCTACGGCGACGACCTGGGCGCCGGCCGGATCCTGGCCGTCCGGCTGGGGACCGCCCTGGGCGAGGCCCTGCGGCGGTTCCACGACCGGGGCGGACTGATCCTGGGCATCTGCAACGGTTTCCAGGTCCTGGTGCGCAGCGGCTTGCTGCCCGGGGGAGCCGCCCCCGGCCCCGCCACCCTCGCACGCAACGAGTCGGGGCGGTTCGAGGCCCGATGGATCCGGCTCGCGCCGCGTCCGGGCCGCTCGCCGTTCGTCGTGTCCGAAGATTCGATCGAGCTCCCGGTGGCCCATGGCGAAGGCCGGTTCATCACGGCCGACGTGACCGATCTCGACCGCCTCCAGGCGGCCGGTCAGGTCGTGCTGGCGTACAGCGATGACGAGGGTCGCCCGACCCAGGCGTATCCGGCCAATCCCAACGGCTCGGCCGGGGCCGTGGCCGGTGTCTGCGACCCCACGGGGCGCATCTTCGGCTTGATGCCGCATCCCGAGCGCTTTATCGACCCCTGGCACCATCCCCGCTGGACGCGTCGCGGCACCGGGCTGGCACCCGGTGGCGACGGCCTGCGGATCTTCGCCGGTGCCGTGCAGTTCCTCGCGGGGTGAGCACGACTTCGAGGGAACCTACCGAGTTCGGGAAGCGACTGGAGAGAAACCCCTGGAACAGGGAGATTGCCGCCGATGGCCCATACGCTGACGATCGACGTTCCCGAAACGGTCTACCACAGCCTGGAACGGTGGGCCGCTCATCACGGGACCACTCCCGAAGCCCTGGCCCGGGATTGGGTTGCTCGCCGGGTCATCGAACTGGAGAACGATCCCTTGCTGCGCTGGGCGGGTGCGATCGATTCCGATGTCGCCGATGTCGCCGAACGTCATGATCGGTATCTCGGCCAGGCCCTCCGCCAAGAAGTCCGGGATGATCCGCGAGGATCCGTCGGTTCGCTGACACCTCGGGATGGGCCGCTTGGCTCGGGAAGCGAGAGCCCGTTCATGCCTTGGCGGTCTCCCTGGTCACCCAGGCCCGCGGTGATGGACGCCGCCTCGTCACGACGAATTATGTCCTCAACGAACTCGTTGCCCTGTTGACCAGTCCGTTGCGAATGCCTCGCGGCTAACAAATCCAGCTCGTGACCGATCTGCGCGCCGCCACCTGGGTCGATATCATCCACATCGACTCCGCGCTCGATTTGGCGGCATGGGCCTTGTGGCTGTCGCGACCCGATAAGGATTGGAGTTTGGTCGACTGTGCCAGCTTCGTGATCATGCCACGCCAAGGCTTGACCGAAAGCCTGACGGCTGATCACCATTTCGACCAAGCCGGCTTCATCCGATTGCTGAAGTAGGGTGTGCCCAATCAATCGGTTGATCCGACGCAGGATCGGTCCGGCTGCAGCGTCGGCGGATGGGGAGGCTGCCTGGACGGCAGTGCCCCATTGCAAACGGCGGTAAGCCGCCGACAATCGGCATGTGGTCCGCGACCGGATCGGGACAAACCTCGGGACGAGTCGATACAGGGAGCTCCGGGCATGATCTCGCGAAGCGCGCGCCGCGTTGCCGTGGTTGTTGTCAGCCAGGTCCTGTGCTGGAGCGGGATCGCCGAGCAGCCCCTGCGTGCCCAGGGACCGCAACCGGCGAAACGAATCGCTGAGTTCGGCGTGGTCGTCGAGAAGAACGTGATGATCCCGATGCGCGACGGCGTCCGCCTGGCCGCCGACCTCTATCGGCCCGCGCGGAACGGCCAGCCGGTAGCCGGCCGGTTCCCAGCCGTCTTGACCCGGACTCCCTATGACAAGAACACGAGCAAGACCGAGGGCCACTACTACGCCGAGCGCGGGTATGTCGTGGTCGCCAACGACGTCCGGGGCCGTTATGCCAGCGAGGGGACCTGGCGGCTGATTGCCGACGATCCTCAAGATGGCTACGACGTGGTGGAGTGGATTGCCCGGCAGGAGTGGTCCAACGGCAAGGTGGGCACCTTCGGGACGAGCTATCCCGGCGGCACCCAGCATGCCCTGGCCGAGATGAACCCACCCCACTTGACGACGATGATCCCGATCGACTCGGTGTCAAACTGCGGCGTCAGCGGGATGAGGCACGGAGGCGCCTTCGAGCTGCGGTTCCTGAACTGGATCTTCCAGACCGGCGCGCCCAATTCCAAGGCCGCGCTGGCCAACCCCGCGCTGCGGCAGGCCCTGGTCGAGAACGGCCGGCGGATCCGCCAGCACGCCGACAGCCTGCCCGTCCGGCCCGGAACGACCCCGCTGCGGGTCGTGCCCGAATACGAGGCCTGGCTGGTGGAAGCGATGCGGAGCGGGCCCGAATCGCCGTTCTGGCACATCAAGGGGATGTCGGTCGTGGACCACATCCGTGACTACGCCGACGTGCCCGTGCTGCACATCACGGGCTGGTACGACTCCTGGGCACGCCAGGTCACCATGAACTACGTGGCGCTGGCGAAGACGAAGAAATCGCCCCAACGCCTGGTGATCGGCCCCTGGGTCCACGGTGGCCAGACCGCCCACGTGGCCGGTGAGGTCGAGTTCAGTCCGGAGGCCGGCATCGACTTGCTGGGCTTCCGACTGCGCTGGTACGACCGTTGGCTCCGCGGCGAAACGAACGGCGTGGACGACGACGCGCCGGTGTTGCTCTATATCATGGGGACCGGTGATGACCGCCGCTCCTCGGCCGGCCGGCTCCGGCATGGCGGCTCCTGGCGCGCCGAGCGCGAATGGCCCCTGGCCCGAGCCAAGCCGACAGCGTTTTATCTCCACGCCGAAGGCGCGCTCTCGACCGCAGCTCCCTCGCTCGGTACCAGCAGCACAACCTACACCTTCGATCCGCGCCACCCGGTGCCGACGATCGGCGGCAACATCTCGTCGAACCAGGGTTTGATGACCAACGGCGGCTACGATCAGCGGCCCCGCGACGACACCCACGCCGCCGGCAACCGCCTGCCCCTGTCGGAGCGCCGCGACGTGCTGGTCTTCCGCACCGGACCCTTGGAGGCCAACGTCGAAGTTACCGGTACGGTCGAGGTCAAGCTCTGGGTCGGCTCGAGCGCGCCCGACACCGACTTCACCGCCAAGCTGATCGACGAGATCCCGCCCAATCCGGATTACCCGCTGGGGTTCGACCTCAACATCGGCGACTCGATCCTGCGGACGCGCTACCGCGAAGGGCTGGATCACCAGGCTCCGCCGCTGAAGCCCGGCGCGATCGTACCGATCACGATCACGCTCTATCCGACCGCAAATGTGTTCAAGCGGGGACACCGCATCCGCGTCGATGTTTCGAGCAGCAATTATCCGCGGTTCGACGTCAACCCGAACACCGGCGACCCGCTGGGTGAGTACCGCCGCAGGGTCCCGGCTGAGAACACTGTTTATCACAGCGCGCTCCACCCTTCAGTCGTGGTCTTGCCCGTGGTGGCGGGATCGCCGTGAGTGATCGCGCGGAACGGCGAAACGATGGACTTTGTGCACCGGCCTCGTCCGACGAAGGGCGCTCTGTAAACGGAGAATGGCCACAGCGATGCTTTGCCCCGGCGCGCTCGACCCGCAGGAAGGGCGCGAACTTCCGCATCGTGCATCTTGCGCAATCGATACACTCGCCAGGCTATTTCAATTGCGTTGTCCTTCTGGTTAACTGGTGGCGGTCCGAATGACTCCCTCACACAGGAGAGACTCCATGCCAGCCACAGCGACCCGGAACCAAGGCAAAGCGATGTTCGTCAAGGAGCTGCTCCTCGATAACCCGTACGCCAACGCCCAGGATGTGGTCGAGGCCTGGCAAGCCGCGGGCATGGAGGGCACCATCAGCGCCAGCCTCGTGAGCAAGGTGCGCTCCGAGAGCGGGCTGGCGGGGAACCTGAGCGGCCGTCGCCGGCGGAAGACCAGGACCGCCAAGGCTGCGGCCGCCGGCTCCACGCGCACCGGCAAACGGCGTGGAAGACCGCCCAAGCAGGCCGCCGATGAGGCCAACGGGATGAGCCAGGTCCAGACCCGGCGCCGGAAAATCACGTTCGACGACCTGGAAGTGGATTTCGATCGGCTCTTGCTCAAGGTGGTCAGCCAGGGCGATCTCACCCCGGTCGAGGATGCACTCCGGCGGGCTCGACGGCTGCTCTATGAGGAATCTTCCTCGAAGGCTTGATCAATCCACGGCCGCCAGTGGATCACTCGCAGTCGACTCTCTCGGTTGAAGTCGTGTCCGGTGGATCGCCGGAGCAAGAATCGAGAATCGGGCCTGGACGCAAGGCTTCCGGTGGTTTAATGTACAGACCGACGGAGAAAGCGGCCAATGGGAGGAGACGATGATGCCCGAGACCATCTCCAAGCCCCAGGTCCAGTGCGAGGTTTCCGAAGGATTGATGGGGGCGGACATCACGGTCACCATCGTGGATGCCTTCGGGCGGGAGCAGTAGATCTACGTCCTGCCCACCAGGTGAACTGGGAGGGGGACGTTCCCTATCTCCCGGTTGGGATCATCAACATCGATCGGCGGAACCGGCGGGTCCTCGTCGAGCTGCCCACCGCGGCCGATTCCGGCGCGAATCGGATGTGGATGCCGTTTGAGAAGTTCCTGGTGGCGAAGGGAGCCCGTGCATGATCCTCTCCGACGGGCAGCTACACGCCGCGCTCGCTGGACTCGACAGGGAGTTATCGGATTCGTTAATCTCCGGGGATGGAATGGGAAATCCTCTACTTCAGTGAGGATCTCCAGCGGGAGATCATGGAACTCCCGGCGGGCATTCTGGCGCGTTATGTTCGTCTGCACTCTGCCGATCCAGCGGATCATGATGCTCCACGTCTTCGTCAAGAAGTCCGAGAAGACGCCGAAGAAGGAGCTGAACATCGCCCGAACGCGAGCGAAAGAGGTGCAGAGGCATGATGACGCACGACGAGATGGTTAAGAAGATCCTCAGCGATCCAAACGTCAAGGCCGAGTACGACGCCTTGGAGGAAGAATTTGCCCTGCTCGATGAACTGCTGGCGGCGCGGCACCGGGCCGGATTAACCCAGGCGGACGTGGCGCGGAGGATGGGGACCAAGACCCTGGCTGTCGCGCGCCTGGAAGCGGGAGGTGGGGACAAGCGACATTCACCATCGGTCGCCACGCTGCGGAAGTTCGCGGAAGCGGTGGGATGCCGGCTGGAGATCCGGCTGCGGCCCAAGGAGGGCTCACCCGACTGATTCACCGCGCCGGGGCCGCCTGTGGCGCCGGGGCCACAGCAACCCCGAGGTCCAGGCTGGCGACTTCCTGTTCCCGCATCCGCGACGGGGTCCAGACCGGCAGGTCGCAGAGGCCGCCGCCGAGGAACGTGTGGTGCCAGAGCTGGGTCGCCACCACGCTGGTCAGGGTCAGGTCCATGATGATCCGCTTGGGGGTGATCCGCGGCAATCGCACCTGAGCTGCGCGCTCGCGTGCCACGCCCTCGGGATCGAACCAGCCGGTGGAGCGGAGCGACTCGGGACTCAGGAGCTGATCAACCCAGTGGGGGCGGTCCCGATCGAGCAATGCCTCGGACCGGCTGGCGCGGAACATCGTCTTGGGGCGGTTGGCGATCCGGGGCGGGAGCGTCCGCGCGGCCACCTGGCGCAGCAGCCACTTGTCGGTCCGGCCGCGCAGCTTGTACTCTGGGGCGATCGAGGCGCAAAAGGCGATCACATCCTCGTCCAGCATCGGGTACCGCGCCTCGACCGAGGAGTTCATCGCCACCCGGTCCCCCTTGGCCATCAGCAGCAGGCCGGGCAGCATCACCTTGTAACCGACGTACAGCGACTGGTTCAGCGGATGCCAGCGGGTGAAGCGGTCGTGGGTGAGATCCAGATCGTCATAGGCCCAATGACCGGCCAGGCGGTCCCAGAGGTCGCTCGAGTACACGAATGACCGGGCCTGGGCCAGGAGGTCGTAGACGTCCTGCTGGGCCGTGCGCACACCCCGGATGCCGAACCGCGGCGGGACGTGAGCCGGGTTGCCCCCCATCGCGGCCAGGACCAGGTTGCGGACCGTCGCGTTGACGGAGTCCAGCGACCAGCGCTGGAACCACTGGCGGATCTGCTGGACCTTGAACCAGGCGTAGCCGGCCAGGGCCTCGTCGGCGCCCTCGCCGGTCAGCACGACCTTGAACCCCTGGGCGTGCACCGCACGGGCCAGCTGCATCAGGCAGCCGCAGGAGGTGTCCATGACCGGCCCTTCGGCGGCGCGGATCAGCTCGGGGTAGGCCGCGACGAGATCCCTGCGGTTCATGGTCACGGTCGTCAGCCGCGAGCCGAGGGCCTGGGCCGACTCGGTCGCGTGCGACCGCTCGTCCGGGCCGGCCCGATCCAGGCCGATCGTGAACGACGGCACGGCGGCACCGCGCTGGCGCGAGCTCAGGCCCAGGACGACCGTCGAATCGAGTCCGCCGCTGATGTAGCTGACGACCGGCACATCCCCGCGGAGCCGCCGCTCGACGGCCTGACGCATCAGCGCTTCCAGCTCGTCGATCAGCGGGGTCGGGTCGTCCAGGCGCCGCTCCTGCCCCGCATCGGGGAAGCCCAGGTCCCAGTATTGCTTCCGCTCGACCCGGCCATCCGCAACACGGAGGTAATGGCCCGGCGGGATCGAGGTGATCCCCTCGAAGTAGGTCCGCGTCGTGCCGCCACAGAAGGTGGTGAAGAACAGGTCGATCCCCTTGGGGTCGGGCCGCGACGCCACCAGGCCCGACGCCAGCAGAGCCTTCATCTCCGAGCCCCACAGGAGCCAGCCGTCGGCCTGGGCATAATACAGCGGGCAGATCCCCACGCGGTCGCGACCGAGGATCAACGTCCGGTTCTTCCGGTCCCAGAGCGCGACGGCGAACTGGCCGCGCGCCTTGGCGAAGACGTCCTCGCCCCGGTCCTCATACAGATGGACCCACAGCTCGGTGTCGCACCGCGTCGCCAGCCGATGCCCCCGCGCCGTCAGCTCGGCCTGGAGCTCAGGGTATTCGAACAGCTCGCCATTTTGCGTCACCCAGATCGAGCCATCCTCGTTGCGGATCGGCTGCCGACCTCCCGCCAGGTCGACGATCGACAGCCGCCGCGCCCCCATCGCCAATCCCGGCTCGACATGAATCTGTTCGTCATCCGGACCGCGATGAGCGATCGCGCCGGTCATCGCCAGCAGCCGGGAGACCGGGAACTCGCGCCGGCCGTTCAGATCGATCGCACCCGCGATACCGCACATCTCAAAGCCCTTTTCACCAAACCACTTCGGTCGGAAGGCCCCTGCGGCCCTCGCCCATCCCATCCCCCGGCGATCCTGGTCGCCGGCAAGCCCCGATCCACTATAACATGCCGCGTCCCACGACGACGAGCGCCCCAGCTCCGACCCCGCGCCCAGCGATGGGCACGACCCACACAGTCTCGGAGGATCTGGCCTTGACCTGACACTCGGTGTATTCTTTAGCCATTGTGCCGCCCACCTTGCTGCATCATCGGGGAGGCCGTCACGATGTCCCAGCCCTTCGAGATCGCCACGTCCGAGTACGAATTCGTGATCTCGCCGTCGGCACGGGAGACCAGTCAGCCGAAACCGGCGACCACGAATGTGCGCGCCGATTTTGGCGCGATCTCACACACGGGGAAGGTCCGGTCTCGGAACGAGGACCATTTCCTGGTCTCCCGCGTCAGTCGCAAGCAGGAGATCCTCCTGACCAACCTTCCCGGGGACCACCTGCCGGAACAGACCGGCGACGACGGTTACTTGTTCATCGTGGCCGACGGCATGGGCGGAATGGCCGCCGGGGAAGTCGCCAGCCGGCTAGCGATCAGCACGAGCCTGAAGCTGTTCCAGCGGTCCGAGAAGTGGGGTTTCCGGGTCAACCAGCGCGAGGCGCGCTCGTTTTTCGACCAGATCAGTCGCGACCTTCAGGAGATCGACAAGACGCTCACCGAGCAGAGCGAGTCCGACCGCCGGCTGCTGGGGATGGGCACGACGATGACGGTGGCCTACAGCATGGGCGTCGACCTCTTCATCGTCCACCTGGGCGACTCGCGGGCTTATCTCGCGCGCCGGGGCGCGTTGCAGCAGTTGACCAAGGACCACACCGTGGCACAGGCGATGGCCGATGCCGGTTACATCGCGCCGGAGGCGGTCCGCCATCATGTGAAACGGAACGCCTTGACCAACTTCCTCGGCGGTCATCACGGCAAGGTCAAGGCGGACCTCCGCTGGCTTCGCCTGGCCGACGGCGACCTCCTGCTGCTGTGCAGCGATGGGCTCACCGAGATGGTCGACGACGCGACAATCGCCCGGATCCTCGGCGACCACGCCGCGCCGTGCGACGCGGCCCAATCCCTGCTCGATGCCGCCCTCAAGGGCGGCGGCAAGGATAACGTGACCATCATCGTGGCACGCTACTCGATCAGCACCCCGGAGCCCGGGCTCGGCGGGAAAACCCGCGAATTCTCGACCAAGCTTGATCCGACCTCGCCATCGATCGTGCCCTGTGCTCCCGCTTCGGGCCATCGCCCCTGACGGGTTATCTATCGCCCGAACCGAACGCGCACGGCCGCGATCCAGTCGGCGAGGTTCGCGGGCACGGGAGCCTCGACGCGCAGGCCGATCCCCGTGATGGGATGGATGAAGCCCAGGGCCTCGGCATGCAAGGCCTGGCGCGAGAAGGGCGCGGGGAATGGCCGGCGGCTCGCCGGGCGGTAGACCGGATCGCTGACAACCGGGTGTCCCACCGCGGCGAGATGGATGCGGATCTGGTGGGTCCGGCCCGTCTCGAGCCGGCAGGCCACCAGGCTCGCCAGGGCTCCAAAGTGTTCGACCACCTCGTAGTGAGTGACCGCGCGTACGCCCTGGCCGGCGGTCGGGGCCACGCCGCGACGGCCGTCGCCCCGATCGGCCACCAGCGGGAGCTCGATCGTCCCGCGCTCCGGCCGCAGCGCTCCTTCGACGACCGCCAGGTACCGTCGTTCGATGGCATGGGCGCGAAACAACGCCTGGAACGGTCGCAACGCCTGGGGCGAACACACCAGCAGGATCACGCCTGAAGTATCCCGATCCAGCCGGTGCACGATGCCGACATACGGGCGCGCTCGGCCCCGGGTCCGGGCCAGATAGCGACCGGCGCGTTCCAGCAACGTATCCGGCTCGCGCGCCGGCGTCGGCTGAGTTAACAGTCCGGCGGGCTTATCCACGATCAGGATGGAGCGATCCTGATACAAGACCGCGATCTGCCGGGCCGCGGTCCCGGGCCTGGGCCGGCTGGGATGATACTCCAGCGGCGTGTCGGGAGCGACGACCTGCCCCGGCTCGAAACACGTCTGCCCGGCCACGTCCACCTGCCCGCGCCGCACGGCCTCCTGCGCCGCCCGGCGCGACAACCCGAACCGCTGGGATGCCAACTTGTCCAGTCGCATGAGACCCCTCACGCGCGAGAAAAGGGGAAGAACGAGGGACATCGGCAAACGATTTTCGAGGCCTCCGAGTGGAACGCGGCGCGGGTCCTGGTGCGGTTTGGCTGGGAACCTCGGTCCGGCCGATGGGGTCAGGTCCGCAGGCCGGCGCGGCCGCCCCATCCCAGCCGTCCGCAGCCTGAGCAATGGCGTTTTCTTCAAAATGCGCGGAATCATTGGGCCGCAGCCGGGGATTCGGCCGATTCCATAATCGAGTCAAGCACCCGACGACCGCGCCGGAAGGATGATCGCAGCGGACCGGACCGGACCGGAACGGGGTCGAAGCGACCCGCTGGCCGGCCCCTGCGGGATCGATCGGAATCGGCGAGCCGAGTCGGGCGGGCGGGACCAGGAATGGACTCCCCGACGGCGGTTATACCTCCCTCGACGGATGGGTTAGAGGGGCCGCCGATGAAGCCAAGGAGGGTGGAGACAATGGGGTTGCCCCGCAAGGAATCGCCGCGAGGGTCCACGAGGCGGCGCGTGGCGTTCTGGTCGGCGCTGGCCATGGGCGGGATGCTGCCCTCGGTCGGCTGCCAGGTGGAATACGCGGGCATGACGTTGCCCTCGGGCCGCTATATGCACGACGACGTCCAGTACTTCCCGACCGGTCCCGACTTCCCCTGGGCGAACACCCAGGCGGCGACGCAACGGGCGCGGATGCGGGCCATGGGGATCGAGCCGCCGCCGCCGCCCGGCGCGATTCCCCAGGCCATGGGCGCCGAGTCGGGGGCCCAGCTCGGGGCCGGACGGCCCACGGATGTGAACGTCACCCCGGCGCCGCCGGTGCCCGGTTTGCCCGGGGGTCCAGTCCCCATGGGCCCCGGACCGGCCGCCGTTCCCGCACCGGGTCCCGCGGTGGTACCCGTCCAGCCGGCCCCAGGCGGCGTTCCCGCGCCCGGAGGCGGCGCAGGCCTGGGCGGCGCCACCAATCCCCCGCCGCCGGTCAATCCGCCCGGCCCCTGATGGAATGGGAAGCAACCTCCGAGTCCCCGGTTCTCCCGGTTGGGGCAGACCGTGGCGTCGGCCCCAACCCCTGCGCAGCGCAACGGATCTCGCTGGGCTGCCCACAGGCTCGCACCATTGACTTGGCCGCAAGCCAGTCCTACCTTACACCAAGGCGAACCGTCCAGCTCTCGCGGGGTCACCACCAAGATGAGCCCGATCGTCGGACAGATCACGTTGGGGATCTATGCCGTGCTCCTGGCCCTCGGCGGGCTGATCGGCTATTTCAAGGCTGGCAGCCGGCCCTCGCTCATCGCCGGCTTGCTCAGCTCGGCCGCCGCCTTCACGGCTCTGGGCCTCTCCATCGGCGACAGCCGGTGGGGGGTCCCGTTCGGACTCCTGCTCTCGATCGTCCTGTTCATCCTCTTCGCGTATCGCTACGCGGTCAAGACCGGCAAGTTCATGCCCAGCGGCCTCCTGGCTGTCCTGAGCCTGATTGTGCTGGCTGTCCTGTTCCTGGTCATGGACTGGAGCGGCTCGTAGGTCGTCGCAGGACCGGCATCGCCGGTCCTCCGACGACGACTTCTCCGTTCAGGGAATTTGGGCCGTGATCGTGTGGTCCTTGCCATCCTGCACGGTCCGAACGTTCATCTTCAGGGTGTTCTGGGGTGCCGCATTGGCGATGATCCAGGCCAGGTTGCCCCGCTCTTCGGTGAGGTAGCCGTTGATCGAGTGGATCACGTCGCCAGCATGGAGGCCGGCCTTCTCCGCGGGTGTCCCGGGGTAGACGTTCGTCACCTTGATGCCCCGCTTGCCCCCGGGCTCGGCCACCGGCTCCTCGTTGATCCCCAGGTAGCGCCCTTGATTGACCACCGTCGGCGCCACATAGGCCGAGGAATAGCCATAGCCCCCCGCCGGCGTGAGATAGCTGGTCCCATAGTATGGGTAACCATATCCATAACCATAGTAAGGATAGGCATAACCCCCGTAACCATAGCCGGGATAGCCATAGCCGTAGCCGCCGTAACCCAGGCCGTAACCCCCGTAGCCCAGGCCGTAGCCCAAGCCATAGCCGCCGAGGCCCAGGCCGTAGCCGTAGTAGGGGTAGCCAAAGCCCAGGCCGTAGCCGCCGTAGCCGTAGTAGGGGTAGCCAAAGCCCAGGCCGTAGCCATAGAAGCCCGGGAAGAAGCCGAAACCACCATAGCCAAGACCCCTATAGCCAAGACCACCATGGTGGTATCCGCCGAAGCCGCCCATGTGACCGCCGTAGCCGCCCATGTGGCCGCCGCCGAAGCCGCCCATGTGGCCGCCACCACCGAAACCGCCGCCGCCGTGCCCGCCGCCGCCGCCACCGCCCCCACCGTGGGCCATGGCCGATGTCCCGGAGAAGACCCAGATCCCCAACGCCAGGGCCAGGACCGTCAAGGGGAGGCTCCCACCGCTCCGCACTCTCGAAATCATGGGTGTGCTCCTGAAAGTCGTGGGATCCGCGTTCGCGGTTCGACTCGCTCTCGAGCCGAGGCCGGGAGGGAACGCCCGACCTGCCGGAACCGCGGTCCCCTATCCATTCTACGAGCACCATTGCCGGATTGGTCCACCCGTCGCGTTCGATTTGCGCCGGCGGCCCAGAACCCCCGGGCATGGCGGGAAGCTTTCGAGCAAAGTTGGGTGATCTGCCGACGACGGGACCAGGGACTTCGGTCCAGCCCAAGCACTCACGAAATCAATCTGTCCCGATCGCGAAGGCCAGGACAGGATGCATGCTTCACGCCCGCGGGGATGGGGGACTGGAGAAAAGGCCCTGGGAATCGCGACCGTTGTTGCCGGGGAGATTCCTTTGGTAGAGTGACCGGAGTGGAAACTCCTGGACCGATCGATCGATCGATCTCCGCGGGCTCCGCGGTGGATCTCGATTCCCTGGGCAGGACCTCCCCGTGCGAGACATCCGCGTCGCTGCCGCGCAGTTCGAGCATCGCAACCACGACAAGTCCTACAATCTCTCCCGGATCAAGGCCCTCACCCGCCGGGCCGTGGACCAGGGGGCCGAGATCGTCAGCTTCCACGAGTGCTCGATCCCAGGATATACCTTCCTCCAGCACTTGAGCCGCGACGAGCTGAAGGCGATCGCCGAGCCAGTCCCCGGCGGCCCGTCCGTCCGCGCGCTGGAAGCCATCGCCCGCGACCATCACGCCGTGGTCATGGCCGGGCTGGTCGAGTCCGATCGCGAGCGCCTGCACAATTGCTACGTGACCGTCGGCCCGCGGGGATTCCTCACGAAGTTCCGAAAGCTCCATACGTTCATCAATCGCTGCCTGAGTCCGGGTGACTCCTATAACGTCATCGACCTGGACGGCATCCGGGCTGGCTTCCTGATCTGCTACGACAACAACCTGCCGGAGAACGTGCGGATCACGACCATGATGGGTGCGGAGGTCATCTTCATGCCCCACGTGACCGGCTGCCTGCCGTCGACAATGCCAGGGCGAGGCACGGTCGATCGGGCGTTGTGGGAAAACCGCCACCGCGACCCGGCGCGGCTGCGCCTGGAGTTCCAGGGGCCCAAGGGGCGGGGCTGGCTCATGCGATGGTTGCCGGCGCGGGCGTGGGAGAATGGGGTCTACGCCGTCTTCAGCAATGCCGTCGGGGTCGACGAGGACACGATCAAGCCGGGCCTGGCCATGATCCTCGACCCCTTCGGCGAAGTCCTGATCGAGAGCCAGGCGCTGGGCGATGACGTGGTGGTGGCCCTGCTGACCCCGGAGAAGCTCGAGCAGTCGTCGGGCCGGCGCTACCTGAGAGCCCGTCGCCCCGACCTTTATGAGAAGCTGATCGAGCCGCCGCCCCCGGGACAGGAGCCGATCACCGAGCCGGGGTGGGACGTGGCACGGTAGCGGTGCGGTCAGAGCGGGCTTGTGGTGGCAAGCGCTGGATGCGACAGTGGATCGGGAGGCCGCACGCCGGGGCGATCGACCGGCGGGCTCCACTCTGAGTCGGCCTCGGAGCTGGCCTCGCGGGAGCTTGATGAGTCCCTGGGGGGCCTGGAGCGCATCGCGCTCTGGGGTCACCTCCTGGTCTGCTGTTCCTGCCGCCGCTTCCGCGTCCAGATCCGATTGATCCGGACGGCGCTCCGGCTCCGGGACCAGCGACCCATCGATTCGCACGCCGGCGATGGGCTCTGTGTCGAGGCACGCCACCGCGTCGCCTGGACGATCGCCGAAGCTCCACTCGACGAGACCGGCAATCACGATCACGATCGCGCGTGATCGATGGTCCATCCTGGAAGCGACGAGTTCACCGCTTGGGATCGAGGTTCTGGTTCAACTCGTCTGCGGTAACTCGGGAGTCGACGCCTTCCGGCGGCACATCGACCTTGGCCGTCCAGAGGATCGCATTGAGGACCAGCTTGCGGAAGTTGGGATCGCCCCAGTTCTTGTGGGTGTGGGCGCCGGTGAACCCGAAGCCGCGGCCGCCGTCGGGGCGCTCCACCGCCCAGGCGAGGACCTCGTCGCGGCCCTTGGCTGCCACGATGTGCGCCTTCGGCCCCCGCGGCGATGCCGAGGCACCCTCCCGGGTCCGGTCGTCGGGCTTGGCGACCAGGAGCGGCGTGACGCCCCTCATCTCCGGGCGGAAGCGGATGTTGAAGTACCACTCGTCCCGGATGTCGAACGGCCGGACGCCCCGCGTGATCGGGTGTTCGGGAACACTGGTGAAGTTCGCGGTCCAGTGCGGGTTGGTCGAAAAGCCGCTCTCATAATAACCGCCGATCCATTCGAGGAACTTCTCCCCCGGCTTCCCCTTGGGCACCTCGACGGCGTAGTGCAGGCAGACCAGCCCCACCCCCTTGTCCATCAACTTCTGGATCGTCTCCAGGCGGTCCTGCTGGATCATGGGATGACGTTCGCCGCCATCCATGAAGAAGACCAGCGTGCGGGCGCCCTCGAAGACCGACTCGTCCTGGGGCCATCCCCCTGTGACGACCACCGGCTCGACCCCCGGCACCAGCGCCAGGCACCTGGCCAGCAGCTTGCAGCCGGCGTTGAACTCATGGTCGCCCGGGCCATGGCTGGGCCGGCCGGCAAGCAGCACGATCTTGGCCGTGTCCGCCGCGTGCGCCACCCCGGCCGCGAAGACCAACCCGACGGCCACGAGCGCAGGGACCAGGAACTCGATTCGCTTCGTCATCGGAGATCTCCTCTTCGTCGGCTGATGGTCCGAGGCCAGGGATGAGTCGATCTGGACGTGGGGCTGGAGTCCCGCCTTCAGGCGGAAAGCGACCGGCTGAAGCCGGGACTCCAACAGGTCCAGTCAGATCAGCTCGGTCACCCCCGGCTTGGGCACGGCGGGCTCTTCCATCGGTCCCCAGGCCAGGGGGGTCTTGGGGTAGGTGTCGCGCTTGGAGTTCAGCGCCTGCTCCCAGGAGACGGCCTTGCCGGTGTAGGCCGAATCCCGCCCCATGATGGCCGTCAAGGTACTCTCGGCCACCTGCTTCAGCTCGTTGATCGGCCTGCGCGCGGCGATGCTCTCGAGCAGGTCGATGTGCTCCTGGACGTAGGGGTCGACCTCGTTGCGAATCCGCAGCGACGCCAGTCCCGGACCCTGGAACCGGTACGTCTTCGGCTCGAGGTGAACGCGCCCCTTGGTGCCGACGAGATGTTCCGAGACGCTGTTGGCGCAGCCGTCGATCTGCCGGCACATGCTCAGGACGTGGACGCCGTTGGGGAACTCGTAATCGACCGCGAAATGGTCGTAGCTCTGGCCGCGCTCCGGCTCGCTGATCACCTGACGGCCCCCCATGCCGACGGCGCGGATCGGGTGGGCACCGAGGGCCCAGCAGGCCACGTCGAGGTTGTGCACGTGCTGCTCGACGATGTGATCGCCACAGAGCCACAGGAAGTGGTACCAGTTGCGGATCTGGTACTCGGTGTCGCTCCAGCCGGGCTGGCGCTTGCGCGCCCAGATGCTCGACTGATTCCAGTAGACTCGGGCGGTCAACAGCTCGCCCAGGGCCCCGTCGTGGATCCTCTTGAGGCTCTCGATGTAGCCGGCCTGGTGCCGCCGCTGCGTGCCGGCGACGACCGACAGCCCTTTCTTCTTGGCCTCCTCATAGGCGGCCAGCACCTTGCGGATGCCGGGCCCGTCGACGGCGACCGGCTTCTCGGTGAAGAGCTGCTTGCCGGCCTGGATTGTGGCCTCGATGTGCAGGGGCCGGAACCCGGGGGGGGTTGCCAGCATCACCAGGTCGCAGCAATCGATCACCTTCTGGTAGGCGTCGAACCCGACAAAGCAACGGTCATCCGTGACGTCGAGCTTCTCCTTGGAATTGGCGTTGCGCCCGAGGTATTCGCGGCAGTCCTTGAGGTGGTCCGCGAAGACGTCACCCAAGGCATACAACTTGATGTTGTGGCTGGTGCCGGCCGCCTCGCAGATGTTGTCGGCCGCGCCACGACCCCGGCCGCCGCAGCCGACCAGGCCGACCTTGATCGTGTCGCTGCCGGCGGCGTGGGCGTTGGCCAGCAGGCCCAGGCCGGCCGCCGCCGCGGTCGAGCCCTTCAAGAAATCACGGCGCGAGGCGGACGATGGCTTCGAAGGCGATGGCTCGGTCATGATGGTTGCTCCTCGGTACGGAAACGGATCAACGAGTCCCTTTGCCCTTGACCACCTGCGACTTGAGGCCCTTGAGGTTCTCCTGCTCCTCCAGCGGCCGGACGATGCGGAAGCCGACGAAGGTGGCATCCGTATGCCACCAGATGCTCTGGGGCCGTTGCGGGTCCTGGGTACTCCATTCTTTGTCGGAGGCCCGTCGCGCGGCGCTGCGGAGCTTCTCCGGGTCGTCGTCCCACGAGCCGCCCCGGACGACATACGGATACTCCCGGGCGTCGGGCAGGATCACCGGCCCGAGGGCCGGCGCGTCCTGGCGGGACCGCTTGTAGGCGTCGGCGAGGTAGTGGTCCAGGCACCACTCCGCGACGTTGCCGTGCATGTCATAGAGGCCCCAGGGGTTGGGCTTCTTCTTGCCGATCTTCATCGGCTTCTCGGCATTGTTGACGTCCCAGGCGTACTCCGCCAGCGGGGCGGGATCGTCGCCCCAGGAGTAGGCCGTCTTGGTCCCGGCGCGGCAGGCATACTCCCATTCGGCCTCGGTCGGCAGCCGGTAGATCTTCCCGGTCTTGGCCGAGAGCCACCGGCAGTATTCCATCGCCGCGTGGTGGGTGATGCAGATGACCGGCTGGCCGTTGCGCCCGAAGCCGAAGGTCTCATCGGCATAGGGAGGAGTCGGCCGGGTCACGGCGTCGGCGTTCTTCTCCGACTCGGGCTGCTGGGCGAGGTTGACGTTCTCGCGCTGCTTCTTCTTCAGGTCCAGCGCGAAGGCGAACTGGTCGTACTCCTCCCAGGTGACTTCGTATTTCCCCATCCAGAACGGGGCGATGCGGACAGGGTGCTGCGGACCTTCGTCCTCGCCCCGCTTGTCCTCACCCGGGGGACTGCCCATCGTGAAGGTCCCGCCGGGGATCGGGACCATCTCAAATTTGACATCGGTCCCGGGGATTGTCTCCGTATACACCTTCATGGAGTCGGCCGATTCCCTGGGCGGCTCACTCGGCGGTGCGGACCACGCCGGCCGGGTCAGCGCGAGTCCGATCGCCGCGACGGCGAGGGCCAGGCCAATTGTCTGCGAGAAGCGGTTCACCTTTGGTATGCTCCACTGGAGGGAGGTCGTCTGCTCAGCTCAGAGGCCGGATCGCTCGCGACCTGTCCCGTTCCGCGACCCGGGGGTGATCATGCGTGCGACGTTGATCGTGTGGCTGTGGGCGTTGGTGGCGTTGGCCGGAAACCCGGGGCAGGCTTCCGGATCGGGTGGGCCCTTGGTGCGTTTCGAGTTCGAGGAAACGCACATGGCCAGCCCGTTTCACCTCGTTTTATACTCGACCGACGCCGCCGCCGCCAGACGCGCCTCCCGTGCGGCCTTCGATCGGATCGCGGCCTTGAACGCCGTGCTGAGCGATTACGACCCGGAGAGCGAGCTCTGCCGGCTGTCGCGCGGGGCCGGCGGTCCGGCGGTGCGGGTCAGTGCGGACCTCTTCGACGTGCTCCAGCGATCCAAGGTGATGTGGGAACGATCGGGTGGGGCCTTCGACGTGACGATCGCCCCGGTCGGCCGGCTCTGGCGGCGGGCACGCCGCGATCGGAAGCTGCCGGATCGGCGACGGCTGGCCGAGGCCCGGCAGCTCGTCGGCTCCGACAAGATGGTGCTCGACCCGGCCGCCCGGACTGTCCGGCTCGAGCAGCCGGGGATGAAGCTCGACGTCGGCGGGATCGCCAAGGGCTATGCCGCCCAGGCCGCTCTCGAGGTGCTCAAAGCGGCGGGGATTCCCCGTGCCCTGGTCGGCGGGGCCGGCGACATCGTCGCGGGCGATCCGCCCCCCAATGCCGACGGTTGGACGATCGCCATCGCCCCGCTGGATCCAGCGCGCGGCGATCGGCCGCCGACCCTCCGGCTCAAGAATGCCGCCGTCTCCACGGCTGGCGACGCCGAGCGGTTCGTCATCATCGACGGCCACCGCTATTCGCACATCATCAACCCGGCAACCGGCCTGGGGCATGAGGACCGCGCCAGCGTCACCGTGGTCGCCCCCGACGGCGCCACCGCCGACGCGCTGGAAACCACCGTCTATCTGCTGGGACCGGAACGGGGGCTGAAGCTCGTCGACGAGACCCCCGGCGCCGCCGCCCTCTTCCGGCGCCTGACCCCCGATGGCGTCAAGACCTTCGAGTCCTCGCGGTTCAAGGACCTGCCCAAGGTTCGGGTCTCCGAGACGTCGAGACGCGCCGGCTGACGAGCGCGGGGACCTGGTCCCGTGACCGGCCGGGAGTGGGCGGGTCAGAACCGGAGGGCGGCCCCGACCGGCCGCCGCGGCCCTGACCCGGAGTGGAGTGTCGCAGCGAAACCGGCGCGCCCGGTCGCTCATCCTCCTGGCTGCGGCTGGCTACCTCTCCGCCGCAGCCGCCTTCTTTTTGCCGAACTTGACTTCGATCTTCGAGGCGACGTGCTTCTCGTGGGTCACCTTGACATTGACCCCTTTCTTGCCGGCGTCCTGGAACTTCTTCACGAGGCCGTCGAGCTTCTCCAGGGCCTCCGTATCGAGCTTCCGCTCCCCCCTCTTCGTGACCCACTCCGTCTCCTCGGTGGTCTTGATCACGACCTCCTTGTCGGTGTCCTTCTCCACGACGGTCAACTTCTTGCCCTCGACGTCAACCTTGGTGAGGACGCCGAGCAGCTCATCGGCGATGACGGTCCCGACGACCAACACCATCGCGACGAAACCCGTGACGCACGTGAGCAGGAATCCGCGGCGGTTCTTCATGGTGTCCACCGTTTCAATCCGCCCCAGCCGCCGGCCGCCGGCTCCTCCGCGCCGGAAGAGCAGTCAGGACAGCCCGAACCCCGGCCAGGGTCCAGACATTATGAACATGTACCGGCGCCGGAAGTAGGGGCTACTCCCCGCGTTTACGATTCTTAACAATCGGGCGCCGCCAGCGGGTCAGTGGAGGATGTGTGGGAGCGAACACTGCACGGTCTAGAGCGCATAACAGACGGATTGCGTACGCGTCGCCGACCTGGTCCTGATACCAGCCCGACGCGCCAGCGAGGGAAGAGCCGATCCCCTCGCTGGCGCGTCGGGCTGGTGTGGCGCGGGCGCAGCGCACGCGTGAGGCGCTCTAGGCAGAAGATTCCGACCGGATTCGCTCCAGATCGTCCCAGAATTCAGGGTAGGTCTTGGCGACACAGCCCGGCTCGAGGATGGTGACGCCGGGGATCCGCAGACCGGCGATGGCGAAGGACATGGCCATGCGGTGGTCGTTGTACGTGGCGATCCGCGCCCCGCGGAGCCGGTCGGGCGGAGGGGGATTGATGATCAGGCCGTCGGGAAGCTCGTCCACGGCCGCGCCCAGCTTGCGCAGCTCGGCGGCCAGGGCGGCGATCCGGTCAGTCTCCTTGTGGCGGATGTGGGCCACGTTGCGGATGCGCGTGACTCCGGCGGCGAAGAGCGCGACCACGGCGAGGGTCATCACGGTGTCCGAGATCGCGTTCATATCGACGTCGACCGCGCGGAGCGGGCCGCCGGTGACAGTGGTCTGCTCCGGCGCGCGCACGACCGAGCAGCCCATGTCTTCGAGGATCTCCACGAATGCCAGGTCGCCCTGGAGGCTGGACTCGCCCAGTCCCGCGACGGTGACCGTCCCCCCCGTCACGGCCGCCACGGCGAAGAGGTAGCTGGCGGCCGAGGCATCCGGCTCGATGGCGAAGTCACGGCCGCGGTAGTGGGCCGGCAACACGTCGAAGCGGCGAAACTTGCGATTGCCCACGGTCACGCCGAAGGCCGCCATCACGGCCAGGGTCATGGCCACATACGGCTGGGAGACCAGGACCCCCTGGACCTCGACCGTGGTCCGATTCCGGGAATAGGGAAGGGCCATGAGCAGGCCGCTGACGAACTGGCTGGAGACATCCCCCTTGACAAAGGCGTAGCCGCCGTCCAGCCCGCTGGCCCGGAGGGTCACCGGGGGGCAGCCCGTGCCCAGGTCGGACCGGGCCTCGGCACCCAGGCCATTGAGCGCCGCCAGCAGATCGGCCACCGGCCGCTGCCGCATCCGCGGACTGCCGTCGAGGTGGAAGGTCCCCTCCCCGGTGGCCAGCATCGCCGTCAGGAACCGCAGGCTGGTGCCCGAGTTCGCCACCTGGAGCGCGGCCGATCGCGCCGGGATCGTGCCGCCGCAGCCCGGGACGCGGAGGATCGCCGCGGCCGGGTCATGCTCGACCGCAATCCCCACCGCCCGCAGGGCCGCGACCATCACCTGGGTATCCTCGCAATCCAGGGCACCGGTCAGGACGCTGGGACCGTCGGCCATCGCGGCCACGATCAGCGCGCGGTTTGTCAGACTCTTCGACCCGGGCACGCGCACTCGCGCCCGGGGCGGCCGACCGTTCCAGGGAGCAATCGTGAGCTCTTGGGGATAATCAGCCATCGCGGCACCGAGCGGTTTGAGGGCCCCGAGGGGAAGATGTGGCCAGCGATCGATCCGGAATCGGGAATCGGGAATCTGCGATTCGTCTCGGGTTGCGCACCAGGGCCGCCGGTAGGGAAACCGGATCGACCGTGCAGGCCAGCCGTTGGCTGCGCCGCGGTGTCACGGCGAGGCGCGGGCCCCGCTCGGTCTCCGCTAGGGTGAAGTATCCCCCGGTCGCGCACTTGACCGCGAAACCGGCCGCGCCGGCGAGCTGGAAACGGAGGGATTCCCGGGGTCCGGCCTCCAGGCTCCGGGCGGTCACCAGGCCGGTGCCGGCGGCGGGCTGCGAGAGGAACAAGCCGTTGGGTGCGCGGAGGGCGAACCAGCCTGCGGCGAGGGGGGCCACGCCGAACGGGAGGCGCGGGGGGTGTTCCGAAAGGTCCAGGGCGATCTCGTCGCGCCCCTCCGGATCGAGAGCCAAGGGATGTCCGCCGTCGGCAGCCAGCACGACCCGGGAACGAACCAGGGCGGCGGTGCGGACCTGGGGAATCTCGTCGAGCCGGACGAACCGGTAACCCTTCCGCTTGAGCTGGGGCACCATCTCTTTGGTCATGCGCATGGTCTGGTTTCGCGCGCGCAGGAACTCGTCCTCCGAGCTGTCGTGCATGAGGATGATGCCCCGGCCGACGCGGTCGACCGCGTCCACATAGCGGCGGGCGGCCTCCTCGGGGGGGACACCTCGGCGCCAGCACTCCCAGTCCTCGGCGACAATGTCCCAGTTGACCGGTCCGACGACGTGGGGGAACTTGCCGCTGGCATTGAGGATCCCGGCGACGATCGACTCCGGCCGGTCGCGGAAGACCCCTGGTGCCACCTCCACCGTCTGCCGCCAGTTGCCGTACGGGGCGCGGAGGTAGATCATCGGTCCGCTCACGAGCGGTCGCAGCAACGCGTCGGCGCGTTCGACCTCGCCCACGACGTCCCCCCCCGATTCGGCCAGGGCGACCAGCCCGGGGTGGGAGTACGTGTGGTTGCCGAGGAGGTGGCCCCACCCGTTGAGGGCGACGACCGAGTCGCGGTGGAGCTCGATCTGCCGTCCCACGACGAAGAAGGTAGCCCGGACCCCCTCGTCGCGGAGGTACTGGCCCAGCTCCCGCGTGTGCGGCCCCGGCCCGGCCCCCGGGGACTCGCCCGGCCCGTCGTCGTAGGTCAGGCAGACGGTCCCCCGCGGCAGTCGGTCCGCCTTCAGATCCTCGTCAAAGAACACGGACGCTCCTCTCTGGGCTGCGCGGCTGCCGGCGCGCCCGGTCACGACACGTACCGGCGGGCCTTCGAGGTCCTCTGGGGGCGGTCCAGGAGCCGCAGGCCCTGCTCCACCGCGGGGGGGACGACCCGGCGCCTGGGGAGCAGCCTGGGGAGTCCCGCCAGGGCCGCCCCGAAGCCGCGGAGCGAGCAGTGGTCGCGGGGCACGGTCCGGGCCATCCACCAGGTCCGCTTCACGGCACTGGTCCACGGGCGGCGCAGCCAGAGGAACCAGAGGCTGTTCCGAATCCCCTGCCAGCGCCGGGCGTGGCTGTCCCTTGTGGCCGAAGGGTAATGGTGCACGATCAGCTCGGGGACGTAGCAGATCCAGTAGCCGCGCGCGGCCAGTTCCACGGCGACCCACTCCTCCTCGCCGTTGAGGAACACCAGGGGATCGAATCCGCCGACTTCCAGGAAGGCCGAGCGGCGGAACACCGAGACCCCCGCCATGAACCCCAGCAGCGGCGGACCGGGCATCCCGTCTTCCCGGGGCAGGGGACTGCGCTCCAACTCCTGGCAGATTGGGTCTTCGGTCTCCTCGGGCCCGACCAGCGTCCGGCCCATGACCACGGCGAGCTTCGGCTGCGCATCCAGGAGATCGGCCGCGCGGCGGAGCATGCCGGGGTCCCACCACGTGTCGTCGTCGCAGAAGGCGACATACGGCGTCTCGACGAGTCCCACGCCGAGGTTGCGGCCCGCCGCCCCGAGGTTGGTCCCCGCCTCCACCACCGCGACGTCCGCTTCCCCGAACCGAGAGCGGACCGCCGCCGCCGTCCCGTCGGTGGAGGCGTTGTCCACGACCACGATCTTGGGCTTCTCGGGCAGTTCCGTCAGCCGCGCCAAGGTCCGGAGCGTCTCGTCGCGCCGGTTGTACGTGATCATCACGACCGAGACACGCGGGTCGCAGCTCTCCATCCTCGGTCCTCTGGGCTCCCCGAGCCATTGCAGGACTGCCGGCCACGCTTCGGGCCCGTCTCACTCACCACCCCTGGTCAGGCGGATGGCTTGATCCCTGAAAAGATCGTGCCAAGCGAACGTCAGCCATTCTATCCTGGGCTCAGGAAAACCGCAGGCTCGGTCTGGGCCGGGGATGCAGTCGCGTGTCCCGAGCGGGTCCCCAGTGGCTTCCCTCCGCCACGGCCCCCGCCCCGCTCGAATGGCCTGGCCAGGTGGGGCAGCCTCCCGGCCGCCTCTTCTCCGGTGGGACAGCCGCCCCCGGCTGCCAGAAGGTGCGCGCACCGGGTTTCGGGGCGCAACGTACATGATGAAAACTCTTTACAAAAAAACGCCAAGACATCTCGCGGGCGCCGGCTGGGCGGATAAGATGTCGGTAGGGAGGGCGCTCGAGGCCCGGGCGGGTGGGGCGACGGAGGGATCTGGCGATGAAGTTGAAGATGGGCAACCGGCGGATCCGGCGGATCGCAACCGCGATCGCGGCGATCCTGTTGAGCCTGCTGGCGGTCATCTACGCAGGGGTCTCACTGGTGACCGCGGATCGCCTCACCCGGCCGACGAATCACCCCCTGCGGATCGACCCCCACGTTCTGAGCCGCGATGCGCAGCTCTGGTCGACCCGAACCGCGGATGGGATTACTCTCAGGGGCTGGTACCTCCCCACCGAGGCCCGGCGGCACTTGATCGTGCTGGTGCACGGCATGTGGAGTTCCTGGTTGGAGATGGGGACACTCGGCCGCGATTTGCACCGCCGCAATTTCGACGTCCTGCTCTTCGACTTGCGAGGGCATGGGCAGAGTGATCCCTCGCGGTTGTATCTGGGCCGTCGGGAACGCGCCGACATCCAAGCTGTGATGGCCTGGGCCCATGCCGAGGGGTTCCCGGACGACCGGATCGGCTGGCTGGGCTATTCGATGGGCGGCTCGACGCTGCTGATGGAGGCCGCCCGCAACCCGCAGATCCAGGTCGCGGTCGTCGATAGCCCGTACGGGGATCTGCCCAGGTTGCTGGAAGCGCAGCTCAGCAAACACAGCGGGTTACCGGCCTGGTTCAACCCGGGGATCCTGCTGGCGGCCCGCTGGATCTTCGGCGTGCGGACCGATGACCTGGTCCCGATCCGCTCCGCCCGATCCTGGGGCGAACGGCCGCTCCTGCTCATTCACGGCGAGTCGGATACGATCGTTCCGGTCAGTCAAGCTCGGGAGCTGGCGCGCAACCTCGGCACCTCCTGCATGACGCTGACCTTGCCTGGCGTGGAGCACGTCCAGGCCTACGACAGCGATCCGGCGGGATATGTCGAGACCGTCGGCACCTTTTTCGATGACCACCTTAGCCCCTGAGTCGCTACGCTCCAGTGTTCAGGGTTCAGTGTTCCGCAAGAGGGCTGCCGCCCTGGGCTCTCTTCAAGTGCCTTGGAATTCCGAGCTCCGCTCGTCAGTCCGCAACAGCGACTGAACCCTGAACCCTGAACGCTCTCGGAAGGATCAAGGCCCGACGCCCCCATGGGTCCGGAACGGCGTCAGGTGCGAGGGTTGGTCGAGCAGCCAGGCCCGTTCCCACTCGTCTCCAGCTTGACGGAGGTTCTCCGAGTCGACGAGCAGTTCTTCGACGCGCCTGGGTTTGTAGGCTGCATAGTGCGGCAAGGGGACCGGGGCACATCCCTCGAAGAGGGCAAGGGATGCGACCGTGATGGCCAGGGCCGCGCACAATTTCCGCATGTCGGGCTCCTCCCGTCTGGCTGACCGCCCGGAGCAGTCCCTCCGCGCCATCCGTGCGCGGATCTGCTCCGGGGGACTCGTCACCCGCGTCGTGCACCCAGGGTCCGAGTCGGATTCCGTTCGCCGCTCTCCGGCGCGCCGGGTCCTGATGCCGCGGCGCGGTCCCGGTCGCCGCTCAATCGGCCGTCGTCCTGGCCTGCGGCTCCGCGACCGGCTCGACGGGTCCGTAGTTCTCTTCATCGACATCGGAGCCCTCTTCCTCAAGCGGAAGTTTTGAGGGATCCATCTTTCGCACCAATTCTTCCATTTCTTTGCCCGGCTTGAAGGTCACCACGTTCTTCGAGGGGACGTAAACCTTATCCCCGGTTCGCGGATTGCGCGCCTTGCGCGGGGCGCGCTGCTTGACTTCGAAGACGCCGAAATTGCGCAGCTCAATCCGGCCCTCGGAGACCAACGTCTGGATGATCGCGTCGAGGGTTCGCTGGACGATGTCCTTCGTCTTGAGCTGAGTCAGACCGATATCCTCAGAAATCTTCTTGACAATTTCTTTCTTGGTCACGATGGCGATCTCCCCGGGACGTGGTCGGGCCGTTCCAGCCCCCAAATGGCTCAAGTGTATTGGTAGCTTAGATTAGAGTCAAGTAGGCACCGAGCCGTTCTTCCCCGATTTGGGGATCATGACCCTTGGGAAGCGCGCGAGTTCCGGCGAAACCTTCGCCAATGGTCGGTCCCCGGCCGGGCCGCTCGCGGCGCGACCACCACCGGGTGGTTGGCCACGCCTGGCCGAGTCAGGCCGGCTCGGCATCCGCGACGGGGATGCGCAGGCGACCCTCCCGGTGCTGCTGGTGGAGGTGCCGATGGAATGGGGCATAGTTCCACGGCAGGCCGTGCCGTCGGGCGAGCTGCTGGAGCCGGGCGAGATAGCGTTCCGACAACTCGGGTGCCGCGTCATAGCTCGGGTCGCAGAAATAGACGCGGCAACCCAAGGGGCGTCCCTGGCGTGCCGTGCAGCGCCCGAGCAAGTCTTGCCACGGGCAGGTCGCGCCGTGATCCAGGGGGCGTTGCGGCGCCGGAGCCTCGCTCAGGAGGAACTGGATCTCGGGCTGCGAGACGAACAAGGTGTGACCGTACTCGCGAAACCGACAGCAGCGGCCGCTGAGCTGACAGACCGGCGCGAGCCGGGAGACCTCGGCATCGAGCTCGGCGTAGAGGGCGCGCAGCTCGGCGTGCAGGCCGGCTTCGGCGTCCGGGCCGCCGGGAACCAGCGCTGGGTCTGCAACCATCATTTGGGGACCATCGCCAGGGAGGATTGGATCTCGGCCAGCGAGTAGAGGCGACCGTGTCCGGCGCCGGGACAGACCGCGCACACGCGATCCCAGTCCCGCCGCCGCGCCACATTCTCGGGCCAGAAGGGCCAGGCGCGGCACTGGTCGGGACGGGCCGAATAGACCGTGCAGCCCTGCTCCTTATCCCAGAAGATGCAGTCGCCGCCGGGTTTCTCGATCAAGCTGGAGCGCTCCCCCACCAGCCGGACGAACCGGGCGGAGAATTGCTCGATCGTCTCGCCCCGAAACTCGGCCAGGCGCCCGATCTCCTCCGGGGTCACCCACACATACCCGGGCGCCCCCGTGCAGCAGTCCCCGCAGCGGGTGCAGGCGAATGCCAGCCCATCCCGATACCACGGCGACTTTCCTTGCGGTACACTCATAGATGGCCCCGATGAACCGGCGCGTTCTGAGGGAGCAGAGCAGAGCCGAGGTCTGCTCACTCTATCGGAACGAACCGGCGGCGGCAACCTCTCCCGTTTCCCGCGGCGCCCGAATCGCGATCGGTCGAGTCGCCGCTTCCGAAGAATCGGATCGGCTCGGCTCGGCTCGGCTCGCAAATGGCAGCCGGGGGCGGCTGCCCCACCTTCGGCTTTGAGCGACCCTCGAGAGAGGATTCTCCTCATGACCAGTGACCCCATCGAGCGCGTCGTCCTGACTCATCTCCAAATCCCGTTCAAGGAGGTCTTCCGCATCTCGGGGGGCGAGGTGGCGATCAAGGATGCCATCGTGGTGACGCTCGAGACCGCCTCGGCGGTCGGCCTGGGTGAGAGCTCGCCGATGGCCGCAGGCTTCGGCTACTCCAGCGACACGCCGGAGGGGTGCTGGGAGGACCTGGCCGGCACCATCGCCCCCAGCCTGCTGGGCCAGTCGGTGGATTCCCGCGAGGCGATCGCCGGGCTGGCAGGCACCTGGACGGCCAGCCGCTTCGCCATCGCCGCCGCCGAGACAGCCCTCTGGGACCTGCTCGGCCAGGCGCGGCACGCGACGATCGCCGAGCTCCTGGGAGCCCCCGACCTGCGGATCGACCTCGGGGTCGAGTCGGGGCTGGCCGTCGGGCTTTACCCCAGCATCGTCGAGCTGATCAAGACGATCGGGGCCCACCTGGAGGCCGGCTACCGCCGGGTCAAGATTAAGATCCAGCCCGGCCAGGACCTCGAGCTGGTCCGGGCGGTCCGCCAGCATTTCGGCGAGATCGAGCTCATGGTCGACGCCAACGCCGCGTATACCGCGGCCGACCTCGACCTGTTCCGGGAGCTCGATCAGTACGACCTGCTCATGTTCGAGCAACCCATGGCCGCGGCCGATCTCGACGGTCTGGCCGCGCTGCAGCGCGCCGTCACTACGCCGGTCTGCCTGGATGAGACCGCCGAGACCCTGGCGCAGACCGAGGCGGCCATCCAGCGCGGCGCCTGCCGGATCGTCAATCTCAAGATCCAGCGGGTCGGCGGCCTGGGTCCGGCGCTGGCGATCCACAACCTCTGCCACCAGCACGGGGTCGCCTGCTGGGTCGGCAGTATGCCCGAGCTCGGCATCGGCCAGGCGCATGGCATCCACCTGGCCACCCTGGCCAATTGCAAGTACCCCAGCGATCTCGAGCCGAGCTCCCGATGGTTCGTGGACGACTATACGATCCCCCTGGTCGACCTGGCCACCCCCGGGATCATCGAGGTCCCCACACGGCCCGGCCTGGGCTATCACGTCGACCCGGTCAAAGTCCGTCGGTACCAGGTTCGCCAGCAGGAATTCACGACCCGGACGCAGGGTTGAGGCCCGCGCAGGAGCAAGGCTCAGGCGGTCCTCTTCAGCCGCCGATGGCGTGCATCAGCCGCTCGGGCTGGATGAACCGCGCGGTATTGATCTCATGCCCCTCCCACTTGGCGGCCACGCAGTCGCGAACCGCTCCCGCGATGGCCGCATCGCTGGCGCCGCCGCGGAGCAAGGCGCGGAGATCGGTCTCCTCCAGGGCGAAGAGGCAATGCCGCAGCTTGCCGTCGGAGGTCAGCCGGAGGCGATTGCAGCTCATGCAGAACGGCCGGCTGATCGAGGCGATGAAGCCGACCCGCCCGCCGCCGTCGTGGTATTCATAATCCAGGGCCGGCGCCCGCGGGTCCTGGTCGGCAACCGGCCGCAAGGGGCCGATTCCGAGGGTGAGGAGTTCGAGGATCTCCGCGGCGAACAAGACCTTGGCGCGCTCCCACTGGTGGCCGGCATCCAGCGGCATGTACTCGATGAAGCGCAGCTCCAGGCGGTGCTGGCGCGCGAACTGCGCCAGCGGGACGACGTCCGCCTCGGTCGTCCCCCGGATGGCCACCGCATTGAGCTTCACCGGGTCGAAGCCGGCCGCCTTCGCCGCCAGGATTCCCTCGATCACCTGCTCGAAGCCGGTGCGCCGCGTCAATTGCTGGAACCGGGCGGCATCCATCGTGTCCAGGCTGACGTTGATCCGCCTCAGCCCGGCGTCCCACAGGGCCTGGGCCACGGGCGCCAGCAGCATCCCGTTGGTGGTCAGGCCGATGTCTTTCAGCCCCGGGATCCGGGTCAGCTTCTCGATCAGCTTGACCAGGTCGCGCCGGACCAGGGGCTCGCCGCCTGTGAGTCGGACCTTATCGATCCCCAGCGTCACGGCGATTCGGACAAAGCGCTCGATCTCCTCGAAGCTCAAGAGCTGCGCGCGGGGCAGAAACTCGACCTGCTCCGGCATGCAATAGACGCACCGGATGTTGCAGCGGTCGGTCACGCTGATCCGCAGGTTGTTGTGCACCCTGCCGAACGAGTCAACAAGCCGGTCAGGTTCAGGAGTCATTCTCACCGCCGTCGAACAGGGGTCATGCGTAGGATACGAGGAATTATACCAGTCCGGCCCAGGGTCGGACCGGCGATCGGTCAACGCGAGTCCAGCCCGGGGTGGACCCATTCCGCGCCGCCATCGGCCCAGTTCTCTTTCTTCCAGATCGGCACGACTTCTTTCAAGGTGTCGATCAACCACCGGCAGGCCTCGAAGGCGTCCTGACGATGAGGGCAGCTCACGGCGACGACGACGCTGACCTCGCCCAGATCCAGGTGCCCGAGGCGGTGGACCAGGGCCAGCTCGATGACCGGCCAGCGGCGCCGGGCTTCCTCTTCCAGTTCGGCCAGCTTCTTGAGAGCCATCTCGGGATAGGCCTCGTAGGACAGGGACTCCGTCCGGCGGGTCCCCGTCAGCTCGCGGACCGTGCCCAGGAAGGTGCAGACCGCCCCCGCGCGAGTCGACCGCACCCGTTCGGTGATGGCTGCATGGTCGATCGATGCTTCAGTGATCTCGATCATCGATGGTCAGGTTCCTCAGTCGAAACGCGCCGCCGCTGACGGGTGGGATCACGGCGATCTCCGCGCCGGCCGTGAGGATCGCGTCATCGCCGGCATACTCCTGGTCGACCGCGATCAACGCACGCGCCCACAAGGCTGCCAGGCCGGGTAATCGGGCGCCGAGCGCGGCGCGGAGGTCGGCGACGGTGGCCGACACCGGCAGCTCCAGCTCGAGCTGGGACCGTTGGGCACGCTCCTTGGCCAGGGCGAAGAGGCGAACGCGAACGTGCATTGTGTCCCTCGATCGAGGCGCCTGGTCAAGAGCAAGAGCTGGGGGAGCCGAGTCCTCGGTGTCGCGATCGGGGCGGGAGGGACGCCGGCTCCATCGATCGAGGTCCTCCGGCGTGTCCAGATCGGCGATGAGGCCGGGGTCGGGGACGGGCAGCTCGATGACCCGGTCGGCGTGGCGGGCGACCAGGGCGTTGACGCCGACGTCCGGGGGGAGTGTCCGGACCTCGGCGGCCACGTCCCAGGGCAAGACGATCGGGTGCCCACGACGGCCTTCATGGCTGGGAATGACGATGCAATCCCGGCGCCGCGCGGCGAGTTCCAGCAGGTTCGCAACCAATTTGGGGGTCAGGCCGGGAGCATCCCCCGGACAGAGGATCACCCACCGGGGCGGTGGATCGTTTGCCAAGGCGACGAGTCCCAGCTCGACCGACTGCCGCATTTCGGCGGGCCGGCTCTCGGGGCTGAGGACCTCGGCCCCGGCGCGTGCGATTGCGGCGGCGAGGGCGGGTCCTTCCGGAGACTCCGCAGGCGGTGCGACCACGATCACGCGCTCGGCCCCGCCTCGGCGGAGTGCCGTCACCACGCCCTCGATGACGGTGACGCCGCCGAGGGGCAGGAGCAGCTTGGGCCGGCCCATCCGGCTGCTCCGGCCAGCGGCGGGTACCACGGCCGCGATCACGGCGCCGTCGCGACGCCGGCATCGCCACGCGAGCCGGCCGGCGCGCCTCGAAGGGACTCGCCGTGCGATCGGGCGGCCAGGCCCTGGGGACCCAGGTTGCGCCGCGCGATCAACTCGGCCACGATACTGATGGCGATCTCAACCACGGTCTGCGAGCCGATCTCCAGCCCGACGGGAGCCGTCACCCGGCGCAAGTCCGTGTCGGAGATTCCCAGCTCGCGGAGGCCGTCGAAGATGAGCCGGATCTTGCGACGGCTGCCGATCAGCCCGAGGTACGCGGCGGGCGTCGGGGCCAGGTGATAGAGCGCTTCCTGGTCGTGACCATGGCCGCGCGTGACGATCAGGGCATACGTCCGCGGGGTGATTGGCAGGGACGCCAGGACGTCCTCGATCGGTCCGACGAGGATCCGCTCCGCGGTGGGGAACCGCTCGGGATTGGCGTATTGCTGACGGTCGTCAACGACCCAGACCTCGAAATCCGCCTCGGCGGCCAGGCGGGCCACGGCCTGACCGACATGGCCCGCGCCGACGACGAGCAAGCGGATGCGCGGCCAGCTCGGCAGGAAGGCCACGCCGCCGTCGACCTTGGGTTTGGGTCGATCCTCCAGGGGCAGGACGCGGGCAGCCAGCCGGTCGGGCGCCGGGCCGGCCGGCCAGCTCGCCCGCGCCTGGCCCTGCCCGTCGAAGAGGAACCGGCTGCCCAGGGCCGGTCCCTGGGACGGCTCGGGCTGGACGACCACCGCCTCGGTGAATCCGTCGCTGGCGACGATGGCCTGATCCATCGCACGGAAGTAGTCCAGCGGTTCCCGCCCGCGAACCGCCTGGGTGAGGATCACCATCTTGCCGCCGCAGATCAGGCCGTCGGCCCAGGCGTAATCATGGTCGAGGATGAACGAGTGGAGGGCCGCCGCGGTCTGGCCGAGCTGCCGCAGCGCCTTTTGTTTGACCTCGTTCTCGACGCAGCCGCCGCCCAGGGTCCCCACCTGGCCGCCGCCGGGATCGACGACCATCATCGCCCCAGCCTTCTGCGGGGTCGAGCCGCGGGTCTCCGCGACCTGGCAGAGGATCAACTCGCGATCCTGTTCCAGGGCCTGGATCAACTGTCGCACGACGTCGCGCATGCCTGGGCCTTTCCTCGTTCTTCTACCTTCCGGCTGCCTGTTCCGCGGTTCTCGACTTCCTGTCAGGCTATCGTGCTTGTGAGTGGACGGCAATCCAGTTCCTTGCCCAACCTCGCGTGTCTGGGTCTCATCCTTGATCACATTGATTCGGCGTCCTCGTTTCTCCGATAATTGAGAGGCGGTCGGAGCCCACCATTGGAGGAGCCCGAACATGCGCGAGATCCTGACCCTGGAAGAGATGAAGGTCCGATTCCCGTCCGAGTGGGTCCTGGTGAATGAGCCGCAACTCGGCAAGCGTTTGGAAGATCTGGCCGGCGAGGTCCTGTTCCACAGCCCGGATCGCGATGAGGTCGTTCGGAAAGTGGCGGAATTACGACCGCGCGAGTTTCTCATTGAATTCGCCGGTCCTGGACACAAGCACGTGTTGTCGTACATATGAGCGACGTATTCGATCCGAACCGGGAGGCCATCTTGGTGCGCGGCGAGGTCTCCGGACCGTTAGAGCGCCTCACGCTCGGGTGGCGCACGGTCTGATAGTAGCCCGACGCGCCAGCGAGGGTCCGACGGCAGTCCCCTCGCTGGCGCGTCGGGCTGGTCTCTCGGCCGACGCCGCTCCGGTGTGCGCCACGCATTCGTTCGGCGCTCTAGGCCGCCCCGCCGAAGTGGTCCTGGTGCTCGATACGGGAGCCACCACCAGCCTCATCAACATGGACCTCTTGACACGCCTCGGCTATGATCCGGCCGCGACAACCGATCGTGTTCAGGTGCTCACTGGAGGAGGAGTCCGAATCCTCCCTCGTCTCGTCCTGAGTCGATTGACGGTCCTGGGTCAGGATCGGATCGACTTCCCGGTCTTGTCCGACGCACTGCCGCCCGGCGCCGACATCGATGGTGTTCTCGGCCTGGACTTCTTTCGCGGGCAGGTCCTGACCCTGGATTTCCGCAACGGGTTGGTCACATTGAGTTAGCGGCCCTCGCCTGGACCGTTGGAATTCGACGCTTGACCGCTCGCCGGGTCGAACCAGACGGCTCGGCTCAGGTCCAGGACCACTCGAACGCGCCGCCGATCCTGGATGTCCTGGTTGGCCGGCAGGCGTGCGACCAGCCGATGCGGACCCAGGGCCAGGGTCGCCAGCAGCTCGGCTCCGTTGAACTCCAGCCGCCGGACCTGGCCGCAGAGGATCGGCGAATCCGTCGCGGCTTCGGCGGACGGGCAAGGTCCCCGCACCGCGATCGCTTCCGGTCGCAGGCCCAGCTCGATCGGGCCGCTCGTCCGCGGCCAACCGGGTGCCAGCGACTCGATCGGAACGGTCCAGCTCAGCGCAGGATCGGCGGCGAGCAGGTGGATTCGGACGGCCTCCCCGGCGCGTTCGACCTCGCAAGGGAGGATATTCATGGGCGGGTTGCCGACGAACGTCGCCACGAATCGGTGCGCCGGGTGGTCGTAGAGGGCGCGCGGCGGACTGCACTGGAGGAGCCGGCCGCGGTCGAGGATCGCGACCCGGTCGCCCATCAGCATGGCCTCGGCTTGATCGTGGGTGACGTGCACCAGAGTCGTGCCCGACCGCCGCTGAAGCTCGACGACCTCCTCGCGCAGCGCCACGCGCAACGGGAGATCCAGGCTGGAGAACGGCTCGTCGAAGAGGAGGACCCGTGGCTCGCGCGCGATGGCACGACCGATCGCCACCCGCTGCCGTTCTCCCCCAGACAAGGCCCCGGGCCGCCGTCCCAGGAGCGGGTCGAGCCCCAGGAGCCCGGCGACCGTGTTGACCTTGGATCGGACCTGGTTCCGCGGGACTCCCCGGGCGCGGAGCCCGAAGGCCAGGTTGTCGAAGACCGATAGATGCGGATAGAGCGCCGCCTGCTGGAAGACCATGGCCACATCGCGCCGGTGCGGCGGCACGGGCGTCAGGTCGCGCCCGTCGATCCGGACCGCGCCCGAGGTCGGCGACTCCAGGCCGGCGATCAGCCGCAACAGGGTCGTCTTGCCCGAGCCCGACGGACCCAGCACGACCAGGAGCTCGCCCGAGGCGATGGTCAGGTCGATCGCTCCCAGGGCGTGGATCCCTCCTGCGAAGCTCTTCGCCAGTTGTTGCAAGACGATCTCGGCCAAGACCACTCCCTCACTGGCGCCAGCCAACCGCCACCCTGCCCGGGTCGGGCGGCTCGTCCCCTCCGATCCCATCCAAGGTAAGCCGCCCAACTGCCGCACGCGAGAGAGTCCCCGGATCGAGAACTCGGAGCGGGCCGCCCGGCCGCCCGGTGCCGGCTTGCCCGGGCTGTCCATGCGATGTTAAACTTTCCTCCAAACCTTGGAGAACGCGGGCCTTGGGGGAGGATCGTCCGATGTTCCAGCTAACTCGGGGATCGAGCCGGAGTTGTGACGGCGTGACGCGGCGTGACCTGCTGCGGGTCGGCTCGCTGGGGGTCTTCGGGCTGAGCCTGCCGCGCTTCCTGGAGCTGCGGGCGCGCGCCGCGGGCGGCCGGACGGATCGCGACGTCTCCTGCATCCTGCTCTGGCTCCAGGGTGGGATCAGCCATATCGACAGCTTCGACCCCAAGCCGGAGGCTCCCGCCGAGATCCGGGGCGAGTTCGGCGTGATCCCGACCAAGGTGCCTGGCATCCAGGTTTGCGACCTCCTGCCCCAGCTTGCCGTGCATCAGGAGAAGTACTCGATCGTCCGTTCGCTCAACCCGCGCAACGGGTCGCACGGTGTGGCCGACGCCTACATGATGTCCGGACACCCGTTCAACCAGGCGGTGACGTACCCCTCCTATGGGGCGGTGATCGCCAAGGAACAGGGGGACCGCAACGCAATGCCCCCGTACGTGCAGCTCGGTGGATTCATCGATCAGCGGTTCGGCGGCGGCGTGGCGGGGTTCCTGGGGGATCAGTACAACCCGTTCGTGCTGCCCGGGGATGCTTCGAGGCCGAACTTCACCGTGCGCGACGTGGTCCTGCCCGGCGGCGTCGATCGGGACCGGTTCCAGCGGCGGATGCGGGCCTTGCATGCCGTCGATACCTGGCAGCGGCGCATGGAAGGCGATGCGGGGCCGGCGCCGCTCCAGGCGGCCGACACCTTCTATCAAAAGGCCTACAACCTCGTCACGGCACCGCACGCCAAGAAGGCGTTCGACATCCACTCCGAAGATCCGCGGCTCCGCGACCGTTACGGACGGAACTCGCTGGGCCAGGGATGTGTGCTGGCCCGGCGCTTGATCGAGGCCGGCGTTCGGTTCGTCACCGTGACCGACGGCGGCTGGGACACGCACCAGAACAACTTCACCTCGCTCAAGACTCGCCTGCTGCCGCGCCTCGATGCCGCGCTGTCGGGCCTGCTCCAGGACCTCTCCGACCGGGGCCAGCTCGACACGACGCTCGTCCTGGTCCTGAGCGATTTCGGACGGACGCCCAAGGTCAACCCGTCGGCCGGCCGCGATCACTGGTCGACCGCCGGCATCGCCTTGATGGCCGGCGGCGGGCTCCGGCCGGGCCGCGCCGTGGGCCGGACCAATGCACTGGCCGAGCAGCCGACCGAAGCCCCCTACTACACCGAGGATGTTGCCGCTACCATATATCACTGCCTGGGAATCCCGCTCGACACCACTCACTTGACTCCTGACGGCCGGCCCATCCAGGTGAACTATGACGGGCGAGTCATCCGGGAGCTGCTCTGAACCGAGTCGAGTCGTGCGGCGATGACGCCTCCGGTCTCGACCCTCCACGGGACCGGTCCGACTCAACCCGACTCCGAACTCCCCGAGAGCCCCCCATGATGACGTGGTCGCCGCGCGTCCTGACCGGACTTCTGCTGTGTGTCCCCCTCGCCGCCTTGGCCGACGATCGACCGGCTCGCGGCAAGCCCTTCGCCCTGGAGCGGCGCATCCCCTGGAACGACTCGCGGGTCGTCGGCTCGCCGGATCCCCTGCCCCCCTACAAGGCCGTGCGGGCCTTCCCCAAGCTGTCGGTCAAGCAGCCCCTGGGCCTGATGCCCGAGCCGGGTACCAACCGCTTGTTCATCCTCCAGCACCTCAATTTCTGGGCCGGGCCGGGCCGGCTGCTCGCCGTTCCGGATGACCAGGACGCCGCCAAGACCGAGATGCTGCTGGAGATCGACGGCCTGGCGGTCGGCTTTGCCTTCCACCCCGACTATCCGCGCAACGGCTATCTCTACATCGGCCTGAACGGCCCGCAGGAGGGCCGGCCCAAGAAGACCCAGGTCGTACGATACACGGTCGACCGCCGGCCGCCCCACCGCATCGACCCGAAGTCGAAGCGGCTGATCATCGAGTGGGTTTCCGACGGGCACAACGGCGGCGACCTCGATTTCGGCAACGACGGCTATCTTTACGTCTCCTCGGGGGATGGCACCAGCGGCTCCGACACCGACTACACCGGCCAGAGCCTCAACGATCTGCTGGCGGCCGTGCTGCGC
Organism: Isosphaeraceae bacterium; assembly: GCA_021324445.1. Classification (GTDB taxonomy): domain Bacteria; phylum Planctomycetota; class Planctomycetia; order Isosphaerales; family Isosphaeraceae; genus JAJPJC01. The sequence continues at coordinate 76,251 of JAJPJC010000540.1, forward strand.
ATCGACGTCGATCACCCGGACCCCGGCCGCAACTACGGGGTCCCGAAGGACAACCCGTTTGTGGATCGCAAGGGGGCCCGGCCGGAGCTGTGGGCCTACGGCCTGCGGAACCCATGGCGGCTGAGCTATGACCACCCGTCGGGCCAGCTCTGGGTCGGCCAGAATGGGCAGGACCTGTGGGAGCAGGTTTACCTGGTCAAGAAGGGGGCCAACTACGGCTGGAGCGTCACCGAGGGGAGCCACATCTTCCACGCCCAGCGCCAGGCAGGCCCCGACCCGATCGTGCCGCCGACCGCCGAGCACTCGCACAGCGAGGCCCGCTCGCTCACCGGGGGCCGGGTCTACCGGGGCACGCGCCTGCCCGAGCTGGTCGGAGCCTACGTCTACGGCGATTGGTCCACCGGCAAGGTCTGGGGGATCAAGCACGACGGCACCAAGGCCCTCTGGCAGCGCGAGCTGGTCGATACGCCGTTCAACATCACGGGGTTCGGCACCGACCATGCCGGCGAGCTCTACGTCATCGACCAGGTGAGCGGCTTCTATCGCCTCGAGCCGACCTCCGAGGCCGACCGGCCCTCGCAGCCGTTCCCGACCCGGTTGAGCCAGACGGGGTTGTTCGCCTCGGTGGCCGCCCACCAGCCCCACCCGGCCGCGCTGCCGTTCGAGGTCAGTGCTCCCCAGTGGGCCGACGGGGCGACGATGGAGCGGTTCGCCGCCCTGACCGGCCTGGAGCGGATCCAGCAACACCCCCAGCTCAATGCCGGCGGCTGGTGGACGCTGCCCAACGGTTCGGTCCTGGTGCAGACGCTCAGTCTCGACGTGGTCGAGGCCAGCCGCAGCAGCCGGCCGGCCCGCAAGCGGATTGAGACCCGCTTGCTGGTCCGCCAGCAGGGGGAATGGACCGGCTACTCCTACCGCTGGAACGACGCCCAGACCGACGCTGAGCTGGTCCCCGCCGCCGGCGCCGCCGTCGAGCTGGAGGTGGCCGATTCCTCGGACCCGCAGGGCCGGCGCGATCAAACCTGGCGGTTCCCCGCCCGCGCCGAGTGCATGCTCTGCCACTCCCGCGCGGCCGGCTTCATCCTGGCCTTCACCCCATTCCAGCTCGACCGGGACCACGATTACGGGGGAACGATCGAGAACCAGTTGCGCAGACTCGAGCAGATCGGTGTCTTTCAAGGGAAGCTGCCCCAACGGAGCAAGGACCGGCCCCGGCTGGTCAACCCCTACGAGGCAAGTGCCCCGCGGGAGGCCCGTGTACGGTCGTACCTGCACGTGAATTGCTCGGTCTGCCACGTTTCCGAGGGCGGTGGCAACGCCAACATGGAGCTGGGGCTGACCACCCCGCGGGACAAGATGCGGTTGATCGATGAGGTCCCCATGCACGCCCGCTTCGACCTCCCCGACGCCCGCCTGGTCGCCCCCGGCTCACCCGAGCGCTCGGTGCTCTATTACCGCATCACCCGCCGGGGCACCGACCAGATGCCCCCGCTGGCGTCGACCGAAGTCGACCGCGAGGCCGTCAAGCTGATCGCGGACTGGATCCGCGGTTTGCGCCCGGCCGGACGGTAGGCGAGCACCACCGAACACTGGAACGGACCCCCATGGCCTCGGCTGCGTTCGACCTGACGGGCTTGCCGCCGACCCCTGAGGAGTCGCCGCGGACGTCGAGGACGACCGGGCGGATGCGTACGAGCGGCTGGTCGATCGCCTGCGGGCCAGCCCGCGATACGGCGAAGGTGCGCTCCGCGTGCGGCTTCATCGCGGATGGCTCATCCGCCGCGCCCGGTCCGCCGGCATCCCCGTGGTCTTCCACCTGCACAACTTCGGCTCCAACGACCGCCGCGGGTTCGCCCACGCCACGGCGATCCTCTTCCCCTCGGAGTCTTCCCGGCGGTCCCACCGGCGCCGGCTTGGCCTCGACGGCGTCGTGATCCTCGCCCCGATCCGGCTCGACCGCGTGGTCGCGGCGGACCCCCCAGCCGCGAGACGTCACGTTCATCAATCCCCAGCCGGAGAAAGGCATGACCGTCTTCGCCCGGATTGCGCGGGAGCTGTCCCGGCGCCGGCCGGAGGTCCCGCTGCTGGTGGTCGAGGATCGAGGGACCGCCGACGCGATGGCGCGGGTCCCGCTGGACCTCTCGGGGCTGAGCAATCGGCACCGAATGGCTCACACGCCGGATCCGCGGGATTTCTACCCGGTGAGCCGGGCCGTGCCGACGGCCCGCGCGGGGGCGCCGTGGCCGGCGGCGATCGAGCGCTTGTGGGACGATCCGGACCGGAGTTCGCGGCGCGGCATCGGGAGCGCGCCTGGCCGAGGCCCGGCGCTGGCACGGCCCACGTCTGGCTGAAGAGTATGCGGCATTCTTCCAGATGGTCTCCCCGGGCGGGAACGGAGTTGCGGCGACACCGGGCACCCTGGGAGGATTCCGAATGCAATGGGGGCAGTCCCCGGCCAGTCGCTCGAAATCGGGCCCTCAACCCGGACTCCTCAAGTCCGAGACCTCGACCGCACAGCCGTCGATGCGGTTGCCGGCGAGCGTGATGTCGCGGGCCTTGGGGCCGATCCGGATTCCGATCCGCGCCATGGGACTGCGGGTCTCGCGAACCTCATTGTGCGCCAGGGTGACCGACTCGGTCCGGCCCCGGACGTCGATGCCGATGCCGTCGTCCTGACCGCTGTCGAGGATGCGGTTGTGCTCGCAGCGGTTGCGGTGCGGACCGAAGGCGGCCGCTTCGTCGCGGAACAGGATGCCGACCTTGCCGCTGCGGGTAATCGTGTTGTTGCGGACCAGGTTGTCGGTGTCCCGATGCCCGATCGAGATGCCCGACTCGCGCGCTTCGAGGATCGTGTTGTTCTCGGCCAGGCCGAACCGCACGCCCCAGCAGAAGAAGATGCCGATCTGGTTGCGCTCGGAGCGATTTGAGCGGATGATCGACCGTTGCGAGCCCGAGCCGGGGTGGAAGCCGAGCCCCTGGTGGTCGTGGCTGTGGCAGTCCTCGACCAGGACGTCGTGGCAGATCTGCCAGCTGATCCCATCACCGTGGTAATTCCGCGCGACGACCTTGCGGATTGTCACATCCTGGCAATCCTGGAGCCAGATGCAGCCGGCGTGGTTGCCGTCGAGGAGGTCGTTGTTGGCGCGGTTGCCGTCGAGGGCGAGGTCCTCGATGACGATCCCGGCGACATTCTCGCCCGAGAGCAAGGGGAAGAGCGTGGCGGCGGTCGGCTCTCCCTTGAGCCAGAGGTTCTCGCGCAGGGCGCGGTCAAGCTTGAAGCGGTTCCCCGACCGGCCAATGAGCGTCCGCTTGATGACGACCGGGCCGCCCGTGGCGGCGTTCTTCGCCCGGAGGCAGATCCCATCGCCGATGCGGAAGCCGCGCGCATCGGCCAGCGTGACCTCCTGGTCGTACCAGTCGGAATCGGCGGCGAGCTTGGTGGTGGTCGAGGGCTCCTTGGTCAGGATCGTCTCGGGCCCGCCGCCGATGATCCGAATCCGCGACGACAGGGAGACGGCGTTGCGGAACCGATACGTGCCCGGCAGGATGCGGACGGTCCCGCCCCCGCGCTGGGCGACGTAATCGACGGCGGCCTGGATCACCTTGTCGGTTGCTCCGACGAGATCGGCGTCCGCACGGCCGACCGTGATCGTCAGCAGCTCGTCCCAGGCCGGCTCGACGCGATCGCCCGAAATCGCGCGCGGATTCGTGACCGGGACCGGGTGGCCTTCCCGATCGGACCCGGCCCAGGCACTGCTCATCCACGATGCGCCCAGTGAGAGCGCGCCCGCCGCGCCGAGCATCTGCCGCCGGGTGCATCGCGGGAGGTTGTTGTCGTTCATCGAAGGCTCCAGGGTTGGAAGACTAGGTCAACGAGTCCTTGCCGAGGTGGCACTTCTTGTACTTCTTGCCGCTGCCGCACCAGCAGGGATCGTTGCGCCCCAGCTTCGGGCCGACGTTGCGGATCGTTTCCTGGACCATGGGAGCGGGAGTCTCTTCGGGCTCGACGTAACCGCTGGGGTGGCGAGGTTGTGTCTTGACAAGCGGCTTGAGAGGGCGATTGCGTAGCTCCATCTCCCGCTGGTACTGGTCCCGGTAGTCGTGGAGCCAGTCGGAAACCGGCCGGACCGGCTCTCCACCTTCTCGGTATCGTCGCTCGACGACTTTCTCATCGATCCAGAACGTCTCGACGAGCTCCTCATCGAAGGCGGTCTGGATCAGGTCGCGAGCCAGTGGGTCGGCCAGGGCGGAAAGGTCGCTGACATGGAACCAGAGTTGCCCGAAAGGGTCCAGCTCATTCTCAGCCTCATCCTGGGCTGGCGAAGACGCGGACGCGGAGGGGTCGCCAGCCTCGCGCGTGGGCTCTGGCGCCGCGAGGTCGACGTCCCGCACGTCGAGGACCCGGTCGTCGCTGGGTTCCTCGGCATCCTCCCTGGCGAGTTCGTCCGCTTCTTCGAACTCGGCGCCGGCGGCTTCCAGGTCCTCGTCTTCGTCCTCCGCGACATCCTCGACGGCCCGCGCCGCCCGGATCTCCTCTCGAACGCGGTCCATGGCCGCGGCGAGGTACGGGCGGATGACCTCGGCGAGTCGAGCTCTCAGGGCTGGGTCAGCGCCGGCCGCGGCCATTGCCGCATGAATGGCGTGGCTGCGCTTGTAGCCGGTGACCGCCGGATCGCGACACAGTTCCAGGAGCGGCTCGAACGCGATCGTGCCGTAACGTCCCAGGGCCTGGGAGGCCGCTTCGCCCAACTCCGCACTGTAACGCCGGACGATCTCGATCAGCTCGGGGATCGCTCGGGGAGGACGGATGACACTCAGCAGGCCGATGGCATGATCGAGCGGGGCCTCTTGGGGCCAGCCGCGGGGATAGGTGCGCAGGATCGCGATGAGCGGCTCGACGGCCGCGTCGCCCGCCTGGGCGATCTGTTCGAGGAGCGCGGGCTCGGGCCATTCACCGGCCGCGACCATCCGATCGACCAGCGCGGCCGCATCGGGCGGAGCCTGACCCTCGATGCCTGAGGGCTCTGGGCTGGTCGGAGCCGAGGAATCCGACTCGGTTGTGGGCGAGGCCTGGGCCTGCGATTCCGGAATCTCGGGATCCATGGTGGTCGCCCCTCCTCCAGGGTGAAGATCGCGAGCGTCGATTCTACTCTCCCCGTAGCCTGGAGGAAACCGAGCGGGGGCGGACCAAATACCGTCGGAAGGGTCAGTACACGCCGTGGAGTGGACGACCGGGCGCGGCCAGGTCGTCGACGCGGCGCTCGATCTCGGGATCGTCGATCAGCGGCGGCGCATGGTGCGGCTTGATCCGCGCGTCGATGATCAGCGGACCAGAGCAGCCCCAGTGCTTCTTGTCAATGAAGGCCCCGATCCCCTCGATGTCGGCGGCGGGGTCGGAGCGCGTGAACGTCACCCAGAGGAAGTTCCGCTCGCTCCGCGCGGTGAACTCGCTGTCGTCGACGATCACGATCAGGGGCAAGCCGCGGATCGGCTCGTCGGGGCCGAACCAGTGGCCGAACGTTGCGAGGTCGGTTGCCTCTGACCGGTAGGGCGGCCCCTGGATCGCCAGGATGCCGGGGAGAACCAGCCGAGGGTCGCGGAACCCTTCCGGGAGCTTCAGCCCGGCCGGCAGCTCGGCGGCCAGGGCACGCCGGGGCGGGCCCGCCGCCGCGATCACGACCTTGGAGCCCTGGTTCAAACCGTGCCCCGAGTAATCCAGGGTGTCGATCGTCGTCCGGGTCTGGAAGTGCAGGTCGGTCGACCAATCCACGCGCTGGAGGAGGTGGGCGAAGAAGCCGGGGATGTCGTGGATGTCGAGGCTGGGGTCGTCCTCACCGGCGACGATCAACAGGTACTTCGCCAGCGAGAGTTGCCCCTGGCCGAGGATGGCGTTGGCGATGGTCAGGATCTCCTGGGGCCGTCGCACCGCGGCATAGGGCACGTAGCGCTCGCTGGCGATGGCCAGAAGCAGGGGGTGGACGCCCGCGGCGTCGACCGCATGGACGGCACGGACGCCGGGGATCACGCTGGGGATGACTGGACCGGTCAGCTCGTGGATCAACGCGCCGAAGCAGGTATCCTCCTGGGGCGGGCGGCCGACCGAGGTGAACGGCCAGATGGCGCCGTCGCGGTGGTAGACGCGTTCGACGCGCAGGACGGGGAAGTCATGCCGCAGGCTGTAATAGCCGAGGTGGTCCCCGAAGGGCCCCTCCGGCTTGCGCTGGTGGGGATCGATCGAGCCGCAGATCACGAAGTCGGATTCCGCCGGCATGGGGAGGCAACCCTCGGGCGCGACCATGGCGATGCGCCGGCCCCCCAGGGCGCCGGCGAACGCCAGCTCGGGCAGGCCCTCGGGCAGCGGCATGACCGCGGCGACCGTCAAGGCGGGCGGGCCGCCGACGCAGACGTTCAGCCGCAGGGGCTCGCCCCGGCGGATCGCCGCGGCATGGTGCACGCCGATGCCCCGGTGGATCTGGTAGTGCAGGCCGACCTCGCGGCCCGGTTCATAATCGTTGCCGGCCAGCTGCACCCGGTACATCCCCAGGTTCGAGCGCGCCAGGCCGGGCCGGTCGGGGTCTTCGGTGTAGACCTGGGGCAGCGTGACGAACGGCCCGCCATCCCCGGGCCAGCACTGGACCCGCGGCAGGTGATCCACCGCAATCTGATGGGCCAGGATCGGACCGGACCGGACGCGCCGCGGCAGCAGCCGCCAGAGCGTGCGCGGCAGGCCGCGGTATCGCCAGGGATTCTTGCCCAGGGCGCCCGGATCCGCCTTCAGCTCGACCAGGCACCGCACCGACTCGAGCGTGTCGCGGAACAGGTATTTCGCCCGCTCGAGCGTGCCGAAGAGGTTGCCCAGGAGCGGGAAGGTCGTCCCCTTGGCCCGGCGGAACAACACGGCCGGCCCCCCGGCCTGATAGACCCGCCGCTGGATCGCGGCCGCCTCCAGGTGCGGATCCACTTCCTCGTCGAGGACGACGAGCTGACCCGTGGCTTGCAAGTCGCGGACGCACTCAGCCAGCGAACGATAACCCATCGGGTGCGAGCCCTCCCGTCGAGTTCGGCCAGGTCGCTTGACGCTGGAGGCCGGATCAAGAGTCCTTCGCGGCTGGTGATCCGTCAAGCTTCCAGGGACCGGTCAGGTTTCCCGAAGCGGTGGGCGCGGGGCCCTGGATCTGGCGCCAGGATCTCCGGGAGCCCCTCCGCCACCGCCGGCGCCGGCCCTGAGAGTCTGCTCCCAAAGCCCCGCAGGGGCGATCGGACGTCGCCCGGGGCGTCCGCCTCTGGGACCGTTCCTGCGCCTCTCCCTCTCCCCTTGGGAGAGCCCCGCGGGGGCGACAGTCACCCCTGTCGCCCCCCCCGCGGGGCTGCTGGGAAGAGAGGGGGGGCTCGGCTCTCCGCGGTCGACCAGGGGCTGCCGCCCCTGGCTCTTGACCGCCGCCCCTCCGGGGCTTTGGGAACCGACTCTGAGTGGTGCCCGACCCGGCCGCCGCCGTGTTGTACGAATTCCAGGAAAACCCCGAAAATTACGTCACATCACGTCACGGCCTTACGCCCCTTCGACTTACGGCGGGAAACTCGGCCAGAAATGACGTCACATTACGTCACAGCCTTATGCCACTGGAACTTACGGCAAATCGACTGCTCAATCAGAGCCATTAGGGGGGGGCGAAGCCGCTCCGAGGCTGGGTTCGATCGCGCGGTTTTCGCGCGGTCTTACCCGTCGATCGGGCCCGTAAGCCGCCCCGCCGCACGGCGCCGCGCAAGCCGATCTCCACTCGGGCTCGAGAGCCTTCCTGATCCATGAGGTCGCTGATCACTGATGCTGTCCGGTTTTTGGACACTCCTGGGCGATCACCACCTTTTGGACCACCCGTCGCACCGCCCAGAGGGAGGGGACGGATTCACCGCGGAGACCGCGGAGACCGCCGAGGAACACGCCCAGGAGACGACCGAGAGCGAATCGGGCTCCAGTTCCCCGGACCCTCCCGACCCGCCCTCCCGGCTCTGGCCCCATCTCCGCGGTCTCGGCGATCTCCGCGGTGAACCTCGGGTCTCCATCTCGACTGTCTCCGCGGTCAGGCCCGTGGTACCACGGTGGGGATCGCTGAGAAGTGTCGGTTTTTGGGAGGGTGAGGCTCCGTCCGAGCCTACCCCGCGGCCCGGACGGAGCCTCGCCCTCCCGGATCGGACAGCCGCACCGGGTCCGTGTATGAGAGATTCTTAGGGCGCCGACCGCTCCCGGGACAACTGAGTTCGACTTTTGCCGTTTTGGGGTTTCCGCGCGAGTCTGATTTCCTAAGTCATTATGGGGCTAAGACTTGCGTCAATAGTGTTCCCCAGATCATTATACCCGCAAGTCTTTTACCGCCGGGGCCGGGTCGGGGGCTCGAGCCCCAACCATTGAGCCAGGTGATACGAGGGGCCACCCCACACGAGCGAGGGGGGCCGGATTTTGAAGGCGAGAGTTCAGTCGCCATGGGGTCGTCTGGGTTTACCGCCCCCCACCACTCTCGAGGAGCTTCCGCATCACCTCGTCGAGATTGAAGCTCGCGGCCTTTTGGCGCGGCGGGTACCCCCGGAACGTCTGGAGGAACCCGCCCACGTAGTCTTGCGCGGGCACGAGCAGGAAGACGTGGTCGATCAGCCAGTCGTAATACGTGTTCGACGTCACGTCCGCTCGCTCGTAAGGGTCGATCCGCAGGTTGAAGATCTTCGGGACCCGCAGCGATGTGAAGGGCTCTGCCCAGAGACGCAGTGTCCCCTCCACGCGCTGCTCCAGGAACACAAGCTTCCAGTTGTCATAACGCAAACCCGTCACCTGCTGATCATCATTACAATAGATGAACGATTCCCGAGGGCTCTTCTCGGTCTGGCCGGTCAGGTATGGCATCAGGTTGTACCCGTCCAGGTGCACCGTATAAGTCTCGCCGCCTGCGGAATAGCCCTTGAGCAGCTTCTCCTTGACCTCCGGATCACCAGCCATGGCCACGAACGTCGGCAGCCAATCGAGGTGCGACACGATCTGGTTCGAAACTGAACCGGCCTTGATCTGGCCCGGCCACCGCACCATGCACGGCACCCGGTAGGCTCCCTCCCAGTTCGAGTTCTTCTCGTTTCGGAAGGGGGTCATCGCCCCATCCGGCCAGCTATTCATGTGCGGTCCGTTATCCGTGCTGTACATCACGAACGTATTGTCCGCGATCCCGTGCCGATCCAGGGCATCGAGCACCTGACCCACGTTCTTGTCGTGATCGACCATCGCGTCGGTGTACTCGCTCATCCAGCGCCCTGACTGGCCGAGGCTCTCCGGCTTCGCGTGCGTCCGCAGGTGCATGTGGGTAAAGTTCACCCACAGGAAAAACGGCTGGCCATCCTTGCTCTTGCGCTCGAGGAAATTCACGGCACGGGCCGCGATGTCATCATCGATCGTCTCCATCCGCTTCCGGGTGAGCGGACCCGTGTCCTGGATCGCTTGCTTGCCCACTTTGCCGAACCGCGGATCGACCGTCTCATCGTCCGTGTTCGTCGCCTTGCAGTCGAGGACTCCCCGGGGTCCATACTTCGCGCGGAAGGCCGGGTCCTTGGGATAATCCCGTAGCTCCGGCTCCTCCTCGGCGTTCAGGTGATACAGGTTGCCGAAGAACTCATCAAACCCGTGCACCGTGGGCAGGAATTCGTTGCGGTCTCCCAGGTGATTCTTGCCGATCTGCGCCGTGGCGTAACCCCGCGCCTTCAACAGATTCGCGATCGTCGGGTCTTTCGCGCTCAAACCCAACGATGCGCCGGGCAGGCCCACTTTCGTCAAGCCGGTCCGCATCCCATGCTGGCCCGTGATGAACGAGGCCCGCCCCGCCGTGCAGCTCTGCTCGCCATAGTAGTCGGTGAAGATCATCCCTTCCCGGGCGATCCGGTCGATGTGGGGCGTGCGGTACCCCATGAGGCCCATGGAGTAAGCGCTGATGTTCGACTGTCCGACGTCGTCTCCCCAGATGATGACGAGATTCGGCTTCTTGCCGCCCTGAGTGGCAGCTCCCGGCTGGACGACAAGCCCGGTGGTCGCCAGGGAGAGGAGCCCGCCCCGCGCAGCGGCCCCGGAACAGCCGCTCTGGTCCGCGCGGGCTCCGGCGTCCCGCGGCGCGGACGCGCCCGGACCGGCCGCCGCCAGCGCCGCGCCTGGTGAGTCGAGGCGGACCCCGGCCGCGAGGTAGCCCAGGCCCGCTCCCAGGCCGAGGACGAACACGGTCGGCAATGGTGTTCTCTTCATGGTGTGGCTCCTTGAGGATCGGGCCGATGGCGAAGAGGCCGTCAAGTGGAGGTCGGCGGACGGAGCCGCCTCCTACAGCAAGACCGAGATTCCCGTCGTTGTAGGAGCCGGCTCCGTCCGGCGACGCGGGGGGCTCCGGCGACTTCACGCACCGGAACCCGACGTGCGACATGCCCGTGTCCGGGCTGCAACCGTGACGGGCACTCGGTCGATAGCGTGAACAGTAATCATCGTTGCACAGGAACGAGCCGCCGCGCTGAACGCGCTGCGGCGTGAACGGACGGGTCGTGTCGGAACTGCGTTCGGGACCGTGCGGATTCACGACCAGCCCCTCGCCGGCCCGTTGGCGATAAAGGTCGCGCTGGTACCAGTCGGCGCACCACTCCCAGACGTTGCCGGCCATATCGTACAGGCCATACCCGTTGGATGGAAACGACTTGACCGGTGAAGTTCTGATGAAGCCGTCGGCGGCGTTGTTCTGGTGGGGGAATTGGCCCTGCCAGAGGTTGGCCCGGATCCGGGTGTCGGACGGCGGGGCGTCGCCCCAGACATAGGGCTTGCCCTCGAGGCCGCCGCGGGCGGCGAGCTCCCACTCGGCCTCGGTCGGCAACCGCTTGCCCGCCCAGCGGGCATACGCGTTGGCATCGTCCCAGGAGACCTGAACGACCGGATGATCCTCGCGCCCCGCGATGCTGCTGCCCGGCCCCTCGGGATGCCGCCAGCTTGCGCCGGGGGTCCAGGTCCACCACTGGGAGAAGTCGCGCAGGTCCACCCGACCGGCGGGCGGCGTGAAGACCAGCGCGCCGGGGACGAGATTCTCCTTCGGAGGAGGCGGCGTACCCGGTGGCGACTGGCTCAGGATCTCCGCGAGCGACGGCGGCTGCTCCGCCGTCGTCACATATCCCGTCGCCGCGACGAACGCCTGGAACTGGGCATTGGTCACCTCGGTCCGGTCCATCCAGAAACCGTCCACGCGGACCCGATGCGCCGGCGTCTCGTCAGGCCAGGCCAGGTCCGAGTCGGTCCCCATCGTGAACTCGCCGCCAGGAATCCAGACCATTCCCGGAAGAGGTGAGGGCCTGGCCCGGCCCTTCCAGAGCCGGGTTGCGGCGTAGGTCGCCGCGAAGGCGGTCAGCCCGATCGCGACCAGGACGAGGTTGCGTCTCATGGAGCAGATCGCCTGGTGAATTGCCGCAGAATCCCGGATAATCGGCAATCACCTTAGGCAGCGCGTCGGGCGGGGGTCAAGGGTGGGCCGGCAGGGACCTGGTCCGGAGATGGGCCGCGCACATCGCCAGGCCCGCCCCGCTCAGGACGACCAGCGCATTCTGCCCGAGGTGCTCGACCGTGCCCAGCTCCGCCAGGACCGGAGCCGCCGCCGGCTCGCTGACCCACAGGACCGTCAGGGCCAGGAAGGGGGCCAGGGCCATCGTCAGCACGAACAGGGCTCCGCGCCGCGGCGTGTTGGGGATCAACAGCGCATGGGCGATCATGAGGAGGAGCAGCTCGATGAGACCATCCTTCTCCAGCACGAGGAAGCCGGAGAGCTGGCCCGCGCGAAGCTCGTCGCGACCGATGAGGTACTGAGACAGGGTGAGGCAGACCGTCAGGCCGCCGAACAAGGCCAGCTCGAACAGCCGCACATGACTCCGGGATGTGGACAGCTCGCCGAAAAGCAGGCCCAGGATGACCATCGCCACGGTGACCCGCAGCCCCAGGAGCACCACCATGGGCTGGTGGAGATCCTCCCGAGTCGCCAGCACCCAGATCAGCGCGATCCCGTAGGCCAGCACCATCACGAAGGCGAGCCAGCGGAGCCGCGTCCGGAGCAGGGCGTCGGACCGGTCCAGACCCTGCTCGGTGCTTTCGATGGCAGTCAGATCAGGGATCGTGCTCATGGCCGTCCTCGTCGTCAGTCCGTTGGATCGGAGGAGTGTCTCGCCTCCAAGGGCGCGGCAGAGTATAGCCTGGCGCCCACCCTCCAGGAAGAGGACCTTCGCGCCCGGCGCCGGCGTCGTCCTCGTCCCCCCGGACGGGGCGGGCTCGGGAGCGGAATGGTACGCGGATTGCAAGACCTGATTGATGATGACGTCGGGCGATCCCTGAAATAGAATGGGGATCGGGGAATCGCCCGATCCACCGCGTTGTTCCCTCGTGTCGGGGGCAGGACCGATTGGCGGCCCGACGGGCATCGGCCACGGACTCGCCGGCGGATTCGCGGGCTGGTCCAGCCGTTGGCTCGGAGATCGCTCCATGTGCCGCATCGGTCCAGTTCGGCCGCGGATCGTACTCGCGGGGATGGGCCTGGCCGTGTTCCTGGCCGCTCCGCACTCGCGGCCGGCTCGCGCCAGCTCGACCAGCGTGCTGGTGCCGGCTTATGTCTATCCCGCAGGCGCCGGCCGAGCTGTCTGGGACCAGCTCGCCGCGAGCGCTCGCTCGATCACGCTGGAAGTGATCGTCAACCCCGCCAGTGGGCCCGGTAGGGCCCGGGATCCGAACTACGTGGCGGCCGTCGACCGGCTACGCGCGGTGGGCGGCCGCGTGCTGGGCTATGTGCACACCAGCTATGGCAAGCGCCCCCTGGCCGCCGTCGAGCAAGATGTTCGGAGCTATCTGCAATTCTATGGGGTCGATGGTTTCTTCATCGACGAGATGGCGAACACCCCGCAGGCCCTCGGGTATTACGAGTCGCTCTACCGGTCGATCAAGCGGTTGAACCCGAGTTTCAAGGTGGTGGGCAATCCCGGGACCCCTTATACGCTGCCGGACTACCTCAAGGCGGTCGACACGCTGGTGATCTTCGAGGGCTCCGCGGCGGCTTATGCCGAGTACCGGCCGATGGGGCCCGCGCCCTGGGTCGCGAACCATCCGCCCGGCCGGTTTGCCAACCTCGTCTACGCCGTCCACGATGCCAAGGCCATGCACCAGGCGCTGGGCGAGGCCAGGAAGACCAATGCCGGCTCGGTTTTCATCACCAACGACACGCTGCCCAACCCCTACCGAGGGCTGCCCAGCTACTGGACCGAGGAACTCGCCGCCGTCGCGGCGCTGGACGTGCCGCGGCCCCCGCCGGCCTCCGCCCGCGACAGCCAGACGGCCCCGGCGGAATCGATCCCGACCGGCTCGACGGCGCCCGGGGCGGTCGTAGCCTCGGCAACGACTGGGGTTTCCCCCGCCATTTTCGTCCCGCAATCCGTCCTCCAGCCCCGGCGGCTTCGTCGTCTCTTGCTGGGCTTGCACCCCTTCTGCCGGCCGGTGGTCGCGCTCCAGTTTCGCGGATTCACTGGCTCTGGACGCGCTGTCGCTCGTCTCGCCGGCCGAGGTCGACGCGAACCGGCACCCATCTCGGTCGATCCGCTCGAACTGGCATCAGGCTTGCTACGTAGACACTTCAGCGAGTTGCTTCGATGCCGCGTGCCGGGGTCGGTTTCGTCGTTCCAGCCCGTCGCCGGTGAGCAGGTGCCCTGCACGGAGACGACGGGATGGGCCGGTTACCCGGGGCGAGCCGAGCCGAACTGATCCCGGTGGGAACGAACCGTGACCACGCCGATCGCGATCGCCTTCGCTGCCGCATCCTCCTCGAGGACGAGCCGGGAGCCGCACCTGCGGGTCCGCGGGCGGAACTTTGTGGACGCCCAGGGGCGCGTGGTGATCCTCCGGGGCGTGAATCTCGCCGGGGACTCCAAGGTGCCTCCCTTCGCGCCGTGCGCCCGGCCCGCCGACCTGGACCGGTTGCGCGACCTGGGGGTCAACGTCATTCGTCTGCTCTTCATCTGGGAAGCCTACGAGCCCGCACCCGGATCGTACAACGACGCGTATCTCCGCGACTTGCGGGCGATCGCCGCGGCCGCTCAGGACCGGGGGATCGTGACGATCCTCGACTTTCACCAGGACGGTTTCTCGCGGTTCACCTCCCGGGGTGCGGGCGACGGCTTCCCGCGCTGGGCGGTGACGCCGCGGGGCCGGCTCGCCCGGCCGGACAACGGACCGCGCTGCAAGAACTGGGTGCTCCTGGTCGCCACCGATCCGACCATGCACAAGTCGTTCTGCGACTTCTTTGCGGACCGCCATGGAGTCCGGACCCGCTACCTGGCCATGCTGGGCCGCGTCGCCGGCGCTTTCGCCCGGACGCCGGGCGTGATCGGCTACGACCTGCTGAACGAGCCCTGGGGCGATGAGCGCTCGGAGCTGGCGCCGCTGTATCGCGACGCGGCCCGGGTGATCCATGCGGCACACCCGGGGTCGATCCTGTTCCTGGAGGGGCACGTGGCGACGAGCTTCGGCATCCAGACGCGTCTCCCGCGACCGGACTTCGGCCCGTGCGCGTACGCGCCTCATTATTATCGCCCGATCAGCATCACGCTGGGCCGATGGCACGCCACCACCCTGGGCGTGACCCGCGCCTTCACGAACATGATCGAGACCGCCCGGGCCTGGGACGTGCCCCTGTTCCTGGGCGAGTTCGGCGTGGATGCCCAGGCCTACCGGGCGGGCGAGTACGTGGCGGCTCTCCACAACCGGCTCGACGCGTGCCTGGCCTCGGGTGCCCAGTGGAATTACACGCCGCGCTGGAATGCCCGGACCCGGGACGGCTGGAACGCCGAGGATTTCAATATCCTCGACCCCTGCGGGTCGTTCCGGCCCAATTTCCGGCTGCGCCCCTACCCCCGCGCGACGGCGGGCATCCCCCTGCGATTCCGCTACGAGGACTGCGGCACCGCCAGCCGGCCCCGCTGGATTGAATTCGACTGGAGCCACCACCCCGACTGCGGCGAGACCGAGCTGTTCCTCCCCAACGCCCTGTTCCCGCCTGGCTCGGACGTCGAGGCCCAGACCGCCGCGGTCACCTGCCGGCGCGACCCGGTCCGCCAGGTCCTCATCTGCCGAGCCGCTCGGCCGATGACGATCCACCTGCGCGTCACCGCCTCGGCCGGCGCCGGCCGCCTCCCGGCATGCCTGGACGCGCTGGGGGATTCGCAGCCGTCCTGCCGCGACGCGGGGTAGGTCGTTGCCGACATGGTCGCCAGATCGGGCGCACGAAGCGGCTGCCGTGCTCCTGCGCGAGCTGGAGATCGCGAGAGTGGCGGCCAGTCAGGGTGACTCGGCCTCCCAGACCCAGACGAGGCCCTCGCCCGAGGCTGCGGCGAGGCGGCTGCCGTCGGGGCTGAAGGCCACGCCGTGGACGCGGTCGCGCGGGCCGCGCAGGGCCAGGACCTCCCGGCCGCGGATCGGGTCCCAGAGCCGGACGGTCTGGTCGGCACCGGCGGAGGCCAACCGCGTCCCATCCGGGTTGAACGCCAGGCCCAGGATCCAGTTGGTGTGACCCGCCAGCGTCAGGATCAGACGGGCGGCGGCCGGGTCCCAGATCCGGATCGATTGATCCGTGCCCGCGGAGGCCAGCCGCGTGCCGTCCGGGCTGAACGCGACGGCGAAGACCGGGCCGGCGTGCCCTTCCAGCGTCGCCGCGACCTGCCCCGTGGCGGGATCCCAGAGCCGGATCACGCGGTCGGCGCCGGCGGAGGCCAGGCGTGTCCCGTCTGGGCTGAATGCCAGCGCGTGGACCGAGCCGGCATGACCAGGCAGCGCGCGGACCTCCTGGCCGGTGATCAGATCCCAGAGGCGGATGGTCCGCGCGGAATCCTGGAGTGTCGGCGGCTGCTTGCCTTCCGGTTGCTGGACCACGATCGGTGGATCGCCGCCCCCCGTGGCCAGCCATCGTCCGTTGGGGTGGAAGGCGAGGCTCGACAGGCCCTCGCGCGACTGAGAAAGCAGGATCGGAGCGCGGTTGGCGTCCACGTCCCAGACCCGGAGGGCTCGATCACTACTGGCCGCGGCCAGCCGGGTGCCGTCCGGGCTGTAGCCGAGGGCGATCAGGGTGCCCGGGCCGTCGGCGAACAGGCGCCTGAGCCGGCCGGTGGCGGCGTCCCAGACCGCGATGGTTTGCGGGCTCCCCGCGGCGGCCAGCTCATCCCCCGATGGCCGGAACGTGACACTGCCCACCCATCGCGAGGCCGCCGGCCTCGTCGCCCGTGCATCCATCCGAAGCTGACGCGTCCCTGGCTCCGACGTGGGATCCCAGAGCTTGACGGTCGCATCCTGGCAGGCGGAGGCCAGGACCGTGCCGTCGGGGCTGAAGGCGAAGTGCAGGACGGCGTGGTCGTGCCCCGGGTAACGGATCCGGGACCGCATCGGACCGTCCCAGACGGTGACCGAGCCGTCCAGTCCCCCGATCGCCAGCTTCGTCCCATCCAAGCTGAAGGCCAGGGCGTCAATCCGGGCTTCCAGGGCCAGGGGATCCGGTTGCTCCAGTCCGGTGGTCAGGCCCCAGGTTCGGACCCGCCGATCGGCGCCCCCGGAGGCGATCCGGGTACCGTCGGGATGGAACGCGACGGAGATGACCTCGCGCTCGTGGCCCCGGAAGACTCGGATGGCGGATGCCCCGAACCCGGTGAGCTCCCAAACGCGGACTGTTCGATCCGCGCCGGCCGAGGCGAGTTTCGACCCGTCCGCGCTGAAAGCCACGCCGAAGACGCCGCCGGTGTGACCCGCCAGGAATTGGACCGGGCGGTCGTGCCCCGCGGCCCCGGCCGCAGCCGGGCGAACGTCCCAGACGCGGACCATTCCGTCCTGCCCGCTCGAGGCCAGCCGCGTGCCGTCGGGGCTGAAGGCCACGCCCCGCGCCCAGCCGCGATGGGCAGGGAACTGATGAGTCCGCGTGCCGCTGGTCAGGTCCCAGACCTTGACCAGGCCGTCCGGGCCGGCGGTCGCCAGGCGGGTGCCCGTCCGGTCGAAGGCCAGTCCGTTGGCGGTTCCGTCCAGGCCGTGAAGATGCCGGGGCGCCGACCGCGGCGCGGTATCCCAGAGGGAGCCCGAGAGGACGCCGGTGCGGCAGGAACAATCCGGGGTGGTGCTCGGCTGGTAGTGGCTCCCGCAGAGGATGCCGGAATGTCCCTGGAGCAACCGCAGCTCGGGCTTCACGCGCCGGCTCAGGTGTCGCCATTCCCAATTGTGCATTGAGATTGGGCATTCCTTCAGAAGTTCTTCCGCCTGATCGAACCGCTGGTCGGTGATTGCCTGCTCAGCGGCCAGGACCTGAGGGAAGTACCGATCCTCGTCCAGCCGTCGCTGGTGATCGAGCGATTGAGCCAGCTTCTTCTGCGCCTCACGGCGTGCGTTTCGTTCCGCCACGATGGACAGGCAGGTCACGACCACGAGGGCGATCCCGAGCGCCAAGCCGAGCACCATGGCGGCGATGATCGCCCGCTCCGGCTGCCGCTGCGCCCACTTGTTCAGGCGCTCGAGTTGGGACACGGGTCGTGCGCGGATCGGCCGGCCGGCCAACCAGTACTCCAGGTCTTCCGCCAGGTCTTCCGCCGAGGGATAACGCCGTGATGGTGCCTTCTCCAGGCATTTCAGGACGATGGTGTCGAGGTCGCGGTCGACCCGCGGGTTGAGCGCCCGCGGGCGCAGCGGCTCCTGCTCGCGGACCAGGCGGAGCGTCTCCAGCATCGTGCCGGCGCGGAACGGCGGGCCGCCGGTGAGCAGCTCGTAGAGGATCGCACCGAGGGCGTGGATGTCGACGGCCGTGGTGATCGCGGCGCGGGTCGCCTCGACCTGCTCCGGGGCCATGTACCCGGGCGTCCCCACGATCGAGCCCGACTGGGTCAGGCCGGCGGCCGGCCCGCCGGCGCCAAGCCGCTTGGCCAGGCCGAAGTCGGTCACGAGGGGCAGCCAGTCGTCCAGCCGTTGATCGGGCCGGCCGCTGAGCAGGATGTTGGCGGGCTTCAGGTCGCGGTGCAGGATGCCCCGCTGATGCGCGTAGTGAACGGCCCGGGCGACACGCTCCACCAGGCGCGCGGCGGCGCGCGGGTTCTTGGCGAAGCACGGCGCATGCGCCGCGAGGTTGCCCCCATCCACCAGCTTCATGCTGAAGTAATGGTGGCCCTCGTGCACGCCGACTTCGTAGATGGGCACGATCAGGGGATGATCGAGCCGCGCGGCGGCCTCGGCTTCCCGGCGAAACCGCTGGAGGTCTTCCGGGGTGGCGAACCGGCCGGCGCGGACCATCTTCAGGGCCACGATGCGGTCCAGGCTGACCTGCCGCGCCTTGTAGATGACCCCCATGCCGCCCTCGGCCAGCACCTCGATCAGCTCATAATCCCCGAAGTAGCGCACCCGCTCCGCCAGGGGCGCCGCGCGGTCGCGGAGCGGCGCCGTGAGCCGGTCCAGGTGGTCCTGGTTGGCGAAGAACGACGCCAGCTCGACCGCCAGGTCGGGATGCCGCTCCAGCAGCCCGCGGCGGTCCGGCAGCCGGCCCGCCTCGAGGTCCTCGAGATACGTCGCGATGACTTCGTTGAGCCGTTGTTCGCGGTCGTCATCGAGCGCGCGGCCGGGATCGCCTGAACTCGCCGGGATGCTGGCCATGCCCTTGCCTCTCCATGGACCCACGCCGGAGGGAAACTGCGGGTCGAGACACGAGGTCGGGGGACGGGTCTCGATCCGCCCCGTAGGGGCCGAAACACACCAGTCTCCCGGGACATCTCCGGGAGGCGGAGCGGTCTCCATTCGCCCCGAAGGGGCCGAAACACACCAGCCCGGGGCATCGCCCCGGGAGACCGAGCGGTCCCCGACAAGGAAGCCCGGAAAGGGCGTCACGGGCGAAGACCTTGGCCCAATTGTCTCGCCCTTTCAGGGCTGAGCTGAGCTGGGGAGGGTCGCCACGGACCCGGGGCGATGCCCCGGGCTGATGTGTTTCGCCCCTTCGGGGCAGGGACCTGCAGCCACCGCCCCCACTCCACACGGTCACCTCTCCTTTTCGACGACTTATTCATTGTAGGAGGAACCCAGTCGCCTTCGGAGGGTTTTCAGCCCGCGATGGAGCAAGCCGGCAACAGCCGCCTTGGTCGCACCCAGCTCGGCGGCGATCTCAGAGAGCGGCAGGCCCCGGAGATGATGCAGCTCGATCGCGCGGCGCTGGGATTCGGGCAGCTCGGCCAGGACCGCGGCCATCCGCAACAGCTCCTCCTGGCGCATGGCTTGCTGACTGGGCGAGGACTGCTCGGCGGCCAGCCATCGCTCCAGCCGCGTTGCCGATTGGTCCAGCGCCGCGTCCAGCGACCACTCCCGGCGCACGTCCCGCTTGCGGGCGGACAGCCTGCGGAGCGCGTCCGCGAGGTTGTGGCTCAAAATCGAGCGCAGCCACGCGGTCGTCTCCGCCTCGGCCCGGATCCGCTCCGGGTGTTCCCTCAATCCCTGATGGGCCTCCAGGAGCGTCTGCTGGACGACGCCCGAGAGGTCCACCTTGTCGCGGAGGGCCGGCGCGACCTCCAGCCGGGCCAGCAGGAGCAGGTAGGCGCGGAACCGCTCGAGATCCTCCTGGGTCCTGGGTCCCGGTTCGGGGGTCGTCATCGGCGCCTGGTGCATCGTCCGTGGTCCTGGGTAGGCGGTTCCGCATCTGATCATACCATCCGCGGGTCCGATACTTCCTCCCCTGCCCGCCCCGGTAGGTCGGGCTTTAGCCTGACGCTTCGGTCCTGTCAGGCTAAAGCCCGACCTACGTGCAGCTTCCCGGCGGGGCGGGGTAATCTGCCTACGGACGAAGAACCAGGGACGATGCCCGATCGCGGCGGTCCTGGGCGTCGAGCAGCAGTGCCAGGAGGACGCGCGCCGTTCGCTCGCCCGTGGTGCCCTGGCTGCACGCGACGGGATTCGAGCGACTCAGCGTCTCCTCGAGCTGGG
Organism: Isosphaeraceae bacterium; assembly: GCA_021324445.1. Lineage (GTDB taxonomy): Bacteria > Planctomycetota > Planctomycetia > Isosphaerales > Isosphaeraceae > JAJPJC01. The sequence goes on from JAJPJC010000540.1 coordinate 96,256, forward strand.
CAATTGTCGCATCAGCTTTGCCGGCTCGAACCAGGCACTGCGCGTAGGCCCGGCCAACCCACCAGTCGCGCGTCCAGGCGAGAGCGTCCGGAGAGACACCAGGTTTGACCGACCTGACGTAGGACTCGACGCGGCGTGCATAGGTCTCGGCGGCGCGGCCGTCGTCGCCGATCGCCTCGAGGTAGGCACCCCGCAGCTCGAGCGCGCCGGGATCACCGGCCTCGCTTCGACCAGGCGGCTCGGGACTCTTCCGCAGCTCCTGCCAGAGGGCCACGCTCTCGGCCCGGGCCTCGGCCGCCAGCCCGATCTCGCGGAGGACGCGCGCCAGATGGGCCCGAAGCTGGATCACTTCGGTGTTGAGCCGTTTCCCGTCGCCGGCGTGGTGGATCGTGGCGCGAAGCTCGGTCACGAACTCGGTCAGGAGCAAGCGGCGGCAGAGAGTCCGCACCTGGTCGTCGCGCGTGGTCCGGGCGATGCGCCGGACGATCGGCTCGACGTAACGCCCCTGCTCCCGGAGGTATCCAAAAGCACGCTGACGCCGAGCCGAGTCCGTGCCGGCCAGGTCGCGGACTGCGGCCTCGGCCAGCCGTTCGCGCTCGGGGCTCAGCAGCTCCAGCCGGCCCACCATCACACGCACGACCTGCTTCGGCTGCGGCACGATCGAGATCGGGATGAAGGTGTCGGTCCAGGACTGCGGCAGCACGAACAGGATGCGAATCCCTTCGCTCTGGAAATAACTGTTCGTCCAGGTGTTGACCATCGCGCGGGCCTCCTTCGGGTAGAGACCCGACTCGATCAACCGGGCAGCGAGATCGTCAGCAACCGCCCTGGTGAACTGGGCCAGGGGCAACGCCTTGTCCCTGGGCGGGATGAGGCCGGTGACTTCCTCACCGGGCCGCAACGCTGGGCGGTATTGATAGGCTCCGCGGCCATCCTCGACCCGCAGGACGAAGATATGCCGAACCCCATCGCCGAGAGTGGGGTCGCGATCCAGCGCCAGGGTGCCCCCGGACCGCGCCTCGGCGCGCAAGGGCAGGCGCGCCTGTCCCAGCCCGCGATAGAAGAGGAACCTCTCGTACTCCGCAGGCCCGGCCGGCTGGGTCCGATCGATCGTCCGGACGAAGGCCGCATCGACGTCGCGCGCGAAGTTCCACAAGGCGTCGCGGCTGGTCGCGGGGAGATCAAACGCCCGCTGGAGCAGTCCCCCTGGATTCCTGGGGATCTCCTTCGGGACAGCCGAAGCGGGAATCACGTCGGCGAACCAGCAGATGCGCCCCCCGCGCAGGCGGTCGGGCGACTCGGCCTGCTCCACCAATGAGGGACGGACCACCGCGGCCTGGGGATACCACTGCGTCCAGATCCCGTGAGGAAACCCCACGCCGACCCGGACCTGCACCGGCTGCGGCGTGTAGAAGTAAATCACGGGGGTCTCGCCCTTCAGGAACATGATCGGCAGGCGGAGCTGATCGCGCGACCGCGCATGCACGAACGACGGCAACGCGTGCTCCTCGTGGTACATCCCGTCGAGCGCAGCCCCGTCCGAGCCGTTCATGCCCAGGAATGTGCCCCACTCGTGGACGACCAGGCCGCTTGGCTTCGGGTCAACGGCCCCCGGAGCGTCGGACGATGGCTGAGTCGCCACGGCCTCCGTCTTGCCCGCCTCGCCCAGCCTCGCTGAAGATGGGGCCAGCCCCGCCACCACCACGGCCAAGCCCACCGACAGCGCCAGCCCCGCGACGCCACGACCGAAGTTCGGACGAATCCGCCCCATGGTCAGCTCCTCCTCAAGGACTCAGAACACGCCGCGAGCGTCCGGGCGGACCCACCCGCCGCGCCGGCGCCTCCCCCCGATCGGGTTGTCGCGGGACGACCGAGCCCGCGGCCGTCTGAGGAACAGGGCGTAAGCCGCGGGCCGAGGGAGCGCACCCACTCGCGCCGACTCGACCGGTTCACTGCTGTTAAGGATTGTCAAAAGCAGATTGGCCGTGTCGACCGCGAATTGCGAATTTCGATTCCCATCTGGAGAGGGGAGCGGCAGCCTTCCGCTCCGGGATTGCCCGGACCATTCCTCCGGAAGGCGGCCTTGCCCCCCTCCCCCGGTCGACTGACCGCGCCACGGCGCGAGGGTCGGGAACGGAATCGAAACAGCTCCTTGTCATGGAGGATGATGGCATGCTTGGTCTGATGAGAAGATCCGCCGCGGGTTTACCGCAGCGGGAACCTTACCGGGCGCCGAAGGCTGCGGTGGGTTGCGAGGCCCTGGAAGGCCGGGCGCTCCTGTCGAGGGGGCTCGGGGGACTTGGAGCGTTCGGAGCAGGAGGCATGGGATCGGGTTTCCGCATGGCCGATCTGGGCTCCTTCGGCGGCGGTGGTCCTGGTGCGATGTTCGGCGCTGGCAGTCTGGGCCTGGGTGGGGGGGTCAAGGACCCGACCTTCCTGCTGACTGCCTCGCTGTTGAACACGGGGAGCGGCACGACGACGCCCCCATCACGGGCCGTCCTGTCGTCCTCGGCCGTTCAATCGGTGTTCCAGACCCTCCAGACGGACCTCAAGAACGACACGCCCAGCGGGGCCAAGCCCACGCATGCGTCGGTGGGCCAACTCCAGGATGACCTGGCGGCGATCCGCAAGGGGACGCTCAGCGGCAGCAGCGCCCAGTCGAAGATCCAGTCCGATGAGGCGTCCATCCTCTCCAGCATGGGCCTGACCCAGACGCAAGTGACCCAGATCCAGTCCGATCTCCAGGCGGTCCAGTCGGCCATCCAGTCGGCGTCGAGCTCCAACTCGTCGTCCAGCACGGGATCGTCATCAACCACCGGATCGTCGTCCAGCACGAGCAGCACGACTTCCAGCGGTTCCTCGGGCTGGTCGGCCGTCCAGACGGCCATGCAAACGCTCCAGAAGGACCTCCAGAGCGACACCCCATCCGGGGCGCAGCCCACGCACGCCTCGGTCGGACAGGTCCTGGACGATCTGGACGCCATCCGGAAGGGGACGCTGACCGGCACCCAGGCCCAGACCCAGGTCCAGACTGACGCGGCCGCGGTGCTGGCGAGCATGGGGCTGACTCAGGCCCAGATCACCACGATCCAATCCGATCAGCAGGCCCTCCAGGCCGCAATCCAGGCGAATACCAGCTCCTCGACGTCGAGCTCGTCCTCGACCTCGACGTCGAGCTCGTCCTCGTCCTCCACCGGCTCAGACACGGCCGCAGTGATGCAATCCGTGGAAGGGTGGCTGGTGGGGATTCCGGGGCTCGGCGGCTTCGGGATGCGCGGGCTGCGGAGCTCCGGGATGGCGGGCTCGATGTCCGGTCCGATGGGATTTGGCCGCATGTGGTCCAGGGGCGGCTTCTGACGCCGATCGCGCCGGACGTGGCGGGTTCGAGGCGGAGCATCCATTCCTCGCTGCCATCTCGGGTGGAACCGGGCGTTCGACCCCGCGGACCCGCCGAGCCGGCTCGTACGGGTTGAACGGGGCGCGTTACAGATTGCTGTCGCTAATAGTTTAAGAGTATGTATCCAAAACCGCGACCGTCAGGTGGCGAGGAATCTGACCCGTCCCTGACGGTCGGCGTTCGCTCGGGTGCTCTCGGGATCAGAAAGCAGCCGCCATGAATTATCAGGCGACACCCGTTCAGGAAGAATCAGAGATCTCCCTGCTGTTGATCGACGACGACGTGGAACTCTGCGATCTGGTGCGCGAATTCTTCGCGGGGCGCGGGATCGCCGTGGAGGCGATCGCTGACGGCCGTCGGGGTCTGGCGCGGGCGCTGGGCGGTGGGCACGACCTGATCCTGCTGGACGTGATGCTGCCGGGCCTGGACGGATTCGAGGTGCTGCGGCAGGTCCGCCGCCGCAGCCTGGTGCCGATCATCATGCTGACCGCGCGGACCGCCCGGGGCGACCGGGTGGCGGGCCTGGATGCGGGGGCCGACGATTACCTGCCCAAGCCGTTCGAGCCGGAGGAGCTGATCGCCCGCATCCGCGCCGTGCTGCGGCGCACCCACCGGGCCGCCCCTCCCAGCACGGAAGTGCTGGAGGTCCATGGTGTCAAGCTGGTTCCGGGCACGCGCGAGGTCTACTCGGCGGGCCGGCCCGTCGCGATCACGACGACCGAGTTCGATATCCTCGAGGTGATCGTCCGCGCCGCGGGGCGGATCATCTCTCGCGATGAGCTCTCGGCGGCGGTCTATCGACGGCCCGCCCAGCCCCACGACCGCTCGCTGGATGTCCACGTCAGCCACTTGCGACGGAAGCTCGGTGCGCGGGGCGCGCTAATCCGCACCATCCGGGGGGTTGGCTACCTCTTCTGCGCCGAGGTGGTCGAGAACGGTGGGACACCCCGATGAGGATCCGTGTCCGCTCGATCTTCGCCAAGGTGGTTATCTGGTTCACCGTGACGGTGGTGCTCTCGCTGGTCGGGTTGGTGGCCACATCGATGCTGCTGTCGGCCCGGTTGGTCGCGGGGCGCGAGCCGATGATGCCGCGCGTGCACAGCTTCTTCCTGGATGAAGCGCGTCGAGCCTATGAGCAGGAGGGACCGGCGGGGCTCAGCGAGTATCTGGGGCGTCTGAACGATTTCAGCGATTCGGAGCATTTCTTGACCGACAGTCGGGGAATCGACCTGGCCAACGGCGCGGACCGCTCGCCCCTGCTGTCCCGACGGGTCTCGCGGCCCCGTCCCCGTCGCTTCTGGCCGGGGGCGCGGCTCCTGGGCTGGATGCCGGGGCGGGAAGGACCGGCCGTGCTGGTCCATCACTCCGACGATCGCCGCTACCGCTTGATCACGGTCATGCCGCCGCGTCCGGGATTGGCGCCGTGGGAGTCCCTCCAGTACTTCCTCTGGCTGCCGCTGTTGATCGGCGTCTTGTGCTACCTGCTGGCGGTGCACCTGGCCGCGCCGCTGCGGGGCCTGCGCCGCGTGCTGGAGAAGTTCGGCCGGGGCGACCTGGCTGTCCGGTTTCACCTGGCGCGGCGCGACGAGATCGGCGAGCTGGCGCAGGCGTTCAACCGCATGGCCGACCAGATCACGACGCTGCTCTCGGCCGAGCGGCGGCTGCTCCAGGACGTCTCGCACGAGCTGCGCTCGCCCCTGGCCCGGCTGGGCTTCGCCGTCGAGCTGGCCAAGACCAGTCCCGACCGCGAGGCGGCGCTGGGGCGGATCCACAAGGAGGCGGACCGGCTCAATCACCTGGTGGACGAATTGCTCCAGCTCACGCGCGCCGAGGGAGACCCCAGCGCGCGGAACCTGCAAGCTGTCGACCTGGGGACCTTGCTGCGCGAGCTGGTGGCCGACTGTAGCCTGGAGGCCGACGCCCAGGGGTGCCGCTTGACCTTGAGCGGCCAGCGGTCGGTCGTCGTCACCGGCGAACGGGAGCTGCTCCGCCGCGCCTGCGAGAACATCCTGCGCAACGCGATCCGGCACGCGCCGGCGGCCAGTGCCGTCGAGCTCGAGCTGAGCCGGCATGACGACCATGCCACCATCACCATCCGGGATCATGGACCCGGCGTGCCGCGGCCGGCGCTGAGCGAGATCTTCAAGCCGTTCTACCGCGTCGAGGGCGACCGCGACCGCTCCAGCGGCGGCGTCGGGCTGGGCCTGGCCATCGCCCGCCGGGCCATCGAGCTCCATCAGGGGACTGTCACGGCCTTCAACGCCGATCCCGGCCTGGTCGTCGCCCTGGAGCTGCCGTGTGCGGCCGACAGGTCCTCGCTGCAACCTTGATCAGCCGCTCCCGGTCCGCTCACGTCGCCACAGAGCGCCGGCCGCGATGGGCGTCACGACGCGGTCCGGCTCGAACACCGGCTGACCGGCCGGGGAGAATTCACCTCTTCCAGGGCACCTTGGTACAATCAACACCGGTCCGGAACTGGGAGGGCGGTATCGTCTGTCCCATGCACCCGTGAGAATGGCGGGAGCTGCGCACTCGAGGTGCCGATGAGGCCGGTGCCCGGCCTTCCCAGAACGGCAGACTCAGCGACAGCAAGACCTCGCGGCGAGGCGCCCGGATGTCCATCCCAACCGAGCCGATCGGAAGCATCCCGCGGACCCCTCAGCTCCTCGCCGCGATCGCGACCGGGGACGGCACAGACCCGCGGTTGGACCCGCTCTACGATGAGGCGATCCGGGAGACCATCGCGGAGTTCGAGGCCACGGGCTCGCCGGTGATCACCGATGGCGAGCAGAGGAAATACCATAACTTCTGGACGTATAGCGTGCAGGGGCTGCCCAACACGGCCCCGGATGGCTTCCGGATCCCCTTCTCGGCCGGGCATACGCGGCGGATGCCGCGGCTGACCGGCGGCCCGTTCCGATACCTGCGGCGCGCCGACGAATACCTCGATGTGGCGCTGCGGTACGCCCACGTGCCGGTGAAACAGGCGGTGATCTCACCCTCGGCGCTGAGCCTGATGTACCCGGCCGGCGGCATCCCCGGGTACCCGCGGGACCAGTTCATCGACGACCTGCTGCGCGAGCACGAGACCGAGGTCCGCAACTGCCTGCGCAAGGGCGCCCACTCCGTCCAGATCGACTTCACGGAGGCCCGACTGGCGGTCAAGATCGACCCCTCCGGAGGCCTGCTGCACAGCTTCATCGACCTGAACAACCTGGCGCTGTCGCGGTTCTCCGCCCAGGACCGCCAGCGGATCGGCGTGCACACCTGCCCCGGCTCCGACCGGGACTCGACCCACAGTGGGGAGATCGATTACGCCGCGTTGCTGCCCAGCCTCTTCGAGCTGATGGTCGGGAATTTCTACATCGCCCTGGCCGGCGAGCGCGATCGCGCCCACGTCTTGAAGATCATCCGCCAGTACCTCAAGGAGGACCAGCGGGTCTTCGTCGGCGTCATCTCACCGATCGACCCGCGCGTCGAGACCGCCGAAGAGGTTCGGGACCGGGTCCTGGAGGCGGCCCGGTACATCCCGGTCGACCAACTGGGCACGACCGACGACTGCGGCTTCTCGCCGTTCTGCGACGACACCTCCACGTCCCGCGGCACGGCATTTGCTAAAATTCGGATGCGGGTGGCGGGTACCACCCTGGCCTCGACCGTACTCGGAGCTGGCTGATGGCGGCACAGGATGACGAACAGGACCAGCTCCGCGCGGTCGCCCTCCTGAATGCCCAGAGCATTCTCACCGCGCGCCGCCGCGCCGAGGAGGCGTTGCGCAAACAATCGGAGTGGTTGCGGATCACGCTGGCCAGTATCGGCGACGCCGTCATCAGCACCGACGCCGAGGGCCGGGTGACGTTCATGAATGGCGTGGCCGAGGCGCTGACGGGCTGGCCGGAAGCCGAGGCCCTGGGCCGTCCGATCCCGGACGTCTTCCCGATCGTCCACGAACGAACCCGCCAACCGGTGGAGAACCCGGTCCTCCGTGCCTTGCGGGAGGGGACGACGGCGGGCCTGGGGAACCACACGGTCCTCATCGCCCGGGACGGGACGGAACGGCCCATCGACGACAGCGCCGCCCCGATGCGGGACGAGAGTGGCAGCATGCTTGGGGCGGTCCAGGTCTTCCGCGAGGTCTCCGAGCGCAAGCGGGCCGAGGAGGTCCGGGCGCGGCTGGCGGCCATCGTCGAGTCGTCCGAGGATGCGATTGTCAGCAAGACGCTCGACGGCATCATCCGGTCGTGGAACGCCGGGGCCGAGCGGCTCTTCGGCTACACCGCCGCGGAGGCTGTGGGCAAATCGATCACCTTGATCATCCCGTCGGAACGGTATGACGAGGAACGCGGGATCCTGGCGCGGCTGGCGCGCGGGGAGCGGATCGAGCACTTCGAGACCGTCCGCGTGGCCAAGGATGGCCGGCGGATCGACATCTCCTTGACCATCTCCCCCGTCCGCGACGACACGGGGCGTGTCATCGGCGCGTCGAAGGTCGCGCGGGACATCACCGAGCGGAAGCGGGCGGAGGCCGAGCGGCGGCGACTCCAGGAGGAGGTCGAGGCCGAGCGCGCGCGGCTGGCCGAAGTGTTCCACCGGGCACCCTCGTTCCTGGCCATCCTTCGCGGGCCGGAGCACGTCTTCGAGCTGGCCAACGCCCGCTACTACCAGCTCATCGGCAAGCGGGACATCCTCGGCAAGCCGGCCCGCGCCGCCCTGCCGGAGTTCGCCGGCCAGGGCTTTTTCGAGCTGCTGGATCGCGTCTACCAATCGGGCGAGGTGGTCGTCGGCACGGACATGCGGGTCATGGTCCAGCGCGAACCCGGCCAGCCGCTGGAAGCACGGTTCATCGAGTTCGTCTACCAGCCGCTCCGGGCCGTGGACGGCTCCGTCTCGGGCATCCTCACCCAGGGGGTGGACCAGACCGATCGCAAGCGGGCCGAGGAGGCGCTGCGGGAGGCCGACCGCCGCAAGGAGGAGTTCCTGGCGCTGCTGGCGCATGAGCTGCGGAACCCGCTGGCGCCGCTCCGCAACGGACTGCACGTGATGCGACTGGCCGGCGGTGACGCCAGGGCGATCGCCGAGGCGCGCGCGATGATGGAGCGGCAGCTCGGGCACATGGTGCGGCTCATCGACGACCTGCTCGACATCTCGCGCATCAGTCAGAACAAGATAGAACTCCGCAGGGCCAGGGTCCTGCTCGGAGAGATCATCAACTACGCCCTGGAGAGCGCTCGACCCGCCATCGAGGCCGGCGGACACGACCTGGCCGTCTCGATGCCGACCGAACCGGTGTGGCTCGACGCCGACCTCACCCGGCTCGCCCAGGTCTTCTCGAACTTGCTCACCAATAGCGCCAAATACACCGAACCCGGCGGCCGGATCTGGCTCACCGCCGTGGCCGGCGGCGGCCAGGTGGTCATCACCATCCGGGACACGGGGATGGGCATCCCCGCGGGGGCTCTCCCGCGCCTCTTCGAGATGTTCTCTCAGGTCGACCGGAACAAGGAAAGCGCCAGCGACGGGCTCGGGATCGGGCTGGCGCTGGTCAAAGGTCTGGTCGAGATGCACGGCGGCACGGTCTGGGCCGAAAGCGGGGGTGCCGGTCAGGGGAGCACTTTCACCGTTCGGCTGCCGGCGCTGGGGTCTCGTGTCCAGGTCCCCTCCGGCACGCCGAGCGACCAGGAACCACGCGTCCGCGGTCCCGGGCAGCGGATCCTGGTGGTGGATGACCACCGCGACGCGGCGCGTTCGATGGCCCGGGTGCTCACGCTCCTGGGGAACGAGGTCCGCACGGCGCACGATGGCATCGCGGCCGTGGCCGCCGCGGAGGAATTCCGGCCCGAGCTCATCCTGATGGACGTGGGGATGCCGCGCCTCAATGGTTACGAGGCCACGCGCCGCATCCGCCAGCAACCGTGGGGGCGTTCCATCACCATCATGGCACTCACCGGATGGGGCCAGGAGGCCGACCGAGTCCAGTCACGAGAGGCCGGCTGCGACGGCCACCTGGTCAAGCCGGTCAACCTCTTCGACCTGGAGCGGCACCTGAGCGAGCTGGCCGGCCGGCGCAGTCGCGACCACGCCAGGCCGGATCGGTGAGACGGTGTCGGAAACGCCCTTAGCCCGTGGCCCTTCAGGCCACCTGAGACGGGGCGTGCCACGGTCCCGGGAGTTCCCCTTGGGCTGGGCTCCCGCGGCCGTACCGGCCGCAGCCAACCGACGTGCTCGGCTTCCCGGTTGGTCATTCCCCGTCCGGTCCTCCGGCCGCCTTGGCCTTGCCGGCGGCGGCCTTTGACCGCGTGGCGCGCTTGGCCTTGGCGGCGGTTTTCGCGCTGCGACCGCCGGTCCTGGTCTGCGGCGGCTCCAGGGTCTCGACCGTCGAGATCACCAGGCGGCCGCTGCCGGGAGACATCTTGTAGGTGAAATGCCGGTGGAAGCTCTGGCCCAGGAGCGGTTCGGCGTTCCTCTTGTCGGCCGGCAGGACGGCGCAGACCACGTTGTTGACGATGAACCGGCCGACCCGCATGGTGGGGATCGTCTTCTGCCGAGCGATCACCACGCCGCCGTCGGCGGTCGTGCAATGGACCTCGGGGTCCGAGGGCGATGGCTCCAGGCCGATCTCCGCCGCCAGCTTGGCGGGAATCAACGTGATGCCGGCCCCGGTGTCGAAGATCATGGGGCGCGTTACCTTCCCATTGAAGGTCACATCGACCTCGTAGACCCCGCCGCCGGTGCGGCGCAGCTCGACGGAGTCGGTGATCACCGTTTTCTCGACCCGTTCCAGCAGCCTGAGGTTGTCCTGGAAGGCACGCGACGGCCCGAGCTTGGGCTGGGCCGGGGACGTCCGGCCGATCGCCTCGAGGGCCTTGACGACCGCGCCGTTGCTCGCGAGCTCGGCATAGGCCCTGGTCGCGGTATCCACGAGCTTGCGGAGGTCGAGGACGACCTGGGTATAGGCCTCGCGCCGCCGCGAGACCTCGCCCTGGAACTGCTGCCGGACCTTGGAGTTGGACCCCTGGCTCTGGAGCAGCTTGATCCGGGCGATCAGGCCGTTGCTCGCGGTCACGATCTGGTTCCGCTGGGTGATCAGTTGGTTGCGCGCGGCGCCGAAGTAGTTCCCACTGTTGATCTCCTGGTCGAGCGCGGTGATCTGATCATTGAGGACAATTTGCTGCTGGAGCATCTCCTGGATCATCGCTTCGCGATCCTGACTCCCCTGCTCGAGGGCCTCCTGCTGCTGGACGGCCAGGTTCAATTGGCGCGACAGGAGTCGCAGCTCGTTCACCTTCTTTTGAACGTCCGCCTCGGCCGAGCCCAGGACATAGGTGGTCCCGACGCGTTTCAGACCATGGCTCTTGAGCACGTCTTCCGGGGATTGGTCTTCGCCGCGGAGGCCGCCTGCGGCGACGACCGCCAGGATGGCCGCGACTCCAGCAGTCCACCGCGCCCGACGAGGCCGCATGAGTTCAGCTCCCTGGAGGAGACGACGCCCCGCGCGCGGGGCTGAGGTGCGCTTCACGATGGGCTGCCCGGCGAGGCCGGACCGGCTGCCGCCTTGCCGGATCGTTTGCCGGCGGGGTGCCGGCGAGCCTTGCGCGCCGGAGGAGCCGGCACGTCGCCCGCCCCGTCGGCGGCATCCTGTTTCTCGAGGCGATCCAGCACTTTCACGTTCGCCAGGAACTCCCGCGACGGACCGAGCTTCAACGGAGCCCTGGCCGCGTGCTGGAGGGCATCGCGGGCCTTCTGAAACTCGGGCGCCTGGGCGAGCGCGGCGTACTTCGCGCGGGTTGCCTCCACCAGCCGGCGCAGGTCGACGACCGCCTGATGGAGGGACTCGCGCCGGTCGCGGACCTCGGCATCAATCGCCTGCCGGGCCTTCGGGTCGAAGGGCTGGCTCTTGAGCTGGTCCAGGACCGCCGTCCGCTGGTTGATCTCCGCCTGGAGCTGATTCCGATACGCCACCAGCTCCGCGTACTGCTCCGCGGCGACGCTGTTGAAGAAATAGTTGGAATACCGGCCGGCCCGCGCCCGGGGAACCTGACGCATCTGCTGGTTGGTGGTGTTGAGCTCCGACCGGAACTGGCTGATCTGCCCCGTGAGCTCCTTCAGCATCGCCTGACGGTCCTTCTCACTCAGCATTCCCCGCTGTTGAACCAGGGCGCGGCTCAACTGGCCGGCCACGCGCTTGGCCTCATCGAGCTTGGTGCGGATCTCCGACTCGGTTGGCAGGACCCAGACCTCACCGGCCTGCTTCAAGCCGAGCTGGGCCAGCGCGTCCTCCGGGCGGCCTTCCCCGGCGGGCCGCCCCGAGCCGGCGCAGGCGACGGCCAGCCCCACCACCACTCCTGTCCAGTTGATCTGAGCGGGCAACATGGTTCTCTCCCCGGAGCGGCCCAGCCCCATGTCGGCGCGACAACTTGGGGATCTCCCCATCTATCATACGCTGAGTGAGGCTCCGCCAGAAAGAGGCCGTCACTCGCTGCGCACGATCTGCCGCGATCGAGGTCTCGGGAGCGCTCGGGACTTCCGAGCGCTCCCTGAGACTTGGCGTCACCGCAGGCCTTCCTGGCGGATCGCCGTTACGGCTCGAAATCGATGTTCCTGGCCTCCGCGGGCA
>JAJPJC010000001.1 GCA_021324445.1 Isosphaeraceae bacterium
CGACCAGAGACTCCAGCGCCTGGATCATTTCAGCGTCGGCGTGGGCCCGTGTCGAGCGGAGCGTCGCCTCGGCCGCTGCCACCCGGTGGACGGTACGCACGACATGCATCATGTCCTGGCGGATACCAGGAGTCCGCCACCACCGCCGCCCCGAGGCGAGCTCACGATACAGGCGTCGCCATCGTTGCGGCGACAGCGGCCTCATGGCCGCGGCAACCCGCCGCTCGGCCCCGGCCACGACCCGGTTACGGCGAGAGACCGCCTCGTCGTAGGCAGCCTTCGCCTTTTCGCATCGGGCGGCGGCGGCAAAGAAGGCCAGCTCATAGCGTTCGACCCTCTCCCACAGCTGAGTCTCTTCACGCACAACCTCCACCGACCACAACCCCAATCCCAACCCCAGCATCACCTCCTCCCCCAACCACCCCCTCACCCCCTTCCCCAACCACCACCCCCTTCCCCAACCACACCACCCGCCCTCACACCACCCCCCAGCACCCTCCACCCACAAAACCAGAGCCCCACACGCCTGGCATTCGAGGACGCGAGCAAGCCCGCGGTAACCGCAAAGGCGACAGGCGGCCAAGGGAAAATCGGGGTTCTGGTCGCACCGGGATGCACGGCCCGAACCGCCTGCCCGAGCCCGGAGTCGACGACTTGATCACTCTCCGCAGGATGTCGCTGGGAACCGGCTACCGCTACCTGATGGAGTCGGTGGCCGTCGGCGACGGAGCCGTTGAACAGGCGAGCAGTCTGACCCGCTACTACGCCGAGTCGGGCACCCCGCCCGGGGTGTTCCTCGGCGCCGGGCTGGCCGGCCTCGCCGACGGGAAAGGCGTGCAGGCCGGAGCCGAGGTGACCGAAGAGCACCTGTGGCGGATGCTCGGCATGTGCGCCGATCCGCTCACCGGCCAACCTCTCGGCAAGCTCCCCAACCGTTTACCTGCCACTCTCAAAGAGCGGGTCGAGCGGCGGGTTGCCGCCCTGCCGTGGTGGATCAGCGACCAGGAACGGCAACGGCGAACAGCCCGAATCGAAAAAGAAGAGCGCTCCAAGCCGCAACGCCGCCGCCAGCCGGTCGCCGGGTTCGACCTCACCTTCTCGCCATCCAAATCGGTATCCACGGCGTGGGCGCTGGCCGACCGAGGCACCAAGGCGGTCATCTACCAATGCCACCGCCGAGCCATCGACTACGTCCTGGCCTGGGCGGAACGCGAGGTGTTCCACTCCCGCTCGGGTGTCAACGGCGTCGTCCAAGAGGACGTCGAAGGGGTGGTAGCCGCCAGCTTCACCCACTGGGACTCCAGAAGCGGCGACCCCCAACTCCACGACCACGTCGTCGTGCTCAACCGGGCCAGATCGATCTCGGACGGCAAGTGGCGCACCCTCGACTCCCGGGCCCTGTTCAAATCGGTGGTGACCCTCGGGGTGATGCACGACGGAGTGCTCTCCGACATGCTCACCCAAGCTTTGGGCGTCGGCTGGGACCAGCAGCTAACCCGCGACGGTATGGGCAAACTCGAGATCCACGGGGTCCCAGAAGCGCTCATGAAAGAGTTCTCACAACGGGTCGCCGCCATCCGGGAACACAAAGACCAGCTCGTCGCCGACTTTGTCGCGGCCCACGGCCGCCAGCCCACACCGATCGAGAAGACCCGCCTCGCCCAACAGGCCAACCTCGCCACCCGCCCGGCCAAGACCCATCGCAGCCTGGCCGACCTTTCCGACGAGTGGAGACAACGAGCTCTGCCTTACATCGACCAGGATCCGGTCGCTTGGGTCTCCACCCTGCGGGACCGCAACGACCTGCCGCTGCTTCGCAGCGACGACTTCGCCGACGACATGCTCGCCGACGCCGCCGAGATCGCCGTCCAGGCGGTAGCAGAGCGGCGATCCACCTTCTCCCGCGCCAACGTCCTCGCCGAGGTGCACCGCCAGTTCCACGGCGTCCGCTTCGCCTCCCCCGACGATCGCGTCCACACCGTCGCCCGCACCGCCGACCTGGCGCTACGCACCGCGCTAATGGTCAGCGCCCCCGAGCTGCACCACACCCCGGCCCGGTTCCGCCGGCCAGACGGCACCAGCCGGTTCCGGGCCAAAGGACACGAGATCTTCACCCACCATTCCATCCTCGACGCCGAAGCCCGCCTGCTCGACGCCGGACGCGACCCATCCGGGCCGGTCGTACCCGTCGCCACCATCGCCGCGGTCGCCGATACCCCCCTGCCCGGAAGGGATCACGGGCTGTCGGTCGACCAAGCACTCGCCATGGAACAAGTCGCCACCTCCGGCCGGGTCCTCGATGTGCTCGTCGGGCCCGCCGGCACCGGGAAAACCACCACCCTGGCCGGCCTGCGCCACGCCTGGGAAGCCGAACACGGACCCGGCTCGGTCATCGGGCTCGCCCCCTCCGCCGCCGCCGCAGAAGTCCTCGCCGACGAGCTCGGTATCGGCACCGAAAACACCGCCAAGTGGCTGACCGAATGGCGTCGAATCCCCCAACTCGCCGCCCGCCGCACCCGCCTCGCCACCCACCTTGCCGACCACCCACGGCCAGCCTCTCCCGCTGATTCAAGACTCCGACAAGCGGTGGCCGACCTCGACGAGAAGATCGCAAACCGCCGACCCCGCCCCGGTCAGCTGGTCATCGTGGACGAAGCCAGCCTCGCCGGCACCTTCACCCTCGACGAACTGGTATTCGCCGCCCGCAACGCCCGGGCGAAGGTCCTACTGGTCGGGGACTGGGCCCAACTCAGCGCCGTCGGCGCCGGCGGCATGTTCCGCGCCCTCGTACATGACCGCGACGGTCACGCCCCCGAGCTGAGCGACGTCCGCCGCTTCCAGCACCGCTGGGAGAAGACAGCCAGCGTCCAGCTCCGTCTCGGACGCGACGCCGCCCTCGACGCCTACGAAACCCACAGCCGGATCAGCGCCGGAAACAGGGACGAGATGCTCGACGCCCTCTACGACGCGTGGCGGGCCGACCAGCAAGAAGGCAAACAGTCCTTGATGATCGCCGGTGACCTCGCTACCGTCCGAGCGCTCAACGCCCGCGCCCGCGCCGACCGCATCCATGCCGACGAAGTAGCCGCCGACGGTCTGACCGTCGCTGGGCAGGTGACCGCTGGGGTCGGCGACCTGGTCGTCACAAGGGAGAACAACCGGCTCCTCACCACCAACCGGGGGTGGGTCAAGAACGGCGACAGATGGATCGTCACAGCCACCCACCAAGATGGAAGCATGACCGTCAGGCGAGCATCCGGGCGAGGCGAAGTCGTCCTGCCCGCCACCTACGTGCGCGAGCACGTCGAGCTCGGCTACGCCACCACCGCCCACCGCGCCCAAGGCCGCACCTCCGACACCGCCCACGCCCTCGTCTCGGCCGCCACCGACCGGGAAGTCCTATACGTGGCCGCCACCCGAGGCCGCGAAGCCAACCGGCTCTACGTGGACACCTGTTATGACCCTGATCCGTCCACCTCCCACGACAAGACCGCCGAGCAGCTGACCGCCCGCGAAGTCCTCGCCGCCGTGCTGCGCAACGAAGGCGCAGACGTGGCCGCCCATGAGATGATCCGCCGCTCCTACCACGAGGCCGAGAGCCTGGTACGCCTGGCCGCCGAGTACAACACCATCGCCCGAGCCGCCCAAGAAGATCGCTGGGAGGCACTCCTGGAACGATCGGGGTTGAACGAAGCGGAACTGGAAGCAGTCCGGGCCAGCGAAGCCCACGGACCGTTACTCGCCGCCCTCAGAGATGCCGAATCGCGCGGCCTCGACATCGACGTCGCGTTCCCCAGACTCGCCACCGGACGGTCGCTCGGCGACGCCGACGACCCCGCCGCCGTCCTGCACAGCAGAGTCGACAGGTGGATGGCCGGCGCCGCCAGCCGCCGACAACCCAACGTCCACCACATCTGCGGGCTCATCCCCAAAGCCCAAGGCGTCACCGATCCCGACCTCCACCAGGCCCTCAACGACCGAGAACAGGCCATGGAGCACAGGGCCAGGACGCTGGCCGAAACCGCCATCCAGCGACAACCCACCTGGGTCCGCATGCTGGGTACACCCCCCGAGAACCCCGACCGGCGCGAACGGTGGATCCATCATGTAGCAACGGTCGCCGCCTACCGGGAGCGCTGGTCCATAGACGACAACCGATCGATTCTCGGCGGGCAACAAACGATCAAATCGACCGAGCAACTCGGCCAACACAAGCGCGCCCAATCAGCAATCGAGTCGGCCCTCGCGATCAGCCGCTCAGAGGCTCAACCTCCCGCCGGCCGGGGGCCGGACATGGCAGCCAGCACCGAGCAAACGCTGCGACCCGAAATCTAGAAACCGGAAAGGACCCCAGCCACCATGGGCAAGCACCGGCAAGCCAAGGCTCTCCGTAGATGGGAGACCACCACCCGTCAGTGGGCCATCGAACTCGCCAGAAATCTGGCGCTCGACCTGTACGACCAGCGGCCGCCAAGGGTCACACCCTACGGTATCGGCGTCGTACCAGACCCCGGGGAGATCGTGTGGGCCGAGACACCCATGCGCTTTGACTTCGACACCATCCCCGAGGTGAGCCACCTCGGTTCAGCCGCGGCTCAACAGAATCTGTATCCGTTCAGGCCATGGTTGATCACCAACGCCCGCGTCGTGGGCCGTCTAGGAGACGACCAGCTCCACGGTTGGAGATGGGAACACGCCACCGGGCTTCGAGCCAATCTCACACCCGGCCGCGAGTTTGTCGCCCTCGACGTAGATGCATTCCGCTCACCAGTTTGGAGAGGTCCCGCCGTAGCGCCGATGGCCGTAGCCGCGGTCTTCCACCTCTACGGTCCGCACGGACTCCTAGACCATCCAGGTCTCTCAACGCTTCGATGGCATACTGCGGCTCCAGCGACCCTCACTTCGGTCTTCGAGCTCACGACTTGAACCAAGGCGACAAGACCTGGCCTCTAGAGGCGAGGTAGCTGCTGCCCAAACCAGCAAGCGGGACCGAGAGGCACGGCTAACGCTACAGGCCGCTATCGCCCTAGGCCGCTATCTCGCCGGCGAGCCGCTCGGCTTGGTCCATGACCAGCAAGATGGCCGACTCCTGCTTGTCGGGCGGGTAGTGGTACTTAACGAGTAGCCGCTTGATCCGGCTGCGCAGGAGTGCTCGCACTTGTTCTTTCTTGTCCCAGTCGACGGTGGTGTTGCGCCGCACCGTGTCGACCAGTTCCTTGGCGATAGCTTTGAGCACGTCGTCGCCCATTTCCATCACGGCTGAGTCGTTCTGGCACACGGCGTCGTAGAAGGCGAGTTCGTCGTCTCGGAGGCCGAGCTGGGTACCGCGGTCGTGCTCCAGCTTCAGTTGCTGAGCCATCTCCACCAACTCCACGATCACCTCGGCCGCGGTCAAAGAGCGGTTCGTGTAGGCGCGCATCGCCCGCTCCAGCATCTCCGAAAACTTCCGTTCGGCCACCACGTTCGTCCTCGACAGGTTCCTCACCTCATTGCGGAGCAGGCGTCGAAGAAGCTCGATCTGGAGGTTGGGTCGGGAGTCGATGGTGGCCCGGCGGGCGAACTCCTCGTCGATCAAGCTCAGATCCGGGCGCTCCAGGCCGGCCTGCGCGTAGATGTCGACCACCCCGGTAGCCGACACCGCTTCGGAGACCACCTGGCGCAGCGCGGTCTCCATCTCCACGTCACCCCCATCGCCACCGGCCGTGTCGACTCGGATATGGCGAATCTCGCTGCCGAGCGCCTGGAAGAAAGCCAAGTCGTCCCGGAAGGAGGTCGCCTCGGGCAGTGTGGCGCAAATCGTGAACGCCTGGCGGGCGCGGCGCTCCTGGTGGGTGAAACGGTCGGGTAGGTCAAGCTCGGCGCCGCCGAGCAGATGGTTGGTGGCCTCGGCAAGCGCTTCGAGCATCGACCGGTCGCTGCCGGATTCGAGCGCCTCGCGCCAAGGGCAGCCGAACAGCAGCTCGGTGCACACCTCATGCGCTTCGACGAGCACCGTGTATGCCTCCTGGATCGGAGCGCCCATCTCCTGGCGTTCCCGGTCGGGCGGTGTACTCACGCAGCGCCGCCCTGAGGCTTTCGGCGATGCCGATGTAGTCGACGGCCAGCCCTCCCGGCTTGTCTCGGAAGGTGCGGTTCACCCGTGCGATGGCCTGCATGAGCGCGGCGCCTTTCATCGGCTTGTCCACGTACATCGTGTGCAGCGATGGGCTGTCGAACCCGGTGAGCCACATGTCCCGTACGATGACCAGCTCCAGCGGGTCCTCGGGGTCCTTGGCCCTAGCCTTCAGGTCCCGCTGCCGGTCCTTACCTCGCACGTGGACGTTCATTTCGGGACCGTCAGAGGCGGAGCCGGTGATGACCACCTTGATTTTGCCAGCGCCGTCATCGGGTGAGTGCCAGGCGGGGCGGAGCTTGACGATCTCGTCGTAGAGAGCGACACAGATACGTCGGGACATGCACACGATGAGGCCCTTGCCGATCTCGGCGGCCCGGCGGCGCTCCCAGTGGTCCACGATGTCAGCCGCTACCTGGGCGACCCGCTTGTCGGCCCCGACGATCGCCTCCACTCTCGCCCAGCGGTTCTTCAACCGGTCTCGGTCATCGACCCCCGCCGTCTCGGTCGCTTCGTCGAACTCGATGTCGAGCAAGTCTCTGGCGTCTTCGGGAAGTTCGACGCGCACCAGCCGGGCCTCGTAGTACACCCGCACGGTCGCCTCGTCAAGCACCGCCTGGGTCAGGTCGTAGACGTCGATGTACTCGCCGAATATCGCTCTCGTATCACGGTCGTCGGCCTCGATCGGGGTACCTGTGAAGCCCATGAAGCTGGCGTTCGGGAGAGCGTCCCGGACGTTGCGGGCCAAGCCGTCGATCAGGTCGTATTGGGTGCGGTGTGCCTCGTCGGCGATCACGATGATGTTCGAGCGGTCCGACAGCGTAGGGAACGCCTGCGCGGCGTCACGCTCCTCCTTCGTACGACCGAACTTCTGCATCGTCGAGAAGAGAATGCCGCCGGATGCCCGCTCACCGAGCAGCCTGCGCAGGTGGTCACGGGACTGGGCCTGCACGGGCGTCTCAGGCAGGGTGCGGGCTGGGGCGAACACCTCGACGAAGAGCTGATCGTCCAAGTCATTGCGGTCCGTGAGGAACAGCAGGGTCGGGTTGCCAAGCTTCGGATGGCGCATCAGCTTGCCTCCGGTGAAGAGCATCTCCAGGCTTTTGCCCGACCCCTGCGTATGCCACACCACCCCGGCCCGGCCGTCCCCCCGGTCCACGGCGGCGAGCGTCGAATCGACTGCTTTGTTTACGGCGTGAAACTGGTGGTACTTCGCGACACGCTTGACCAGCCCGTCCCGCTCGTCGGAGAACGTGACGAAATTCCGCACCAGGTCCAAGAACCGGCGGGGCTCGAACACGCCGGGGATCAGGATGTGCAGCTCAGGGACACCCGCCGGCGCCAAGGAAGCGCCTTCGATGGTCTTCCACGGAGCGAAATGCTCAAAGCGTTCCGGCAGCGGTCCGATCCGGGCCTGCGTGCCGGTCGAGACGACGCAACAGGCGTTGAAGTTGAGCAGCGCTGGGATCTGGGACATGTAGGTGCGGAGCTGATCGAACGCTCCCCGTAGTGTGGCCCGCTCCTGGCCCGGCACTTTCAACTCGATCAACCCCATCGGGATGCCGTTCACGAAGGCCACCACGTCCGGCCTGCGGGTTCGATTGTCGCCCTCGACCGTGAGCTGGTTGACCGCAACAAAATCGTTGTTTGCTGGATTGTCGAAGTCGACCAGCCTCGCCCGGTCCGCCCGGACAGTCCCGTCGGCCAACCGCCTCTCCACCGGTGCGCCGCGGGTCAGAAGTGAGTAGGTCCGCCAGTTCTCGGCCTTAACGTCCACGCTTTCGGGCCTGCGGAACGTGGCGATCACGTCCATCACCTCGGCCGGTGACAAGCCCGGATTCAGTCGTGCGACAGCAGACCGCAGGCGTTCTCCCAGCAGAACCTCCCGATAGGAAGTCCGTTCGGCTGCCGGCTGATCTGGAGCGATCTCCGGACCGTAAAGGACGCGCCAGCCGAGTTCGGCGAACAAATCAAGGCAAATCTCCTCGACTGCGCTCTCAGCAATGAAGCCGGGCACCGTAGCTCACCCAACCAAGGCTTCGGCGTCACGAACGTGCAATTCACCCGAGAGGAGCTTGGGTAGGAGCTCATCTCTCGTAGAGGCAAGTATGGATGACTCCTTCCTGATTTGGTCGGTGAGTCGAACTGTGGAGACA
>JAJPJC010000392.1 GCA_021324445.1 Isosphaeraceae bacterium
AGCCGACTGCAGTCGACCCGTTCTGGGATCAACCTTATCTGAAAAAGTCCTGGGACCTGGCCAATCTGAGCACCCAGGAAGAGGCCCGCCTCGGCGCCGAGCTCCATGGCCTGATCTTGCAGTTGAACCAGAGATCGGACTCCGGCCCGTGGCAGCGCCGCGTCGAAGAGGCCGCAAAACCGTTCCGGGAGACCTGCCGGCGCAAGGACGTCAGCTACACCTTCACGGTCCTCGAGTTTGACGCCGTGTGCACCTTCTCGCACCCCGGGGGCTATGTCTATGTCTGCCGGGGACTCTTCAATCTCATCGGGGAGGAGGAGGACTATGCCCTGGAGTTCGCCGTGGGCCACGAGATCGCACACGTCGACCTTCAGCATGCGCTGGGGTGCCTGCGAAATCCCGGCGTGGTCAAGATCCCCATGGGGACCTTGCAGAAGCTCTTCATGATCATCATCCCGTTCGCCTATCTGGATGACCAGGAATTCGAGGCGGATCGCTGGACGTACAGCCGGATGAGGCAGTCCGGCCGGACGGATCGCGAGACGTTGAGTTTCCTGCGGAAACTCGAGGGCTACGCCAAGAAGAACGGATTCGAGAACGGGCACGTCCAGCCCAAGCCGAACGCCGAGTCCTCGCTGCTCGAGAACCATTTCCGGGCCCACACCGCGACCTGGAAGCGGCTGGATCACCTGAAGGAGTTCATCGCCACGGCTTCGACCCCGAAGAAATGAACCTGGCGGCCGCCGCCAGTCCGATCAGCATGAAGCCCAGGGCCATCGCGTCGGCCTTCGGGCCCATCCGCTCCGTGTCGGACCGGAAGAAGTCCTCGGCCAGGTCCTCGACGCGATCGGATCCTTCGGGGACCGTCGGAGGCTCGTGGCTTTCGCTCTCCAGGAGCAAGAGGCCCTCGAACGCCCAGCGCGAGGGCATCAGCGCCGCGACCGTCGCACCGGGGCCCGTTGCCGTCAATGTCCGGAACCTCCCGCCCAGAACGATCATCGCCACGAAGGCGGCCATCAAGACCACCACGGCGATCCTCGGGGCCCGGACGAGAGAGAAGGTGACCAGGCCGAGCGCCAGGGCCACCGACGCGGTGAGCAGCAGGACGCCAAACATCGGTATCCAGGGCCCCTTGAGGCCGCTCCCCGGATGGACGATCGCCAGCAGCACCGCACATTCGGCGACGCAGAGAACTCCGAGGACCGCGAGCCTCGAGCCCGGAGAGGCGAGTATCCCGGCCTCCAGCGTCGGCGCCCACCCGGGCTGCGCGCGTCCGGCTAGGGCCGCCCAGACGGCGAGCGAGCCACCCAGCCATATCGCCGCTAATGCCAGTGCATAGGCGGTCGAGGCGATGCCGTCCGCCACCACAGGCCGGCTCGCCGCGGTCAGGGGCGTCGCTGCCTGACGGCCGCAGACCAGGAGGATCAGGACAGCGAGGACTGGCGCCTGGGCCAGCACGGCGATCGTCCAGGGCGTGACCGTCGCGGGCGCGGCCGGTGGCGGCACCGTGATCGGCTCCGGCGACGTCTCCGCCACGGCGATCGGTGGCGGGGCCGGGGCGACCCTCTCGGGCACCGCCCGCGCCGGCAGGATTTGAGCCGCCGGGACCACGAGCGATCCGAAGTAGACCGTGTCCGATTCGGTCAGGGGAACCGCCTGGGTCACCCTCTGATCGGGCGAGTTGATGAATGTCCCGTTCGATGAGCCGAGATCCTCGATCGGCGTGCGGGCCCCCGAGATGAGGAGCCGTGCATGATGCGAAGACACTCTGGGGTCGTCCAGGACGATATCGTTGTCCGCCGCGCGGCCGATCCTGAGGACCGCTGCGCCGGGCGCGCCCGATGACGGGGGCCAGGGCATCGGTTCGAGGGCCCCGAGCGTGATCCGGTCGCCGGGGGAGACGATCGTCGGCTGCGCGATCCGCGTCCCGTTGACGTAGGTCCCGTTCGATGAGCCCAGGTCCTCGAGCCGGTAGCCCTCGGGCGTCTCGGTCAGGCGGCAGTGGCGTCGCGACACCCTCGGCTGTGCGACGACCACGTCGCAGTCCTCGCCGCTGCCGATCATCCAGGTCCGCATCGGTCGCTCGCCCTCATGGTGGTTGATCTCCGCCACCATCGTAACCGATCCCTCGATCGGATCCCGCACCTCACCGAAAGGGTCGCGGGTAGGGCATCGGAACCGGGAAGGACGGCGGGCTCGGGCCGAGGTCCGTCCGACTGCCGCCGCCGCCCGGCATGATGGGCTGAGCCGGCCGCGAGGCCCGGCCCGGCGCGGCGTACGGGCCCGGGCCGATCTGCAGCGGGGCCCCGAGGACGACGCCGGACTCCGCGGCGGCGACCAGCAGCTCGCGATGGATCACCGAGCCGACCTTGAGTTGCTCCGTGGCGCCGCGCTCTCGCTCCAGGTCGACCTTGTGGACCCTCACCACATAGGCCGGGAACTTCTCTTCCATCAGGCGGACCCAGTCGTCCACCGCCGTGGTGTATTCGCCCTTGCGGACGTCGTACGTCTGGTGCTGGAAGGTCCCGATCGGGTCGTTGCGGCGATACCA
>JAJPJC010000164.1 GCA_021324445.1 Isosphaeraceae bacterium
GCGCGGTAAGCTCGGGGCGTCCCCACGGTGGTCCGAGGCCGAGTTGTGTTTGGTGCCTTCGAGCCCGTAGTAGGAGCCTGGCCCGGGCGCGGCGCGGACCCCGCCCTAGTGCCCCCGGCAACGGGGAGCCCGCAGAGCAACCTGCTGGACGCTCGTTCGGGATGCGCCACGCCGTGGGGACACAAGTTTTCATAGCAACACCTGGCGATCTCGGTCGACTCGGTCGGCGTGCTCCTGCACCGGGCGCGGAAGCGGTTGCGCCGCCTGATGGGAGAGTCCCCCGAGTCGTCGTGCGGCCCGGCCGCGGAGGAGAGATCATCGCGTTCCCGAAAGGACCGGCCATGAGCCCGAACCGTCCGGTTCCCCCGCCCCAGGACGACCTGATCGACCGTGCGGCCGAGGCCCTCCGGCGGACTCCCGTGCCGGAGGGTCCATCGGAGTCGATCGTGACCCAGACGCTGACCGCCCTGCGCGCGGCAGCCGGCGAGCCGGACATTGTCCCTTTTCGCAGGAGAACCACCATGATGACGGCTTTGAAGATCGCCGGCGCGGTCCTGGCCAGTGCCGGCGGACTGCTTTACTTCGCCGGCCTCCCCCCGGCGTCGGCCACGGCCGAGTTCACCGAGGCGGCGCGGAAGCTTCAAGACGCCCAGACCCTCAGTCTGCGCGAGACCATGACGATCGCCGGTCAAGCCAACCCGGCGACCGCCCGGCTCTTCTACAAAGTACCGGGCTTGATGCGCGCGGAGGAAGAGCCGGCCGGCGGGGCGGTCTCGATCCTGGACCTGAGCCGAGGCAAGGTCCTGTTCCTCAACCCGGCCGACAAGTCGGCGATCCTGCTCGAGGAGCCGCCGGCCCAGGGAGAGGGAGGCGGTCCCGGCCCGCGGCGCGACCTTGCCGCCTCGATGATCGACGAGATGCGCCGGCTCGGCGGCAAGGAGGGTCAGGCCGCGGGCGAGAAGGTCATCGGCAATGTCCGCACCCGCGGCTACCGCGTGAAGGAACAGGGGCAAGACCTGACCGTCTGGGTCGATCCCCAGAAGAAGCTCCCGGTGCAGATCGAGATCTCAGGTCGCACCGGCAACCGCGACTTCCAGGCCACGTTCGCCGACATCCGGCTCGACCCGGTGCTGGATGACGCTCTGTTCAGCTTCGATCCGCCCGCGGGCTACGCGTTGCGCAAGGCGGGGACAAAGCTCATGATGACCCCCGAGGAGGCCGTGGTGCGCCGGCTTCGCACCTACGCCGATGCCCACGACGGCCGCTTCCCGGCCCGCCTCGACGACTTCACCGACTCGCAGAAGCCGGCCTCTACCAAGAAGCCCAAGGGCGCCGTCGAGCCAGGAGCCTTTGAGGTCGCCATCGCCGCGGCGCACGTCGCCGCGTTCTGCCAGAAGATGAAGGACCACTACGGTTACAAGCCCGAGGGTGTGAAGCTCGGCGATGCCAGGACGATCCTCTTCTGGTACCAGCCGGAGGGGCAGACCAGGTACCGGGCGGTCTACGGCGACCTGCACGTCGGGGACGTCTCGGCCGACCAGCTCCCGGAGAAACCCAAGCCGTGACCGCGGATGGTCCAGAAAGAAATCCGCGGACGGAGCCGCCTCCTACAAGACGACGCCTTCTTCGGCTCCCTGTAGGAGCCGGCTCCGTCCGGCGACCTCCCGCGTCGCTTTTCTTCCCCACCGGCAGGACGCGCGCCAGCCGAGAGCGCCCGCGAGGCAACCGAAGACGACGAATGTCGAAGGTTCGGGAACCGGCATCTCGGGGAAGACGGGGTCGGGGGGAGTGGGCAGTCCGGGCGGGGTCAGGAGCACAACTTGCTCCGAGCCGTTCTCTCCCAGGGCGAGGATCTGGCCTTGGTCATTGATCGCCAAGCCCCACCGGATCGTCCAGCCGCTGTTGGCGGGAAGCAGGCTGTTGAGGTTGGTCATCACCCCGTTCTGGTAGAGGAAGCCCTGGTAAAGATTGGTGCTGTTCTGCGAGAACGACAGGCCGACGACCTGGCCTTGATTGTTGATACCATAGGCAGAGCTGAACGTGTCGCCCGGCAGCGTCCCGAGGTCGATCGGACTGCCGCCTGCGGGAATCACGGCCGCATGGGTGGGCTGGCCGGCAACGTAACCGGTATTCCCGGCGATGGTTCCCTGGTCGTTAATGGCCGCGCCGTAGAAGTTCCCCAGATCGGTCCATTTCCCGCCACTGAGAAGAAACGAGTGGTCGAACGCCCCGGGTGTCATGGCCGCCTGGACCAGGACCTGGCCCAGATGATTGGCCGCCTGGACCTGGGCACCGACGGCGCCCGGCGGTACGCCGAGGTCTTGGAGCGATCCGTTCTGATCACTGTAGGGATGGAAATTGGCCCAGCCCCCAAGCGGGGCCACTTGCTCCGTCCCGATGACCTCGCCTGAATTCGTGATCAGGCCCGCGGGACCCGGCAGGCTGGTCATCTGGCCGGTCTTGCTGTCATAGAGAAAGGTCCCAGTGTTGTCCGTTCCCACGACCTGTCCAAGGTCGTTGAGTCCACTGATCCAGCCTGGAAACGCGTAGCTGCCGGGATTCTGACCACTCGGCGAGATGATCCCGGGGAGTGTGACCTTCCCGCCCGCCGTGGGATCGTAGAAGAAGGGGTGATCCCCACCCGCCCCATGGGGGCCAGAAAACTGGTTCCAGGTGCCGGCGACTTGACCGAGGTTGTTGAGAAACAACGGGAAGGTCAGCGATCCGTCGTTGCCGTCCAGGACCGTGATCGTGTAAGGCGAGGCCGCGCTTCGCCCGGCGGCCCCCAGAACCAACGCCGCGCCCAGCAGGGCACGGAATGTCTGCCTCTTCATGAAGTCCTGCGTCACAATCGCCCTCCCTGGACGCTCTGGATGCCGGCCGCTCCCTGCTCCGACCTTCGGCCGAGCATCTTCCGGGGAGTGGGAGAAAGCGTCAAGGGGAGCTGGCGTCGTGCGAAGTCGCGGCGACGATCGACTTCCGTTCAGTAACTACCCGCTTTCTCCACCCGACCTGCCGGTTTATCATCGGTGGGTGACCGGGGCATCGTTTCCGTGGGTAAGGCAAGTCGACCGCCAGCCGCCCGCGATGTCTTGGCATTCCCGGGTCGGGAGCCTGCGTCATGGCCGGCCGTGATGATGCCGACGTTTCGCGGGACCTGGTCCTGGCCCTGCTGGCATTCCAGCGCGGGCTGGTGGACCAGGCCCAGCTCCGCGCGGCCCTCGAGACCTGGGCCGGCTCGACGGATCGCTCGATGGCCGAGGTCCTCGTCGGACGAGGCGTCCTCGACCCACACGGGCGGGCTCTGCTGGAAGACCTCGTCGCGCGCCACCTGGCGAACCCCGGGCCGGAGCCGTTCGTCGCCGCGGCCGGTCCTGCCCAGGGCGAGGGAGTGGCTCCGCTGGATCCGTCTGAGCCCTCGGCCACCGTCGCCCATCGCGAGCCGGAGGTCTCCCCCGAGGATCGCGACGACCCCGACCGCACGACCGGCGTCGGTGCCGGGGAGAACACGAGCGTGGCGCCGGCCTCCAGCGAGCGGTTCCGCATCGTCCGGCCCTACGCCCGCGGAGGGCTGGGCGAGGTGTTCCTGGCCGTGGACCCCGAGCTGGACCGCCAGGTCGCGTTGAAGGAGCTGCGGGGCTACCACGCCCATGACCCGGTCAGCCAGTCGCGGTTCCTGCTCGAAGCCAAGGTCACCGGGCGGCTGGAGCATCCGGGGATCGTGCCGGTCTACGGCCTGGGCCGTCATGCCGACGGCCGCCCCTATTATGCGATGCGCTTCATCGAGGGGGAGACCCTCAAGCAGGCGATCGAGCGCTTCCACCACGCCGAGCAGACCTCACGGCCGACCGTGGAGCGGGAGATTGCGTTCCGGCGGCTGCTCCGCAGCCTGATCGACGCCTGCCACGCGGTCGCCTACGCGCACAGCCGGGGCGTGCTGCATCGCGACGTGAAGCCGGAGAACATCATGCTGGGCCGGTTCGGCGAGACGCTCGTCGTCGATTGGGGCATCGCCAAGCCGCTCCCCGAGGCGGGGGGCGAGCCGGCCGTGGGGTCCGCGCCCGGCGGCGACCTGACCGAGGATTCGTCGCTGACTCGCCCCGGCTCGGCGATCGGGACCCCGCAATACATGAGCCCCGAGCAGGCGGCCGGCGACCTGGACAAGGTCGGGCCGGCGAGCGACGTCTACAGCCTGGGCGCGACCCTCTATTGCCTGCTGGTGGGGCACGGGCCGTTCCCCGCCGGGAGTGTTGCCGACGTCCTGGAGCGGGCGCGGCGCGGCATCTTCCCCGGGCCGCGACGCCTGCGGCGGTCGGTCGATCCGGCGCTGGAAGCCATCTGCCTGAAGGCCATGTCGCTGAAGCCCGAGGATCGCCACGCCACCCCGATGGCCCTGGCCGAGGAGATCGAGGCCTGGCTGGCGGACGTCCGCTATCGGAGTGAGCAGGAGCAGGCGCTGGTCGACGTCCAGCGGACGCTGGCCCGGCTCTGCATCGAGCGCGCGCACAACCTGTTCGATCGCCAGCGGCACGACGAGGGGATGCTCTGGCTGACCCGAGCCCTGGAGAACATCCCGGCGGAGTTCCTCGACTTCGCGCGCAGCATCCGGGCCAGCCTGGCCGGCTGGCATGCCGGCGAGAAGCTGATGGAACGGAGCCTCGCGCATCGGGAGGCCGTCCATGCCGTGGCGTTCAGCCCCGATGGCCGGCGGCTGGCCACGGCGTGCGGGGATCGCACGGCGCGGCTCTGGGACGTCGCCCAGGGCCTGCCGCTGGTCGCGCCGATGAACCACCAGGGGGCCGTCCGGTCCATCGCCTTCAGTCCCGACGGGCGACTGATCGCCACCACCAGCGATGACCGGACCCTGAGGCGTTGGGATGCTCTGACCGGCGAACCCGTCGGCAGTCCGATCCGGCACGAGGATCCGATCCGAGCCGTCCGCTTCAGCCCCGACGGCTCGAAGATCGCGACGGCGAGCCGGTCGAGTCGCCCCTGCCTGTGGGACGCCGCGACCGGCCGGCCCATCGGCGGGGACGAGCCCGGCGAGCCGGAGGCGCGGGTCCTGGCCATCGGCTTCAATGCCGACGGGACCCTGCTGGCCGTCGCCGGGGACGATGGCACGGTGTGGTTGCGGGAGACGGCGACGGGCCGGCGCCTCGGCCGGGCGCTGCGGCACGAGGCGGCCGTGCCCGCCCTGGCGTTCAGCCCCGATGGCCGGACGCTCGTCTGCGGCTGCGGCGACGGCCGGGCCCGGCTCTGGGCCCTCGATCAGGAAGCTCCGCTGGCGGAGTTCGCCCACCGGGCCGAGGCCGGCTTCGTCGCCTTCAGCCCGGCCGGCCGCTCGGTCGTCACGGCGTGTCCGGATGGCAGTGCCCGGATCTGGGATGCCGGCACGGGCAAGCCGATCGGTGAGCCGTTGACCCACCGGGCGCCGGTCGATTGCCTGGCGTTCCACCCGGATGGCACCATGGTGGCAACCGGGAGCCAGGACGGGACGGCCCGGCTCTGGGATGCGGACACCGGCCTGCCGATCGGGCCGCCCCTGGGACACCGCGGCGCGGTGCAGGCCCTGGCCTTCAGCCCGGACGCCCGCCGGCTGGCCACCGCCGGCGCCGACGGGATGGCGCGATCCTGGCGCGTTCCCGCTCCGATCCCCGGCGATTGCGAGCGGATCGCCTGCTGGGTCCGCATCCTGACCGAGCTCGATTTCGACGAGGGCGACGCCATCCGCCCCATCGATCAACTGGCCCTCTGGGAGCTCCGCCGCCGCCTGCAAGAGCTGGGCGGCGCGCCGGTCAAGTGAGATCGACTGGAGGCACCTCGTGCCGGACGACCGTGCTCAGCCCTGGACGTCTCCGCCCGGTTCCGCGGGAGCTCGCTCCTCTGGTGAACTATCCGCTCACCGCCACGAAGTCGTCGGCCGACATTCCTATCCCGTGCGATCTTCCGAAGGATCACCGGAGAGATATCCCGGCCCTTGTGGAATGGCACCGTCGTGCCTCGCCCATCAGGATGGCGGAACTGCTTGTGCGCACCACGCTGTCGGACTTCGACGAAGCCTAGCGCCTCCAGTCGGGCGACCACTTCGTGCGGTTTCAACACCGGCAGCTTGGGCATGATCAGTCCACCTGCACGGTCTGGATGCCCACGAATTGCGATTCCCATTCGGGCTCGCCGTCCTCCAGGAGCATCTCAATCACTTCGGAGAGGTTGCCGTTCAGTTCGTCGAGCGTCTCGCCCTGGGAATGGGCCCCGGGAAAACCGGGCACATCGCCGACGAACAAGCCCGTGTCCGGGCAACGTTCGATCACCGCTGTGAACGTCCGCATGACCACCTCCCGAGCTCCAAGCCGACGTCTTCGCCTCATCCTCTCGCGCCGGCAAGCTTCGTCCTCCTCATCGCCGGAGGCGGTCCAAAAGCTCAGCTCGAATCTGGAACGAGGATACCGGGCTTCCCTCTCGTCCCAAGGTCATCCCCGTATCTTCGGCACCGAGGGCGTCCGCGACCAGGGCGGGCTCGATGCGCGGCGACGCCGTGCCAAGATCACGAATGCGCCAGGACGGGGAATCGGTTGCCACGATCTTCCTGGTCATTTGGATCACCTCAGACTTCAGGAAATCGGCGAATGCGGCGAGAGCGTGGCGCCTCGGGAACTCACTCATCGGGACCTCGAGCGCGATATTCATCAGGGAGATGGCGTTTCAGATCCACGACATCATGAAGCACTCGCCCAATCTCGACCCGACCGTCGTCGAGGAGCCGGTACACGAGGAAGTGCCGTGGGTGACGCACCTTGCCGATCGCGGCACTCACATGGTCGCGACTGTGTCGGAGATGGTACGTCCGCGCCGCCGCCGTGATCTCAGGACGAGCATGGCTGCCTGCGCGATCTGGATCGGCGGCGACGTCGAAGATGGCCCTCATCACCAAGGCCTCGTAACGGAGCCGGCCCCGCTCTCCGAAATGCTCGTGGCTCCATTCGAGGATCGCCTCGATATCCCGCTCAGCGCGTGGCGAGAGGCGGTATTGGGGCATCGGATTACTCACCTTCCGAGCCGCGCTCGACGCGCTGAGCCGCACGCCGACCGATCTTGCCGATGAAATCCGCGAGCGCCTCCTCTCCCTCAAGGACAATGGCCTCGCCCCGATCGAGCTCGTCAAACCCCTCGGCGGCCAACTCCCGGAGCACGGCGAGCTTCTCCTCATCCTCTCGCGTTCGCTGCTCCAGGAGGCGCAGGCCCGCACGCATCACTTCACTCGCATTCTGGTAGCGGCCGGAGTTCACCTCGCTCTCGACGAATTCATCGTAGTGATCGGTGAGGTTCACATTGCGCGTCGGCATGGTTCGCCCTCCTTTCTGCTCCCCAGGATACGGCGACTGGCAAAGATTGTCAATAGAAACAGCCGGTTGATCACCGCCGCGATGGCCGGGCGGGCGGGCTCGCCGCCTGGGCGCAGGCCGGGCAGACGAGCCGGCCCTGGCGCGTGACTTCGAAGGCGAAGGTGGGACGATGGCATTCGGGGCAGACGGCCGCCTCGATGGCTTCGACGAGCGGGTCCCAGACCCACTCCAGCCGGCCGATGACGGACCCCGATGCCGATGCGGTCACGACGGTGCGCAGCAGCAGCTTGGGCTGGTGGATCACCAGCAGGTTGAGCAGCCGCAGGTGGACCTTCAACTGGCTCTTCCGCCGCAGCTCGGCGGCCCGCAGGTGTTCCTCGCGGGTCAGGGCCTCGAGCCGCGCCGTGAACCGCGCGGGGTCCTCGTCGCGGTGGCGGGCTTTCTTCGCCTGCTCCTCGACCTCGGCGCGGAGGTCGGCGTAATAGCGGCCGATCCGCTCGAGCTGGCGGTCCAGCCGTTCGTGCAGCTCGCGATAGTACGTGTTGGCCAGCGCGGAGAGGGTCCTCACGACGCGATCGCGGGCGATGGGGTAGGCCGACGCCAGTCCCGGGTGAGATGCCTCGGCCAGCGGCGTCCAGGGCTTCTCGGCCAGATGAGAGCGGTCGAGTAATCGATCCAGGTGTCGGACCTGGCGGCCGTAGTGCACGTCGATCGCCACGGTCAGCAGATCCTGCTCCTTCTGGTCGCTGACGAACGTCGCCTCGAACCAGAAGACCGCCTGGGGGAAGTGCAGGGGCCGCGCGCGCTCGACCTTCAGGGCGAATCCTGTCGGCAGCGTGACCGCGCGGCGCAGTCGGTCTTCCACGCCCTGCGGCGCCAGGTTCAGGCCGGTCAGATACAGCTCGAGATGCCGGCCGCGGTTGACGGCGTCGGCCAGGAGGCGATCGATCAGCGGCGTCCCGTAGGTGGCCAGTTGCGCGCCGGGATGCTCGGGGATCGCCTCGGGATCGAAGACCAGGCGGACCATCTCCGGCTCGCCGGCGGCCTCTCGACCCGGCAGCATCAGGTCGTAGACCTGGGGCTCGACCTCGTCCCACATCCCACCGGTGACCTCCGCGTAATCGCGGAGGAACTCTTCTAGCGGCGCGGGGGAAGAACTCGGAGTGTGGAGATCGGTGTTCATCGTCCTTCCTCGAGTGCGAGTCGGCGGACGGAGCCGCCTCCTACATGGACGACCCCCGGATTCGGCCTTTGTGGGAGCCGGCTCCGTCCGGCGATCCCCGGCTACTGCGGTGCGAATCGGTTGCCGAAGAGCTTGTCGTCGAGGGCGCGTTGTTCGAAATAGGCCCGCTTGGCTTCGAGCAGCCGGTCGCCGAGGGCGTCGATGCGGCGGGCGAAGTCGTCCTGGTCGGCCGACTCGGCCCAGAGGTCGGCGACCACGTCGGGGAACTCGCGCTCGTCCTCGAGGTTGCCCAGGATCATGTCGACCTCGCCGATGACCAGCTCGAACATGTTGAGCTTGGCCTCCAGGAGGTGAAGAACGGCGGCCTCGACGGTGCCGGCGGCGACCAGATTGAACACATGGACATCGTGGGTCTGACCGATCCGGCTGAGCCGGCCGATCCGCTGCTCGATCTTCATGGGGTTCCAGGGCAGGTCGAAGTTGCAGACGGCGTGGGCGAACTGGAGGTTGCGCCCCTCGCTGCCGGCCTCGGTGCAAAGCAGGAGCCGCGCCGGGCCGCGGAACCGCTCGATGGCCGCTTCTTTCTCCAGCCGCGACAGCCCGCCGTGGAAGACGGCGACATCGTGGCCAGCCTGCTTGAGCCGGCGCTCGATCAGCTCCTGGGTGGCCCGGAACTGGGTGAAGATGACCATCTTGTCGCGGTACTCGCCGACCAGCCCGAGCAGCCGATCGACCTTGGTGCTGTCGCGCTGCGCGCGGGCACGCTCGGCCAGCTCGACCAGCCGCGCCCGGTCGGACGCCGCCAGTCTGGGCGTCTCGGCGACCTTCGCCAGCGTCCCGGCCGCCGCCTGGCTCGAACTGCCCATCGCCATCTGGAGGCTCAACAGCGCCATGCGGTTGAGCATCCCACTCTCCTTCGCCTGATCCTTGCCTTTGTCCTTCGCGTCCTTTCGGGCCTGAGCCGCGCGGAGGTGGCCCCGGACGAACTCGGTCACGTCCTGGTACAGGGCCTGCTCGGGCGTCGACAGCGGCAGGCTCTCGGTCCTGGCCCACCGGCGCGTGAACTGAAGGCCCACGGTGCTCCGGCGGTTGCGGATCATCACCTCGGCCAGGAGCGCGTGCAATTCGTCCAGGTGCCGCGGGGTCAGCTTGTCGCGCCGGTCCATGAAGTGGCGCTGGAACTGCCGCGCCGTGCTCAGCAGGCCGGGCTCCAGGAGCGTCACCAGGTTGAACAGCTCCTCAAGGTTATTCTGCACGGGGGTCGCCGTCAGCAGGAGGATGAACTGCTTCTGGATCTCGCTGGCGAACTTCCAGGCCTGGGTGTTGCGGTTGCGGAGGTGATGGGCCTCGTCGACGATGACGATGTCCCACCGCCGGTTCAGGATGGCCGCGCGGTGCGGCTCGCGCTTGGCTGTGTGGATCGACGCGATCACGTGGTCGAACTCCTGCCAGGCGTTGGTCCCGCGCTCGCGGAAATCCGGATCGTCGTGGCTGATCAACTCGATCGAGAACTTGCGCCGCATCTCGCCCTGCCACTGTTCGATCAGCGACGGCGGCACCAGGACCAGGACCGAGCGCACCAGCCCCCGGATCATCAGCTCCGAGAGGACCAGCCCGGCCTCGATGGTCTTGCCCAGCCCGACCTCGTCGCAGAGCATCGCCCGGCCGCGGAACCGCTGGAGCACGGTCTTGGCTGTGCGGATCTGGTGCTCGAGCAGCTCGATGTCGCGGACCAAGGGCAGCGCGATCAGCCGATCGAAGCCGGCGTGCGTGGCCAGCCGGGCCGCCTCGATGGCCAGCTCGAACTGCTCCAGGCCGGCCGTCGCCGCGCTGGCGGTCTGGACCACCGGCCAATCGCCCGGATCGAACTCGATGGGAACGCCCTGCTCGGTGACGATCTGACCGTTGGCCGGATGCGGCGCGCCGGGTTCGACGATCAGCCGGAACCGGCCCGGCGCGCGGTACTCCAGCCACAGAGCCGCGGCATCCGTTCGGGACACGGCCTCACCCAGCTTGGGGACGATGAGCGAGCTGGTTGCCGGATCGATCCGCAAATCGAGGGGATGTCCCGCGGGATCCTCGATCTGCTCGATCGGGAACCCATCGGGCCCCAGGACGCGGGGCAGGCTCAGCCGGCCGGTCGCGCCGATCGGCTCGACCTCGAACCGATCGCCCGGCTCGAGGTCGGGTGTGTGAATCAAGCCATGAGGACTTGGCATACACGGAGGTTTCCAGGTGATCTTCGGGCGCGCGGAGCGATTCGCCTGGGAGTGGTCTCCTCCCGATGGCCCTGCACTCCAGGCCCTAATTATACCATGCCGCCCGACCTCCGTTTGCCCAGAGACATCACCTCACAGGATGGTCGCCCGAGTATGCCAGTCATCCGGCAGGAGCGGATACTGGGCGGCCTCCTCCGCAGTGACAGCGCGCTTGGCACGAATGGTGAAGTGGATCCAGCCGCCACATCGCGGGCATCGCCCGACGAAGCCGGTATCATTCCACCAGGCGCGTACCAGGGGATCATGGACGGCGCGCCCGTGATCTTCCAAGCGGAAATCGATCGCCTGCATCGGCTGATCGCAATGATCATGCGGGCAGGAGCCTTCGGGATAGACGATATGAGGCGCCATTTGCCGCTCCCGGCCGCCTTGGCAATAGAGGGCATGCATTTGGTCAAGTTCCTCAGCAGTCGGAACCGTTCCCCCGACGGAGACCTCAGCCATCGTCCACCTCCTTATCCTCGATCCGACAGGATCGCCACCAAGAGGACTCCTCAGGCATAGTAGAGTCGGACTGGGACGAGATCAAACGCTCGGTCAGCGGGGCCACGCTCAGGGCAGGGGGATGTCCCGAAATTCGAAAGGGATCTCGGCCGTGGTGCGGATGATGCCGAAGTACAGGAGCGTCGCAGGGAGGTTCACAGCCGGAGCCTCGCCGGCGCCAGCGGGCGGTGTGGGGCCGGGAATGAACGCGACCTTGGCCTCCCTTGCCCCTTTTGGCTCGATCCCACACCCCCACCCGGGAAGCCCATTGCCTTTCTCATCCAGAAGGAAGAACTGACGCATCAGGAAGGGGATCGACATATCCGGGACGGGTGGGAACGCGCCCGGTTGAGTGTCGGTGGGTTTGTTCGGCTCGATATCGAGATCTTCGAACTTCGACCGGATCAGTAATTCGATGACCGATAGTGCTTTGGGGTTGAGCTGCGCCGACTGGAGCACCAGCGTCATGTCCGGCCCGTCGAACGACTTCCCTTGTGAGCCAGCGAGCGGGACGGTGATTGGCTCGGGCATGAGCTCGACGACCCGGACGGGAATCAAACCCCGAAGCCGTTTGATCAACGCGTTCGTGCGGCTCTGGGGTTTGAGTTTGATCTCTAGGTCGAAGATTGGATCAGGAAAACCCCTGAATGCTGGCTCCTCACCCGGACGGATAGGAACGATGAGGGACCGACCCAGATCATCGACCGCCTCGAGAATCGTCGCTCCACCGGCGGGTTTGAGCAGGAGACGCGGCTCAGCGAGGACTTGCAACTCGAGCGACAGACGCTCATCGACCACCCGCCCCTCACCCTGGCCGGCTTCGCGCTCGAGGAGCCTGGTCCGCTGGAGAGT
Organism: Isosphaeraceae bacterium; assembly: GCA_021324445.1. Taxonomy (GTDB): domain Bacteria; phylum Planctomycetota; class Planctomycetia; order Isosphaerales; family Isosphaeraceae; genus JAJPJC01. The sequence goes on from JAJPJC010000164.1 coordinate 12,141, forward strand.
GTAACCGACCGTGTGAATCTTGACTCGGAACGGCCCGAAGTCGGATGAGGGACCCGAGACCCCAGCCGCCATGAAGATCAGTGGGCACGATCGCGAGAAACTGTCGGGAGCGAGATCAGAATAGTATCCATAACCGAAGCGCATCCTTCCAGCCGCGCAGAGCCGATCAAGGGCCATTAGCAATGGGATCGGCTTATCCTCTCGCAGGGTGATCCTGCGCAAGAGGTTTTCCCGCACTGCGTCGAGGTCGCCGACCAGATCGAAATGGTTCTTTTCTCCCAGCACCTTGATGGCATCGCCTACCGCCTGATTGCGGACATCGAGCGTGACCATCGTCGGATGGGTCAGTACGTCATGCTCGATCTGGGATAGGAGCTTCGCGGCGCGGTCGCGAACCTCAGCGTCGCGGGACTCGCGGCTCGCCTTGCGGAGCGCGGGCAACACGGCGCGGCCCTTCGCCTCGAGCGCAGCCGACGCCGCCTCGCGATCGGCCCCACGCGCTGAACCCAGCCGCGCGATCAGAGCCGTGGTCTCGGGATCGTCCGTCGCGGCCAAGACGAGCATCGCCAGGATGGTGACCGTCTTCATCGATCCCCTCCGGTTGAGAGCTCGTCGGAGATGGCATCGGCGTCGGCATATCCTCGGCCAAATTCCTCGGCCGACTGTTGTTCCCACTCCCGGTCGGTTTCGCTCTCGGGGAAAAGGATCAGCACGCGCACCGTCTGGCCGATGGGCATGGCGTCAAGCACCGAGGCGGGAACCGTCAGGGTTTGGTCCGGATTGAGTTGTGACCGGAATTCCACTGCCTTCATGGTCGCTGCCCTCCAGCCTGCATCTTACCGCGACCGGCGCGTTGCTGTCTGTAGAGCCGCAATCCGATTGAAATGAGGAGTTAAGTGATTTCTGCAACGCTCAGTGGATGCGATGCCTCACGGACTGGCTCTGACGGCTTTCAGAACGGTATGGTCGGGGCGGTCGGCGGAGCAGCCGGTTTGGGACGGGGCTGAGCCGGCGCCGGCGGGGCCTGGACCGGGGGCGGCGTGAGCCGACGGGCTCGAGCCTGGGCCTCGGCCTGGGCCCGCGCTTTTTCCTTGGCCGCGAGGTCCGCCCGGCCGCGGTCCAGCGCGTCGCGGTAGGCCGCCAACGTCTCGTCGTCCAGATAGCGATCGATCACGGCCTGGAGGTCATTGATCTGGGCCTGGGCAGTCCTGGTCAGAATCGCCTTCTTGCTCTCGGCCTGCTGGCGTGCCGCCTGGTCCTTCAGGGCGGCCAGCCGCTGCGCAAATTGGTCCTTGGGCGGGAGCTTGGCGGCTTCCTGGATCGTCGCCTCGAGACCGGGCCAGTCGTTGCCCTCCAGCCGGGCCTTCATCCGGGCCTCGAGCCGGGCCCGGATGGCCACCAGGTCGAGGACCTCGTCGCGGAGCGAGTCGACCTGGGCCTCCAGCGCCACGGTCATCGGCTTGGGATCGAACGGGATGACGCGCTCCTCCTCGCTCTCCCCCGGCATGACCGGCCGTTCGACCATCGGCTCGATGTTGCCGGCCAGGAGGCGGAGGATCACCAGGCCGCTGGCGAAACCCGGGGGCAACACGATCCGGCCGGCGCGATCAGTCAGGCCCAGCTCACGCGGCAGGCCGTCCGGGACCGGGCGGACCGTGAGCCGATAACCGGCGGCTGGAAGCTGGTCGGGGTTGGTCACGAAGCGGAGCCGCACCGGGCTCTTGCCGGGCTTGATCCCCACGCCGGCCAAGGTGTTGGGCACGGTTACCCGCTGGGTCAGCGGATCGTAGTACGCCGAGATGATCGCGCAGCGGGCGACTGCTCCTTCCACCGACTCGACCAGGAGATAGGTCCAGCGGATGTTCCGGACGACGACACCCTGCTCGAGCGAGACCAGGCGGAGCGGCTGGAAGATCGTCCCTTTGGTCACGACCCGGCCGGCCGGGCTCGCCGGCTCGAGGCTGGCCGCCCGGACGGTCAGGAGAGCGCGGCCGCCCTCCTGGCCGGTGATCACGGCCGTGGGGCTGAACAGGTCGAGGGCGAACTCCAGCAGCGCCCGCGGCGCGTCGGCCAGGACCTCGACCGCTCGCTGCTGGAGCGGGCCCAGCCGGCGCGTGGTGGTATCGTACTCCCGCCCGGAAAAGACCAGGCCGGAACCCGCGTCGGGGCACTCGGCGTGGACCACCCACACCTTGTCGAATGCCGTGACGTTCGCAAACACCGCAGGGTTCAGGCTGTCCAGGTCGAGGGTCGCGATCGGGCTCGACGGCGGTGCGATGGACACGACCCACGGAGCACCGATGAACCGGCGCACCATGATGAGCCAGTCCCGGAGCAAATCGCCGCGTCGCGCCGCATCGAGCCGCGCCGACGGCTGGCTGGCGAAGTGGAGCACGATCCGATAGGGCTGGCGCTCCAGCGGCTCCGCGGCCGTGGAGGACCCCGGCGACGGCTCCGGCGCGGCCGTCGACGACGGCGACGGCTCTGGTCTTGCCGAGGACTGGCCCTGGGGTGCCGGCCGCGCCGGGGGCCCTTGCCCGGTCGCAGCTTGCTGGACTGGGACCAGCAGCCAACCGGCCAGGGCGACCACTCCGACTGTGCCGCACTTGGCGATGCTCATGGTGATAGCGCCTTGGTCGGTTCGTCCCAGGGGTCCTTGGCGATCCAGGGGCGGACCTCCCAGGTTTCGAGTCCTTGGTAGAGGTGGTCGGCGACCGGCTGGGGCCCCCGGAGGCGGTCGCGCCAGGCGTAGTGGTCCACCAGTTGCCAGAGGGGGATGACCGGCAGCTCATCGCGGGACTCGCGGTCGATCTGGAGGACCAGCTCCCGTGCCGACGGGAGGTCGGAGGCGCGTTCGAGCTCCAGGAGGAGCTGCAGGATTCGCGGACTGGCGGCCGAGGCGAGCGCGTCGGCCTGGGGTGGCGCGTCGTATCCGGGGCAGAGGATCGGGCCGGCCTCGCGGATGGGATCCCGGCACCGCACCACGCGGTATGCCAGCTCGAAGCGACGGCCCGCGCGGAGCTCGGTCTCCAGCCGCGACTCCGGCAGCTCGGCGGTCACGATCTCGACGCCGGCGATGCGGAAGGCCTCGGCGAGCTTGTCGGCGACGGCGCGAGCCTCGGGGATCGCGGGATACTCGAAAGTCAGCCGGATCCGACCGCCCCCCTGCTCCTTGCGCGCCGCCGCCACCAGCATCCTGGCCAGCAACATGTCGAATCCCAGCGGCTTGACGCCGGGCGCGTCCCCAGAGCTCCGCTTGGGGAACGGGCCATCGGCGGGCGCATCGGGGTCCTGGGGCGAGTGCTCGAGCACGACGTCCTCGAGGATCGCCTTGCGGTCGACGGCGTAGGACAACCCGCGGCGGAGTGCCCGGCTGCGCAGGACAGGGTTGCGGGCGTCCAGCGCGATGAGATGGATCACCGGCTGGGCGTATTGCCCCACCCGGATCCCCGGAGTCCCGGCCAGGGACGAAACCTGATTGGGCGGGACGTGGTCGATCAAGGTCACATCGCCGCGCCGCAGGGCCGCCGGACCGTGCGCGACTGGGGTCTCGCGGATGCGACGGATCCTCGGCGGGGCGGGTCCCCCGGGAGGTGGGCCCGTCGTCCCCGAATCCTCGCGGAGCCGCAGCTCGGTCCGCTCGGCGCTCGACTCGAGACAACGGTAGGAGCCGTCGCTGACCAGCACGCGCTCGCGCGCGGAGACCGCGACCTTGCCGTCGATCCCGGCATGCGCCGGGCCGACCGGGCCGACCAGTGCGGCGACCGCCTTGAGCGGCGCGTGGTGAAGCCGGACCTCCACGCGCGTCTCATCGGGCATCACGACGCGGTCGAGCACGTCGGCCCACCGCGCTTCGTAGTTGAGCGAATGGGGGTCGGTGCGGTCGATGAGGGCGTGGGCGACATCGATCGCCGAGGCCGGTCGCGAGCCATCGGACCAGAGGAACCCGGTGCGGACACGGATCAACAGCCGATGGGCCAGGTCGGACGTCTCGACCGACGCCGCGAGCTGCCCCGCGCTCTTCCCCTGGCGCGCATCCGGGTCATCACCGGCCAGGATCGGCCGGTAGATCAGGGGGGTCACGCGGGCATCGGCCGGTGAGTGGACCCACGGACCCAACGGCGTGGCGACATCGGTGACCCCGACGTCGAGGGTCGGCACCGCGGCGAAGGCCTGGACGTACTGGGCCTCGGCACCCTCCAGCGCCGGCCAGATCCGCAGTGCTTCGACCAGGGCGTCGAGTCGCGCGGGGCCGCCGGCCGCCTCCGCCTCCTGGCGCTTCTGGGTCGCCTTGGCCAGGAACAGCGCGCGCATCGCCCGGACCGTCTGGTGCTCAGGCGCCATCTCCTCCAGCTCGTGCAGGACCCGCCGGCCCCTGGGATAAAGTCCCATCGCAATCGCGCGCTCGATCTGCTTGCCATAGGCCGCCGCCAGTTGATCGAGCAGGCCCGGGTAGTCCCGCTTCCGATCCAGCAGCTCGCGCAGGAGGCGGAGTCCGCGCTCCGCGTCGCCGTCGAGCAGGGCCCGGCTCCCTTCCGCGAACAGCACGCGATTGACCTGCTCGTCGAGACCGGCCCAGCTGGGATTGCGCGTTCGGACGCGCAGGCAGCACTCGAAGGCGCGCGCATAATCGCGGGCCAGCAAAAGCCGTTCGGCCTCCTTCAGCAAGAGGTCTTCGAAATACTCGATTGTCTTGATCGCGGCTCGTTTGATCCTGTAGTCGCGCACCCCGTTGGGGCCTGGTTGCAGCAAGTGGATCTTCACCGCGTTGAGCGGATCCTCGTTGGGGTCGGTCTCCGGCTCGGGTTCGACGACCCTGGCCGGCTCGCCCGGCCGGCCGATCTCGAAGGGCTTGACGGGATTGTTGTCGATGGCTCGTTTGCGTCGCGCTCGTTCCTCGGCGGGACTGTAGACCGGCAGCGGCCGGGGGCTGACCGGCTCAACGATCAAGACCGTCCCATCCGTGAGCGTGATGCGGTCGAAGGGGACCGCGCGGAGCAGATCGGCGGCGCCCGCACGCGGCTGGATCGCCTCGGCCGGCTCCTGGCCCCGACTGGACCGGAGCGAGCTCCAGGTCAGGATGGCCACGACCATCAAGAGGGCGGACAGGACCGTCTGCCCCGCTAACTTTGCACTGGCAGCCAACTTGGACAACTCCTCAATGAACCAGGGATTCAGCCAGCGCCATTGGACGGATGGTCCCGGCCCCCACGGGGATCAGTGCCCCAGGGCCGGCCGTGAGCGGGCCGCCGGCCGGCAGGATTCCCAGGGGCCGGCTGTCGATCGCGGACCCGTCGGAGCGGGCACGGACGTGCAGGAGGCCATCGGCGGTCAAGAACAGGATCGATCGGCCCAGCACCCGGGGCGCGCCCACGACCTCGGCGCCCAGCTTGATCGACCAGATTCGCTGACCATCACGTCCGAAGGCCAGAACGGTGCCGGTTCGGTCGGAGACCAGGCCGCCGTCGCCAAGGCCGACCGGCCGGCCCGACAGCGGGGCTTCCAGCGGCCAGGCCCCGACCGGGCTCAAGTCCCGTGCGGCCAGGGAGCGAACCCGGCGGTCGGCCGTCGCCACCAGCACGGCTCCGCCGGTCGACGCCGGGTCGCTGATGATCGGGCGATCGAGAAGGGCCTCCGCCTCGGCGGTCAAGCGGGGTACCGGCGTGAGCTTCAGCCCGACCCGGCGGACCCGCCCGACCTCATCGGCCAGGACGATCGTGTCTTGATCCAGCCGCGCCGGCGCCCACCAGTTCCCCTGATGATCGCGATCGAACTGCGGGACGTACGGCTCGGCGCGCGACCGGCCGGTGACCGGATCGATGAGATAGACTCTCCCATCGGCGCCGGGGACCAGCACGGCGTCTCCCCAGGCCATGGGCTCGCTGGCCGTCGCGGCGGGCAGTGCCGTTTCCCGCCAGCCGCCCGGCTTCGACGCATCCTGGACCCAAATCGTATTCGCATGAGGCTGCCGGACCACGACCGCGGTCGGCAGCGCCGTTTCCCGCTCCCGCCAGCCATCCGGCTTCGACGCATCCTGGACCCTGGGCGTGTTCGAAGAGGGCTGCGGGACCACCACGGTCAACGGCCGGCCGTCCCGATCGACGCGGAGGCGCTGCCCGGCAGGCAAGCGGAATTCGCCCGGCCGGGGCAACGGCATCACGACGAAACCACCGCGCGCCAACTGCTGGGACGAGATGAGAATGTCTCGGCCGTCGCGGCCGATCGTCGCCCAGCCGGTGGAATTGGCGGCGGCCGACAGCGGCGAGGGCCAGGGTGCACCGACGACCGTCTTCCAGGCGACCGTGCCCGACTCGGGATCGAATCCCCACAGCGCCACCCCGCCGGATTCCCGATCGAGGAACGTGGCGACCAGGAGCTTGCCGGCGACCTGGATCGGGGCCAGGGCGGGGCCGGGGCTCGGCAGCGACACCTTGGACTCGATTTTGCCGCGTTCCAGATCCAGCGCGAACTTGCCCGGATGGCCCGAGGCCGCCCACAGCTCGCGATCCGATCGAGCCAGCGTGAAGGCCGGCCCCGACGGCGTGGAATCCGCGATCAGCCGGGCGATCGAGCGGAACGGCGCCTTGGCCGCCGGGTCGCCGACGGCAAACGCCTCGAAGCCCGCCTTGTCGCCGGCCGCCCAGACGATCGACCCGGCCGCCGCCGGTGTCTGCCACGTCCAGCCGGCGACCTTCAACTCCTGGGTTGGCCGCACCCGACCCCCATCCTCGTCCAGGACCAGCACCTGCCATCGGCTCTCGGTGAGGGAATCGTTCTCGGGGATCACCAGGAACCGGCCCAGCCGAGCGGGGGCACACGGCACCGAGCCATCCTGATGGCCCAGGTATTCCACGGCCGAGCAGGCCAACGGGTCGCGCGTCAGGATGAACAGGCAATCTTGCCGGCCGACCAGGTAGAGATGCCGGCCCGATTCGTCGTGGGCCGGCATCCGCGCCAACGGGCGACCGAGGTTGACCGTGGCCTGGAGCTCTCCGGCCTCCAGGGCGATGATCAGGAGCTTGCCCGAGGGCAGGACCTGGGCGAGCTGGTTGCCGAGCACCAGCGGCGGATCCACGACCCGCTCGCCCAGCTCGAGCCGCCAGATCAGGGCGCCGTTGCGCGCATCCAGGCGGACCAGCTCGTTGGACCGCGCGTCGAAGGCCAACACGGTCGGATCCCCGGGTACCGGCTGGGGCACGTAGGGCGATGCCAGGCCCAGGGGGGTCTGCCACAGGGGCTCGCCGGCCGTCGCGTCGATCGCGAAGGCGAACCCGTCGGCCAGGGCCAAGACGATCGACTCGGGCGCAGGCGCGGGCGCCGGTGTGCCGGAGGTGCCTCCCGGGCCGGACCGGATCACCAGGCTGGTCGCCGGCCCCAGCGGGTCCGGCCGCGCGCCCCGCGCGGCCGCGCGCCGCGTCGTGTCGATCGTGACGGCCTTCCGGATCAGCTCATTGGCCGAGGTCATCCGCGTGACGAGCTGGCGATCGTGGGCCAGGTCGGCGTACTGGTCGAGCAGGTCATCGCGCGCCTGGTAGACCTTCGATGGCGAGCCCTGCTCCAGGGCCCGGTCCATCGTGGCCAGGGCCCGGGCACGAACCTCGGCCTTGCGCACGGCCGCCCGTGCCTCGGCCAGCTTGGTCGGGAGTGGGGAGCGGTTGAGGAACGACGAGGCGGACTCGCCCGCGATCCGGGCGTGCAAGGGGACGGCCGACTCAGCTTCGGCCAGCGCCTTGGGATCCGCAGTCTGCCGCGCGCGATCGGCCAGGCCCTCGCCGATGCGGATCACCAGCTCGGCCAGGTCGGCCCGTTCATCGCGGAACGCTTCCTCCCGGCCCACCCGATCCACCATCTCGCGGGCCGCCTCCAGCGCCGTCGTCCAGGTCGAGCCGTTGGGCGCGATGTATTGCCGCACGTTGGCCAGGGCCCGCCGGACCCGCGCCTTGCCGGCCCGTGGATCCTCGGGGCTGACGACCGCGAGGAACGCATCGAAGTCGCGGATCGCCGTGCGGTAGTCGCCGGCCTCGAAATCCTCGACCGCGTGGTTGTACGTGCGGCTGGCCACGGTGGCGGCGATGATCGACTTGAGCCAGAAGCCCATCGCGATCAGGATCGCCAGCGCGACCACCAGGCCGATCACCAGCGGTGACGACGCGATCTGCTCCCGACCCGGTGCCCCGTGGGCCTGGGGGATCCATCGGCGCAACATCGCCGCGATCCCGTCCTGTCTCGGGCCAACCGCAAGGTCTCTCGTCTGGGCTTGCCAGCCCGCCTGGTCTGTCCCTTCGTCGGGGCGGGCCTCCTTGATCCATGGGGTCCGCTTCAGCACCGGCCGGTCGGGCGGCTGCACTTCGGATCGCGAACGGGCCTGCGCTCGCCTCTCGTCCCGGCGCGATTCGGTTCGCGAGGGGACGGGCACACTCGAAGGAGCCCGCACCTGGGTCGGACCCTCATCGGGACTCGGTCTCTGCCGCCGGGTCCCGACCGATTCCTCCTCGACCTGCCGCAGGTACATCCGGCACGGCCCGACCGCGATCCAATCCCCTTGGTGGACGCTGCCGGTCGTCATCTGGTGCCCGTTGACGACCACGAATCCGGCGTCCGGAGACGCCTCGACCTTGTACCGCTGCGACTTCCAGCGGATCCGCCCATGGACCGGCTTGATCCCGGCCCCTTCCAGGACCACGTCGCACGACGGACTCGTTCCGAACAAGACAGGATGGTCTTGCGCCAGCGGGACGAGCTGAACGCGGCCCTTGGCGTCGTGGATTTCCAGAGTAGCCATTTCGCTGGCAGTTCCCTGTTCCCAGTTCTCAGTTCCCAGCGCACAAACCAGACACCAGAGGCCGGTTCTCCAACTGGCAACTGGCAACTGAGAACTCTGATTTCTACCGCAGCGCCTCCTGGGCGATCACCTTGAAGTCATAGCTGTTCCCGCTGGGGGCGACCGTGAAGCGCGTGACGCGGATCTCGCCCGGCTGCCGCCCGTGGAAGGCCACCTCGAGCCGGGACAGTCGCTCCTCGGCCCCGGGGGGATAGAACTGGAAGACGACCTTGTCGCCGACGTCGATGCCCGCCTTGTTCAAGAGTGTGATATCCGATGTCTTCCTCCCGGCGCCCTGCCAGAGAAAATAGAGGCGGCGATCACTGCGGGCGGCGCCGAATCGGACCGTCGGCTTGGCCTGGGAGAAATTGGCGGCGTACTGGAGCTGGTTGCCGCCGATGGGGACGGCCAGCTCGACGTGCAGGGCATCGAGCTGGCGGGCATATTCCTCGATCGTCTGGCCGGGGTTGAAAACGATGCTCCAGCGCTGCTCGCGCGCGACGCCGCCATCACCGGGCCCGAAGCCGAGCCCCGGCCCGCCGGTTCCCAGCTTGGAGGCGCGCTTGCCGCTGGCGACGGCCCCGCCGCTGGGCATCACGGCCCCGAGGTCCACCTCGGCCAGGGTCTGGCCGGCCTCGGCGACCGCGTCGAGCATGGCCCCTGGCGCCTGCTGGACCGACGGCTCTTCGAAGGCGCCCGCTTCCTCCTGGTTGTTCGAGGCGAGCGCCGCGGCGTCGGCCCCGGCAACGTCGACCTTCTCGGTCGAGCCCGGGGTGCCTTCCGGCGTGCCCCCACCTCCACCCGAGACCTCGATAATCTGGAGGGGAGAAGTCACGCGCGCGGCGTAGGCCTGGTTGCACACGTACACCAGGGCCAGCCAGCCGACCACCAGGATCGCGCCCAGGACGACGGCCATCAGGAACGACGTGACCCGATCGTACCGCGATTCGCCGAGCACCTTGACCGGGATCTCCGGCGTGGGCGACGGCTCGGCCGTCGCGGCGGCGGGCGCGGGCGTGAAGGTCAGAGTCATGGGGTCGAGCTCCGTGGTCGCGCGCCGGCCGTGGTCGAGGCGGCGCCGCCGGGCGGTTGTGGCGACGGGCGATCGGGATCGTCGAGGTCGAGCGGCCGGACGGCGTTGAACCAGTCGCGCCACCGCTGGGCCGCGGCGCGGCGCTGCTCGGCAGTGGAGGGGGTCGGGGGACCCAGCCCCTCGATCTTCCGGCTGAGGACCTGGAGACCCAGCCTGGCGGCGGCCACCACCTCGTCGTCGGGATCGACCAGGGCGTCGATCAACAAGGGGGCGACGTCCATGTCTTCGGTATGGGCCAGCGACCAGGCCGCCACGCGGCGAACGCCGGGGTCGCGGTCGGCGAGCATCTTGCGGAACCTGGCCTTGTACGGCCGCAGCACGGCCGGCCCTTCCCGATAATACCGATCGACCAGGCCGGCCACCGCCGCGTCCGCCTGCTCGGCGCGGGGATCCTCCAGCACCGCGAGCATTCCCTCGATCGCGCCGTTCATCGGACGGCTCACGACCCGGCCGCCGGCCACGGTCAGCGAGCTCAGGTCCGCGGGCAATCCCCGTCCTCCCAGCAGAGTCCCGGCACCCAGCCGCTTGATCTGGATCTTCTGGATGGTCTTGGCCGTCGACTTCGTGACGAACAACAGGGCCCAGACGGTATTCATCTCGACTCCGTGCGTCCCATTCCACGAGCCGTCGCCCTGCTGGCTGGAATGGATGAAGGCCCGTCCCCGCTCGTACCAGTCGACCCGGCCGATCGTCTGCCGTTGGGCCAGGGCGCCGATCCGCTCGATGCCATACAGCATGTAATATGGCGTCTGGCCCACAGTGCCCATCTGGGTCGTGGTGAAGTGGGCGGCTATCCAGGCCAGGCCGCGCCTGGCGGCCTGGTCGATCTGGGTGGATGTGGTCGACGGCTTGAAATTGGCCCAGGCGGCCTCGGCGGTCAAGGCGGTCATCAGCGGGCTGATGCCGCGGCGGCTCTCCCGGAACTGCTCGAGCTGCCGCTGGCAGATCAGCAGGCTGCCGACCCCCGCGGCGGTCATCGACAGGGTCTCGCCCCCTTCCATCTGGTCGCGGTGGTACGTCCAGCTCCCGGCCGGGCTCTGGGTCGACATGAACCAGTCTGCGGCGCGGTCCCAGACCATCGGCGGTATGGTCACGCCGGCATTCTCCGCCTCCCACAAGCCCAGCACAGCATATTGCGAGATCGAGGTGTCACCAACGCTGCGGTGCGTATAGTCCCACGACCCGTTCGCCTTCTGCAGCCCGATGATATAGCTGGCAAGGATCTGGATCCAGCTGCGGTTCTCCACCGGATCCTGGTTCACCATCGCCAGCGTCACGGCCGCCGCCTCGTAGACGCCGCGGCCATCCGTGAGCTCGGGGATGTAGCCGCTTTCCGTGAACCGGCTGCGGCACCGGGCCAGGCAACCGACCACGGCCGGATCGGTCGGCGGGACCTCGGCCTTCAACAGAGCCAATGCAATCATGGCCGACTCGCCCGATTGCTTGCCTGCATAGTGGCTGCGCAGGAACTGGACGCCCGCGAGGACCGACGGGTCCTGCTGGGCGTACAACACCCTGGGGGCGGAGCCGCCCACCATCGTTCCGAGCCAGAGCCAGAGCAAAACCTGCGCCGGCACCGGGTGCCGCGGTCGCATGCGTTTCGTCTCCTCGTCCGGAGACCGAAGGTTGCCTGCCTGGGTCTCCCCTGATCCTCGACTCTACCAATTATAGCGGGCAGGCCACACCGGTTGCGACCGCCTGGCGACTGGATTGTCCTGGGAAGACGTGATACAACTTCGGAGTCTCGCGCCCTGAACGACGTCCCAGCGGTGGGCCGCCCCGCACCTCTCTCCGGCCCGACTGCACCGGAGTGTCGCGTAGGACCGCGTGCGTCGGTCCCTGTCCATTCCAGGCGTGAATCCCTGACGATTGAATGATTCCCCACCCACGATGCTCGCGACCACCTTGCCTGACGAGGCCGCATTGTTCGGTGGCTACCGCCTCGCGGCCTATGATGAGATGTTGAAGGGCCGGCGGTGCCGAGGCCCCATTACGCGCCCCTCTACGAGCGGCTGATCAAGCTGGGTCCGCAGGAGCTGGAGCGGCGGCACAAGGTCGCCGAGCTGGCGCGGCGCCAGCAGGGGATCACGTTCACGGTCTACGGCCGCGGCCAGGGAGTGGAACGGATCATCCCGTTCGACCCGATCCCGCGGCTGATCAACCCGGCGGAGTGGGATCGGATCGAGCGGGGCTTGAAGCAGCGGGTGCGGGCCCTGAACCTGTTCATTCAGGACGTCTATCATCGGCGGAGCATCCTCAAGGAGCGGGTGGTCCCCGCCGAGCTGGTCTTCGGCTCGTCGGGGTATCGCCGCGAGTGCGTCGGCCTGCGCGTGCCGCGCGACGTCTACATCCACGTCTCGGGGATCGACCTGATCCGCGACACGGACGGGCATTTTCTCGTCCTGGAGGACAACTGCCGGACCCCCTCGGGGGTGAGCTACGTCCTGAAGAACCGGCAGGTGATGAAGCAGGTCTTCCCGCTCCTCTTCGAGCAATCGGATATCCGGCCGATCGACGACTACACCGACAACCTGCTGGGCGTGCTCCGCGGGATTGCCCCGGCCGGCTGTGACGACCCCGCCGTGGTCGTGCTGTCCCCGGGCATCTACAACTCGGCGTACTACGAGCACAGCTTCCTCGCCCGGCAGATGGGCGTCGAGCTGGTCGAGGGACGCGACCTGGTGCTCGATCGCGGCCAGGTGTTCCGCCGGACGACGCGGGGGCTTCAGCGGGTCGACGTGATTTACCGCCGGGTCGACGACGACTTCCTCGATCCCTTGACGTTCCGGTCGGACAGCCTGCTCGGCGTGGCCGGACTGGTCGGAGCCCACCACGCCGGCAATGTCGGGCTGGCCAATGCCCTGGGGACGGGGGTCGCCGACGACAAGGGAATCTACCCGTTCGTACCCGAGATCATTCAGTTCTACCTGGGGGAGGAGCCGATCCTCCGCAACGTGGAGACGTTCCGCCCGTTGGTCCCGGCCCACCGCCGGCACATCCTGGCGAACCTCGATTCCTTGGTGGTCAAGGCGGTCGACGCCTCGGGGGGTTACGGGATGCTGATCGGGCCGGCCTCGACCCGGGAGCAACGCGACGAGTTCGCGCGGAAGATCGAGGCCAACCCCCGCGGCTACATCGCCCAGCCGACGATCCGTCTGAGCCGCCATCCGACGTTCCTCGACGGCCGGCTCGACGGTCGCCACGTCGACCTGCGGCCGTTCGTGCTCTACGGCGAGGACGTCATCGTCATGCCGGGAGGACTGACCCGCGTCGCCTTGCCGGAGGGGAGCTTGGTGGTCAACAGCTCTCAGGGAGGTGGCACCAAGGACACGTGGGTGCTCCATCAGTCTTCGGCCCGTGGCCAGTAGCTCTTGCGCTTTACGACTCATCGGCAGTTGACTTCGAGACGATGGCTCTGTGCCGGTGCGGGGAGTCGATCATGCTCAGTCGGGTCGCCGAGAACCTCTTCTGGATGAGTCGCTACCTCGAGCGCGCCGAGGACCTGGCCCGGTTGTTGGATATCGGACTCTATCTCGAGCTGGACGCCGCCAGCCCCATCCTCGACGACGGCTCGGCGCCGGTGGCGATCGCCTTGAACATCCTGGGCTGTCACGACGCCTTCCGCTCGGCCCATGCGACGGCCGAGCGCGCCGCCGTCCTGGAGTTCCTCACCTTCGACCGTGCCAATCCTCAGTCGATCCTCAGCATGATCGCCCGGGCGCGCGAGAACGCCCGGGGAATCCAGGAAACCATCGGGGTGGATGCCTGGAGCCAGGTCAATCGCCTGTACCTGCACCTCGGCGGCCAGCGCGCCCGGCGATGGTTTCAGTCCAGCCCCTCGCGGTTCTACACCGCCATCAGCCGGTCCTGCACCCTCTTCGACGGGTTGATCCAGAACACCCTGCCGCGCGACGAGATCTACCATTTCCTCCGGCTCGGCAGGAACCTGGAACGCGTGGACATCATCGGTCGCATCCTCCTGGCCAAGTGCCAGAGCCTGGCGGAGGACCTGGCCGGTCCGGACGTCAGCCTGGAGCTGATCCGCTGGACCGGCCTGCTCCGGAGCTGTTCGGCATACGGGGCGTACCTCCGCACCGAGCGCGAGCGCGTCGAGCCGGTGGGCGTGATCCGGTTCCTGGTCCTCAACGCCGATTTCCCCCGCTCGATCCGGTTTTGCGTGGCCCGCTGCCGGGAGTCGCTCCGGGAGATTGCCGGCGGCGATGAGGATGAGTGCGCCAGTGAAGCCGAGCGGCTGCTGGGGCGGCTCGAGAGCGAGCTCCGCTACATCGACGTCAGCGAGATCTTCCAGCGGGGCTTGCTCGCGTTCCTCGACGGGATCCAGCGGACCTGCCGCCGCGTGGGCGAGGAGATCCAGCGCACCTTCTTCCTGGTTTGATGACTGACCACCGCCGACCGAGGGCAGGAGTCATGCTGCTCCGCATCCAGCACGAGACCAAGCTCACGTACACCGAACCGGTCTCGGAGACCGTCTTCGAAGTGCGGATGGCGCCGCCCTCCGACGAGGATCAGACCAACCTGGGGTACCATCTCCGGACAACACCCTCGGTACCGGTGACGATCTATGGGGATGGATTCGGCAATCGCGTCGATTTGTTCAACATCCTGACGCCCTACCAGGAGCTGGTGATCCGGGCGACGTCCATCGTGCGAACCCACCGGGCCGCGACGCCGGCGGCGCGGCTGGCCGGGATCGCGTTCGAGCCCGAGCACGACGAATTCCGCTCGGAGAGCACCCTGGAGTATCTCCAGCCCAGTCCGCTGGTGAGAAAGAGTCCGGCACTGGATGAGTTCCTCGCCGGTTTGCCTCGAGGCGGCTGCCACCTGACGGCGGTCGTCGGGCAGTTGACCGACGCGGTGCGCGGCCGGCTGGTCTACGAGAAGAAGGTCACCACGGCACGGACGCCGGTCGGGGAGGCCCTCCGGCTGGGCCGTGGTGTCTGCCAGGACTTCGCCCACCTGTTCCTGGGCGGCTGCCGGGGGATTGGCTTGCCGGCCCGCTATGTCAGCGGCTATATCCACCAGCCCGGGGAGGTCGCCACCCACGCCTGGTGCCAGGTCTGGGCGGGGCGTAACGGCTGGGTCGACGTCGATCCCACCCACGGCACCTTTCCCGGCGACGACCACGTCAAGATCGCGATCGGGCGCGATTACTCCGACGTCCCGCCCAACCGGGGCGTCTGGAAGGGCCGTGCGCGCGAGACGATCGCCGTCAGCGTCAAGGTCGAGCCGCTCGAGCGCGTGCCGGCCGAATGGACCGAGTGGGCGACCAGCGAAGCGCCCTGGTCATCGGCCACGTGGTTGCAATCCCAGCGCCAGTCGCAACGGATGAAGTTGGGCTCCCAGTCCGGCTACCGGCAGCAGCAAGGCCAGCAACAACAGGCGGACCAGGCCGAGCCGTGAGCGGAACCGGTCGGTTAGTTCCGCCCGCGGAGCCGCCGCAGCTCGGCTTCCGCCTGGCGCAAGCGTTCTTCGGCGGCGACGGCGCGGGCTTCGGCCTCGGTCCGGGCCTGGGCTTCGGCGACGGCGCGGGCTTCGGCCTCGGTCCGGGCCTGGGCTTCGGTGACGGCGCGGGCTTCGGCCTCGGTCCGGGCCTGGGCTTCGGTGACGGCGCGGGCTTCGGCGGCGGCGCGCGCCTGCCTCATGGCCGTGTAGTCGCCAATCTCCAGCCCCGTCACCGGGTCGATCAACGCCACCCGGTCTCCACCCGTCTCGGGATTGACTCTGACCCCCAGGTACAACCCCACCGGCTCCAGCCACACCCGCCCATGCTCGTCCAGCGGCACCGGCGCGTACGCCCGCCCCTTCAGCCGGTAGGCCCGCAGCGTCAGCCGCCGCCGGTCATTCGCCTCGTCCGCATCGGCGATCACGTAATACGGGACCCGCGCCCGGGCATACTCCTGGACCTTATCCTCCACATCGGTGACCCGCGTCTTGGGCGAGGTCACCTCGATGATCAACGCCGGCCGGGCTTTCTCCCTCTTGACGTGAAACGTCTTCCACTCCCGCGGTTTCCGCCGTCGCACGCCGAAGATCACGGCCAGGTCGGGGCTGTGGTGCACCAGTCCGGGGATGTCCCAGTAGATCCCGCAGTCCGACAGGACGACCACCGCGCGGTCGCCCACATAGCGGTCCTTGAGCACGATCCTCAGATAGGTGCAGTCGTCGGCATGGGGATCGCTGAGCACGTGGACGTCTCCTTCCTGGGGGTGCAGCACGTCCCAGAGCGTCAAGGGGGTCCTCACCCACTTCGCCTGGCCGTTGGGTTCCTTGCGGCGCACCAGGCGGTAGCCATACTCGAACGAGGCCTCGCCGGTTCGGGAAGGAGTCGAATGCCTGGGAACCGTGCTCATGACCGATCCTCGACCTTGGGAGAGCCCGGACTGGGTAGGACCAAACCGGCGGTCCCCACTCCGCTTTCTCGATTATAGCGGGCTCGGGCGTCCAGGGGATGGCGGTTCGAAGCGGTGGCAGGGCGCACGCTCCGAATCGTCTCAATCTCGCCGCCGCACCCGGATATTTCGGAACGCCACCGGGCCGTGGTCGGCCTGGAGCAGGATCGGTCCCCGCGCCGTTTCCTGGAGCCGCCAGAAATGGCCGGTCGGGGTCTTGACCTCAACGTCCTGGTGGATCACCTGGCCGTTGAGGACCACCTTCTCGAACCGAGCGTTCTCCACTTTCTTGCCGCTGGCGTCGAACCGGGGCGCGCGAAAGATCACGTCCAGGGTCTGCCACTGGCCGGCCGGTCGGGACGCGTTCACTCGGGGCGGGATTCCTTCATCGAGATAATGGTACCGGGGCAGCAGCTCGGCACGGGGATAGATGCCGCCGTTGTGGCTTGCCTTCGGCTGCGCGACGCCGAAGCTGTCGGCGATCTGGATCTCGTAGAGCGTCTCGAACTTGATCCCCGAGTTGGAACCCTTGGGGATGAGGAACTCGAAGTGGGCCTCGAGGTCGCCAAAATCCTGGCGGCTGACCAGGTTGGTCGTCCGGCCGGCTCGCCCGTTGACCAGGACGCCGTGGCCGGGCTCCGCCACCAATCGCGTCGGCCGCTCGGGGTCGGGCCGCGCGTCGCCGGCCACCAGCCAGTTGCCGGTGGGCGTCCGCCAGGCATCCAGACCCTGCGCGCCGATCAGATCGGTCCAGCCCTCGCTGCCGGCCCGCCCCGCGTCGGATGGGAAGGCCAGCCAGGACGTGATGGCCACGACCAGGGCGCGGCGGGTGATCGCTCTCATAATGCCTCCTCTTGGAAGTACGCGGTACGCAGTAACGCAAAAGACCGGTGTTCCTCTTGCTGCGTACTACGTGCCGCGTACGGCGTACTCTGATGACAGCGATGTTACGCCCCGGCCTGAGTCCTAACAACCTGCCGAACCGATTTGCGTCCGGGGCATCGGACAAGTAAACTGATGATTCGAGGTGGTTGAGCCGCATCGATGAGGAGAAGCCCGATCCGCCGTGGCTGGCTCGCGCGGTGGTTCGTCCCTGCCGCCTGAGCCGGAGCGTCGCCCATGCGTGGTCCCCTCACTGGACTGATCCCTGCCTGCCATACACCGTTCGCGCGCGACGGGCGCCTCGACCTGGCGATGGTCCCGCGGCAGGCCGAGCTGTTCCGCGAGGCGGGGATCCGCGCTGTCTTCCTCGCGGGGACGACCGGCGAGTGGGCCTCGCTGACCCTGGACGAGCGGAAGGCGTTGTGCGACCGCTGGATGGAGGTTGCCGGCGATGCGATGCGGATCGCCGTCCATGTCGGGCACAATTGCCTGGCTGATGCAATCGCGCTGACCGACCACGCGCGCCAGGCGGGCGCCGCGGCGGTCGCCGCCGTGGCCCCCAGCTATTTCAAGCCGGCCACCGTCCAGGACCTGATCGAGTTCTGCATCCCGATAGCCGCCGAGGCCGAGCCCCTGCCGTTCTACTTCTACGACATCCCCGGCATGACGAACGTGCGGCTGCCGATGTCCGAGTTCCTCCACGAGGCGCGGTTCCGCATCCCGAACCTCCGCGGCCTGAAGTTCTCTCACGCCGACCTCGTCGAGCTCCAGGGATGCGTCCACGTCGACGACGGCGCCTTCGACGTCCTCTTCGGCTGTGACGAAGCGCTGCTGGCGGGTCTATGCCTGGGCGTCCGCGGCGCGGTCGGCAGCACGTACAACTTCGCCGCCCCGCACTTCCAACGCCTGATCCGCGCGTTCGAATCGGGCGACGTCGCCGCTGCCCGAGCCGCCCAGTTCCAGGCGATGGAGATGATCAAGACCCTCGGCAGGTTCGGCTTTTCAGCCGCTTCGAAGGCCGTCATGGCGTTGCTGGGGGTCGACTGCGGACCGGTCCGCCCGCCGCTGCGGAATCTCTCAGCGGCACAGGTCGCCGAATTGGCGGAGGCACTTGCCTCGTTCGATATCGTGGCGCGGCCGTTGCAGGCCCGGGAGTGACCGATCATGGCCAACAACGATTGCAGGTCGTACCTGAAGGTTCTAGCGGCTCTCCTGGGCGTTGCCTGGCCGTGGAGCTGGCTCCGGGCGTCCGAGCCACCACAGGCCCTGATCCGGCTCGAGACGCCGATGGCGCCGCCGGCCTGGGCTTTGCTGGAGCGCGAGCTGCTGCGGGCCCATCACCGCGCCTGCCTGGAGTTCTTCGACCGTTACTTCGATGATCGGGGTTATCTCGAATGCGTCGAGCGCTGGGGTGGGGACGACGGCCCCGATGACGCGATCGAGAACGTCAACGATTGGCCCGTCCTTTATGCGATCGGCGGCGACGACGCGATCCTGGCTCGGTTCAAGAAAGCCTGGGAGGGCCACCTGCGGCAATACACCAAAGCCCGGACCACGGAAGTCCCCTTCGCGCGCGACGGGATGTACTACAAAGAGTTCCCCGTCATGTTCGACTGGTTCCACCACGGCGAGGGGCTCTCGGTCTTCAACCTCGAAGGCTTGTGCGACCCCCAGGATGCCCGGTTCCGCCAGCGCGTGGTGCGGTATGCCGGCTTCTACCTCAACGACGATCCGGGCGCGCCCAACTATGACCCCAAGGTCAAGATCATCCGCAGCCTGTTCAACGGCAGCCGAGGGCCCCTGCTCCGCAAGGCCACGGCCCTCGACTGGGCCGGCGACCCGATCGAGGTCGAGAACCGCTTCCGGCTCGGCCACGGCGAGCACACCTACCAGCAGATGCTCGAGCACTTCCAGGACTACAACGACATCGTCGGCGACCATCCCTTGAATCTCGGTGCCACCAACCTGGCGCTCAACGCCTACATGCTCACGCACGACCCGCGGTACAAGGACTGGATCATCGAGTACGTCGACGCCTGGCGGCAACGCATGGCCGCCAACGGCGGGATCATTCCCAGCAACATCGGCCTGGATGGCACGATCGGCGGCGCCTGCGGCGGCAAGTGGTACGGTGGCGTCTATGGCTGGGGATTCACGGTGATCGACCCGGTCACGCGGCGTCGTGTGCATCGCAACAACCACCATGTGGCGATCAACGGCTTCGGGAATGCCTTCCTCCTCACGGGCGACGACCGCTTCCTCGATGCCTGGCGGAAGCAGATCGACGCGGTTAACGGCCACGCGAGGACGGAAGGCGGCCGGACGCTCTACCCGCACATGTACGGTGACCAGGGTTGGTACGACTACCGGCCCGATCGCTACAACCCCGGGGTGCTGGAGCTCTACTACTGGTCGATGAAGGACCAGGACCGCCAGCGCGTGCGGGACTTCGACTGGCTCGCGTTCCTGGAAGGCCGGGCCCCGACCTATCCCGAGGCCGCCCTGCGCCGCGACCTCGACACGATCCGCCGCAAGGTCCAGGCCATGCGCCGCGACCGGACCACCCCCGACACCCGGCTGGCCGACGATCCCATGAAGTACAATCCGGCGACGGTCGAGAGCCTCGTTCGACTCACCCTGGGCGGCCTGCCACCCAAGCATCAAGGTGAAGTGCTCCAGGCCCGACTGCGGTATTTCGACCCCGCGCGCCGCCGGCCCGGCCTGCCCGAGGATGTGGCCGTGCTGGTCGACTCGCTCCAGGACGGCTCGACATCCCTGACCCTGGTCAATGTGAATCAGGCCGATCCCCGCGCCGTCATCGTGCAAGGCGGCGGCTACGGCGAGCACCGCTGTGAGCAGGTTACCCAGGAGGGGCGGACGACCCCTGTTCGCGATTGTCGCTTCCACGTCTGGCTCGCCCCCGGCTGCGGCGGCCGGATCACCATCACGATGAAGCGCTATGCCGGGGTCCCGACGCTGGCCCAGCCCTGGGACGGTGGGTGACGAAGGCGCGGGGGGAACATCGATCGATGAGGTCCCGAGTCTCAAGTTGCGACCTGCTCGACTCTGAGATAACCTGCAACCTGAGTCAATCGATCCTCTCGGTCGAGGTGGACAACGATGGCTTCCCGGGCTGCCGATCGCGATCCCCGAACCCTGGCTGTTGGCAATGGTGCCGGCTTCTGGGGCGACAATCGGGATGCGCCCTATCTGCTGGCGCGGGACGGGCAGCTCGACGTGCTGACGCTCGAATACCTCGCCGAGCTCACGATGGCGATCTTGAGCCATCTGAGGAGCAAGGACCCGTCGGCCGGCTATGTGACCGACTTCCCCGAGTTGGTCGAGCGGCTGGCGCCGATTCTCGAGGAACAGCCCGAACTGCGGATCGTGACCAACGCCGGCGGGTTGAATCCGTCCGCGTGCGCCGCACGTTGCGGCGCGATCCTGGCGCGTGGCGGCGCGGGGGAGACAATCATCGGGGTCGTGACCGGTGATGACGTGCTGGAGTGCATCCCCGGCTGGATCGAGGCGGGCCTCGATCTCAGCGATCTCGAGACCGCAGAGCCGATCGCCGGCGTCGCCGGGCGACTGGTCGCGGCGAATGTCTACCTGGGGGCGCAGCCGATCGCGGAGGCATTGACGCGGCATTCCCGGCTGGTGGTGACCGGCCGGGTCGCCGATGCTTCGTTGACGCTGGGTCCGGCGGCGGCCCACTTCGGCTGGAGCTGGGACGACTGGACCCGGCTGGCCGGCGCGTCGACCGCGGGCCACCTGATCGAGTGTGGTGCCCAGGCGACCGGCGGACTCTGGCACGGCTGGGCCGAGCTGCCCGACTTCGCCGGGATCGGTTATCCGATTGCCGAGATCGATGCCGAGGGGTCCTTCGTGATCACCAAGCCGGCCGGGACCGGGGGCCTGGTCAGTGTCGGGACTGTCACCGAGCAACTGCTCTATGAGATCGACGACCCGGCGCGGTATCGTACGCCCGACGTGGACGTGGATTTCACCCGGTTGTCGATCGTGCAGCAGGGGATGGATCGCGTGGCGGTCACGGGCGCGGCGGGGAATCCCCCGTCGGATGGGCTCAAGCTGGTGGGGGTCTATCGGGATGGTTGGACGGCCAGCGGCATGCTCGCCGTGGTCGGCCGCGACGCCGAGGCCAAGGCGCGCGCCGTCGGGTCGATCGTGCTGGAACGAGTCCGCCGGTCCGGCTTCCACCTGGCCGATTCCCTGGTCGAGTGCTTCGGGGCCGGTGACGTGGCGCCCGGGGTGGTTCGTCCGACGGCACCGCCGTTCGAGGTGATGGTGCGCATCACGGTGCGCGACCCCGACCGCGCGGCGGTCGAGCGGTTCTGCCGCGAGCTGGCGCCCGTGGTCACGGCCGGACCACCCGGGATCGCCGGTTATGCCGCCGGCCGCCCCACGCCGCGACCGGCCTTTGGATACTGGCCGGCCCTGGTGCCGCGAGCCGAAGCGGAAGCGCGGGTCCGCATCGAGGTCCGGACCGCCGCGGAATGGGCCGAGTCGTCGTCGGGACGAGTCGATTCGACAACACCGCCTTCTTGAGTCCCGAGTGGGTGAACGCCGACAATGCCTGAGGAGTCGCGAGGGATCCGGCTGGGGGAGCTGGCGCACACGCGCAGCGGCGACAAGGGGGATCGATCCAATATCGGCGTGGTGGCCCGCGACGCGGCGGCCTATGCCCGGCTCGAGACCCACTTGACCGAGGCCGCCGTGGCGGAATTCCTCCGTCCGCTGGGGATCGGTGCGGTGCGGCGGTACGAGCTGCCGCGGCTCCACGCCTTCAATTTCGTGATCGAGCATGCCCTGGCCGGCGGCGCGAGCCGCTCGCTCCGGCTCGACAGCCAGGGCAAGGCCCTGGGCGTCATCCTCCTGGAATTGAGGCTCCCCGCCTCACCTCGCGGGACGATCGATCGCCCTTCACCGGGAGGTCTCGCAGCCATGGGCGCACCGGTTCTCAACCGAGACGACCGAGGGCCCATCGCGGTCCTCACCTTGAACCGTCCCGAGCGCCGCAATGCGCTGTCGCGCGAGCTGCTGGTCCAGCTCCGCGACGCCGTCGAGGAGGCGGGCGTGGACGTGGCGATCCGGGCCGTCGTGCTGACGGGGGCCGGCCCGACCTTCTGCGCGGGCATGGACCTCAAGGAGGCGGCCGAGTGCGACGCCGCCCCGGATGGCGAGCACGCGATCGTCGAGGTCCTCAAGGAGTTTGCCGATCTGCTCCAGTGCATCCATACCCTGCCCAAGCCGACGATCGCCGCGGTCAACGGCGACGCCCTGGCCGGTGGGGCCGGCGTGATGTCCGCTTGCGACCTCGCCATCGCCGCCGAGACCGCACGCATCGGCTACCCGGAGGTCCGCCGCGGCCTGGTCCCGGCCATCGTCATGCACGACCTGACGCGCCAGCTCGGCGACCGCCGCGCCCGCCAGTTGCTCCTCAGCGGCGAGCCGATCTCGAGCCGACTGGCCTGTGACTGGGGACTGGTCAACGCGGTCACCCCCGCGGACCGATGCCTGGACGAGGCGATCCGGATCGCCCAGAGCTTCGTGGAATGCGGTCCCTCGGCCCTGGCGACGACCAAGCGCCTCCTGGACGAGACGGTGGGCCGGCCCAAGAACCTCCGCGGGGCCGCCGCCATCAGCGCCGTTGTGCGGGCCTCCGAGGAGGCCGTCGAGGGAATCCGCGCCTTCGTCGAGAAGCGCCCTCCCTCCTGGACGACCTCGCCTCACCAGGCCCGGGTCGCCGTGCGCGAGGCCAACCGAGCCGCGGAACCAGGCAGGGAGGAACCCACGATCAAGACCGATGAGTTGTGAGACCGGAGTGGCTGGTGGCTGGAGAAGGAATTGACGTGTGATCCGTGGTTCACTACAATAGGGAATTTGGAATTCTGGTATCTGGAATTGATCAAGAGGAGTAGTCATGACCCAGGACAACGCAGAGCCGCTCCCCTGGGTGGTCGACCAGACGGTGAGCGGGGTTCTCGAGCGGACCGCCGCGCGCCAACCCGATCGGGACGCTCTGGTCTTCCCCGGGCTGGGGCTGCGCTGGTCGTGGCGCGAGCTGAATGAGCGGGTGGACCGGGTGTCCTCCTCGTTGATCGGGCTGGGGGTCGGTCGGGGCGAGCACATCGGGATCTGGTCGATGAACGTGCCGGAATGGGTCGTGACCCAGTTCGCCGCCGGCCGGATCGGCGCCGTGCTCGTGAACGTGAACCCCGCCTATCGGCTCCAGGAGCTGAAGGACGCCCTGGCGATGGCCGACGTGGCGACGCTGGTCGTCGGCGCGCCGTTCAAGGGTTCGAACTTCGTGGGTATGGTCGAGGCGCTCTGTCCAGAGGTGGCGTCGGCGACGTCGCGGGACTGGTCCTCGGAGCAATTCCCGCGTTTGAAGCGGTTGATCGCGCTGGGCGAGCGACCGGGTCCGGGCTGGTGGACCTGGTCCGAGCTGGAAGCCGGCGATGAGGCGTCGCGCCCGGAGCTGGCGCGCCGGGTGCGGTCCGCCCGGGCCACCGACGTCTACAACATCCAGTTCACCTCGGGGACGACCGGTCTGCCCAAGGGCGCGATGCTCACGCACCGCAACGTGCTCATGAACGCCTATTACACAGGCGAGCGGCTGCGTTATACCGCCGACGATCGCGTCTGCGTGCCGGTGCCGTTCTACCATTGCTTCGGCTGCGTGCTGGGCACGCTGGTCTGCCCGATCTACGGATCGGCGATCGTGGTCCCGGCCCCGTCGTTCGACGCGCGGGCGACGCTGGCGGCGATCGCCGCCGAGCGGTGCACGGCGGTCTATGGCGTGCCGACCATGTACGTCGCGCAGCTCGAGCATCCCGAGTTCGCGCGCTTCGACCTGACGAGCCTGCGCACCGGCATCATGTCGGGTGCGCCGTGCCCCTTGCCGTTGATGGAGAAGGTGGTCAGCCGGATGGGCGTCCGGGAGATCTGCATCGGTTACGGCCAGACCGAGGCGTCGCCGATCATCACGTTCACCGCGGTCGACGACCCGATCGAGGTCCGGGTGGGGACCGTGGGTCGTCCGATCCCGGGCCTGGAGGTCAAGCTGGTCGACCCTTCGAGCGGGCGCGAGGTCGGCACGGGCGAGACCGGCGAATTGTGGGTCCGCGGCCATTGCGTGATGGCCGGTTACTACAACAACCCCGACGCGACCGCGCGCGCCCTCGACGCCGAGGGCTGGCTCCATACCGGCGACCTGGCCCGGCGCCGTGAGGACGGCAACTACCGGATCGTGGGCCGGAGCAAGGAATTGATCATCCGGGGTGGGGAGAACATCTATCCCCCCGAGGTCGAGGAGTTCCTGCACCATCACCCGGCTGTGGCCGAGGTCGCCGTGGCCGGCCTGCCCGACGCCAAGTACGGCGAGGTCGTCGGCGCCTGGATCGTGCCCAAGGCGGGCGCGACCGTGACCCCCGACGAGCTGAGATGCTATTGCCAGGGCCAGATCGCTCACTTCAAGATCCCGCAGTACATCATGATTGTCCAGAGCCTCCCCCGGACCGTGACCGGCAAGATCCGCAAGCACGTCCTCAAGGAGAACGCGATCGAGGAATTGGGCCTGGGGGACGCGGCCCGGATCGAGACGGCATGAGCGAGACGAGGCTGTACCAGGAAGATTATTGATCTGCGGCATCAGACTTTGTCGATCGATGAGCTCCTGGAGATGGCAGCCGCGGAAGCCGTGCTCTTGCGGAGCAAGTCCGGGGGTGAGTTCGTCCTGGAAGCGGCCGATGCGTTCGATCGCGAAGTCGCAGAACTGGGCCGGAGCCAGAAGTTCATGGCCTTTCTCAAAGAGGGGTTCCAGGAACCGGGTCGTGTCCCCATCGAAGACATCGAGCGGCGCCTGGCCTCGGCTCCGCCGGGAGACGAGGAGGAGCCTCGATCCTGACCACGTCACCCGTCACCGAGCCGGCTTCTTTTTGGAAAGGAACGATTCAAGGCCCGCTTCAGCCGACTGGACATCTGGATGACGACCTACCCGATCGAGGTCTTGTGACCCTCTGGGCCAGCGGGACTTGGTCTCCGTGAGTGGTCTCTCCGCAAGCCGTTCGGTGGCTCCAGGAGGTGTCGGAACCGATGGGGCACGGCCCGCGGGAGGCGCCGGTGCCCCGGCACCGGCGCCGGTCCCCGCTCAGGGTTTCATCGGGTCGTCGAGCTCCTTCTTGTCCGTGAGCAGGACAAACCCCTCGAACTGGGCAGATAGGGCTTGTTTCGACATGTTCGAGGCCACCAATCCGACCTGGAGCTTGGTCGGGAAGGCGACGGCGAGCTGGCGGCTCATGATCCAGCGCCGGCCGTCGGGCCCGAAGAGGAAGGACAAGGCCCCGTTGATTCTCTGGAGCCGGAGATACAGCGGGCCGTCGGGGATATTGAGATTGAGCGCCAGCACCGACTTCCCGCCCTTGATGATCTCCACCAGTGCCTTGGTGGTGAGCACCGCTTGTCCCCGCCTGACAGTGACGGTCCTCTCGATCCGGATGTAATTCTTCGCATCCTGCCAGAGCAGCAGGCCGGCCCCTTGCAAAGTCATGGGGAGCACGTTCCGGCCCTTGAACCTGGGCGGGTCCGTACCGGGGATCATGTTCCCGGCCACCCTGACCATGGCGACGAAATCCCCCTCGACTTCGGCCAGAGTCATCGGCGCGTTCCGGACATCCAGCTCGTGGCTGAGCAGGCGGACTCCCGCCGGTACCTCGATCGTGAGCGAATTGGCATCCTTTTGCATCTGGCAGTCTTTGACGGGTTGCTTGTGCGAGTCGATCAGCGGCCCGAGGAGACCGAAGGTCGGGGCGACCCCTTTCGCCTTCGGCGCGCCGCCGGCGCGGGCCAGGCCCGTGGGCCGGGTGGGGACCAGGTAGGGTTTGGGCATCGAGTAGACGAGTTTCCCTGAGTCGAGCCGATATGCCGTTTGGACCATCAATCGGCGGTCTCGAATCGAGTTGAGGCGTGCCTGGATCGTCCCCGACGCCGTGGCCCCGTCGCGATTCAAGCTGACCGTTTGCGCCCCCGGCAGCGGGGCCCAGCTCCCGTCAGCATCCGGTCCTGCTCCGGGGCGTTGGCCGCCACCGGCCGGCGCGTAGAGGAACTCTACCGACTGGACCTTGTTCAGCGGGTCGATCAGGCGGACCCGGACCTGGAGGTCGGCCTGGCCGCCGCGCTCGCCGCGCATCGCCAGGCTGATCGGGCCGATCCGGCCGTCGAGCATCCGCGCCAGCTCGGCCGCCGGGATCGCGAACCCGATGTTGGTGTTCTGGATCTTCGCCACCGAGATCCCGACCAGCCGCCCCTTCTCGTCCACGACCGGTCCGCCGCTGTTCCCCGGATTGATCGATCCATCGATCTGGATGTGAGCGAGTCGATTGAATTCATCGTTGCGCATGCTGGAGACCGAGCCGCGGTTGACCGTGATCGACGGGTTGCGGTGCACGGCCGGGTTGAGGGACATATCGATGTTGCCGAAGGGGAAGCCGTAGATCAAGACGGGCATGAGGAGGGTCGGCACGGGCGCATCGTCCAGGGCGATGGGTTCGGGCGGGTTCTTGACCCCACGGACCTGGAGGATGGCCAGGTCGCGATTCTCCTCGCCGTCGGCCGCAACGATCTGCGCTCGGAGCGACTGTTCGACCCCTGGTCCGGCCCCGCTTCGAAAGACGGCAACGATCATCGGCGGGGGTTGCGACCGCGCCGAGTCATCGTCGCGGGGGAGCCCCTCCAGGTGAGGATTGGCGACATGGTCGTTGGTGGCGACCAGGACCGTGTCGCCCTCCGACCGGATGACGAACCCGGTGCCGCTGCCCCGCGCCCGGCCTGCCTGAACCTTCAGGAAGACCGTGGCCTCCTGGATCCGTTTGATCGCGTCGGCGGCCTGGTTCGTGCCCTGGTCGGCCCCGCCCGGAGCGACCGCCTTGGCCAGGTCTGCGCCGGCGGTCGGGCCACCGTTGGCCGGCGGCGCGGGGTCGGGCATGGGTCGACTCGCCCGGGCGTCGCGACGCCTGCCGACCCGCGCCGCTCCCAACGGGGACACGGGGGTCGTGCTCGGCTGAGTCGCGCCCGCGTTGGTCTGAACCTCGGCCACATTGACGACCTGGCCGGAGGCGGGAGCCGCCGTGACGGACGGTTGAGCGGCTTCGCCGGGTCCCTGGGCAGGGGCGGGTTCGGCCGCGGCTTCACGAGCCGGCGGTGCGTCCGATCGCTCCCCGACTCCCGAGGGCCGAAAGAGAAAAAAGAGGAACCCGGCGGCGACCGCGGCTCCCGCGGCCGCACCCGCGACGATCCCTGCGATCGGCACGCCGGAGGATTTCTCGGGCTTCCGTTTCTCCGTTTTCACTTCCTTGGGGATCGGTGGTGGAGGCGGAGGCTTGATCTCCGGCCGAGGTGCTTCCTCCTCCAGGGCGTAGGTGTCTCCCCCGGGCATCGGCTGTCCGACCGATCCCGAGACCGCAGGCTCTCCCACGGACGCAGCACCGATCCCATCCGAGCCCGTGTTGCCCCCGCTGTCGACCTGGCTGATCGTCTGACATGCGGGACACTTGATCTTGCCCCCCGGGAAGCCGTCGGGCAACCGGCCGGCCCGTCCACAATTCGGGCAATTGAATCGGATCGGCATCGTCTTTCCTCTCCGGAGCGGAGGATCACGCTGAGTCGTCATTTGCGGTGAACCGAGGGTCGTCCATCAGGAGGCTTACCAGGCCCGCGGGCAGCCCTTGCCGTGGCGTTCCGATCGGGTTCCCATCGGCCACTGTTCCCGGCGCGGCGGTCCTCGGCGTTGATTCAGGCGCGTGGTCCCGGATGAGTGAATGATATCCGCGCACCGGGCCGCTTTGGAAGGACACACTCACTCACTCTCGGCGAAACCTCGCTCGCATCGGGCCAGGTTGGGGCCCGGCGTTGAGAGGCTGTGGCGGGCGAATTCGACCAAGGAGCGAGTTGGCTCAACGACCGCCGGGCGGCTCCCAGATCGCTTGGAATCGACGGGGCACGCCGCGCCAGGCGGCCTGATAGGTCGCCTCCAAGGGCACCGAGACATACCATCCTGGCGCGAGAAACAGCGGCATGTCGATCCGAACGTCACCGACCGCGAGGGGCTGGACATAAGCCGTCTTCATGGGCGGCCCGGCGTCGTAGGCGACGAGTGTCAGGGGTTTGTCGGGCGGGGATGGGTCGAACTTGCCCCCAAACTCGGTCCAGATGGCGGGGTGAATGCCCTCGGGATCGCGCGCCGTCCGCGGATGCAGGTCAACCAGGAGTACGTGGTACCCGTGCTCCCACAGATCCACGGCCTTGGCCACGTCGGCGCGGAATTCCTTCTTGCTCGCCTGGTTCCCCGCAGACAGGATCTCGATCACGGCGATGATCCGATCATCGCTGGCGTGATGAATCACGACGCTCCGCCGCCGTCGGGTGTGGGTTTCTTCTTCGAGACGCGTCGTCGTGCGGACCCGAGGCGGAGCGACTGCCACGGCCGCCGCGCCCGCGGTCGGCTCACCCGACCAACCCTCGTCGCGTCCGTTGGCGGCTTGCAGGGTCAACACGTCCGCCTCCCTGGGACCCGCGAGCGGCTCGGCCATGGCGTAAGAGTTCGGCGGCAGGATCCCGCTGTTGAGCGCATTGCGGGGCGCCGCGATCAACCACGAAATGGAAATCGTGGAAAGCCCCGTCGAAGACTCGCGACCAATCGTGAATGGGCATAGCAAAGCCCTGGAAAGAGACTCTCCGTCGATCTCGAAACGGGAACGCAACCGAATCCCTGCGACCCATCTATTTTAGGACTTGGAGGGCGAACGGAGGAAGTCATCGACCTCCCCAGGACGTGAGGGAAACGACGGTTCGTCCCGAATCCGTCACGAGCCAGGTCGAGCGGTGGAGGCGAGTCCTCCGCGAGCCGCGTCGGCTCGCTTCTTCTCGACAGCGAGGGCCTCGGCCTCGGCTTTGAGGGCCTGGACCCTGGCGAGGGCGGCATCGAGCAGAGTTCGCTTCTCGGCGAGGGCCTTCTCGGCGGCGGTCTTGGCGGCGGTCGCTTGTTCCCACTCCGTCTTGACGGCGGCCAGGTGCGTTGTGGCCGTCTGGAGGGCCGTGCGGGCGTCGGCGAGGGCCTGCTCGGCGGCGGCCGTCTCCTGGTCGGCGCGGTGGACACAGTCTCGCGCGGCCGGCACGGCCAGCGCGGCCGCCCGGGCCAGGGCTCGGGCGTGGGCCGCCGCCTGCGGGGCCGCGGCCCTGGCGGCGGTCGTCTGGGCCAGGGCCTGGCGCGCCGACGCCTGGCGCGCGCCTGCGGCCGCCAGCGCCTGGACCGACTCCACCGCCTTCGCCGCGCGCCGGCTCAGCTCGGCGGCGGCCTGAGCGGCCGCCTCGGGGGTCGCCGCGTTCTCGAGCGACGCGGCCGCGGCGGCCAGCGCCTTGTCCTGGGCCGTCGCTTCCAGCAGGGCCTTCGCGGTCGTGGTCTTGGCGGCCGTCACGGCCTCGGTCGCAGCCTTCTCAGCCGGGGCGCTCCGGCCGAGCGCCGCGTCGGCCGCCGCCTGGGTCGCGGCGGTCTCCGACGCGAGCTGCTCGGCCGCTCGAAGCGTGGCCCGCGCCTCCTGCGCAGCGGCCAGCTTCCCTTTCCGCACCTGATCGAGCTGGTGAACCAGGGACGCCGACTTGCCCGCGGCCTGCGCGGCCGCCGCGACCTTCCCCTGGGCGGAGGCCACGGCAGCTCCGGCGGCGCTCACTGCGTTCTGAAACGGGGCGATCTGCCTGGAGAGCGAATCGGCCTCGCCCTGGGCGGCGGCCAGGGCCTGGCTCGCCTGCTGGAGCCGGCTGGCCAGCGGGGCGGGGTTGACCGCCAGGTTCGCCAGCCGTCGCCCGTCCTTGGCGGACCAGACGCGGATCTCCCCCGACCAGTCGGCGGCAATGACCTTCGAATCGTCATGGGCCATGACGGCCTCCAGCGCCAGGTCACCGAACGGCTCGAAGTCGCGCTGTTTGTTCCCGTTGGCGTCCCAGAGCCGGACCGCGCGATCGCGGCCGGTCGTGAGGAAGCGCCCGTCCTTGGCGAACCGGACCGACGTGACTCCGCCGCCGTGGGCACCGATCGTCTTGATATTGCCGCCGTTCTCCATCTCCCAGAGGCGGACGGTCCCATCCTCGCTGGAGGAGGCCAGCACGTTCGAGTCGAGCCGCCAGCTCACGTCGGTGATGAACGTGGCGTGGCCGCGCAGGTCGTGGAACTCCCGCCCGGTCTGAGACTCCCAGACGACCAGGCCGTTATTGCGGTCGCCGGTCGCCAGCAGGACGCCGTCGGGGCTGAACTCGGCGGCCGTGATCCACTCGGTGTGCTTGCGCATCTCGAAGGCGAGCGAGCCGTCGGCCGTGTTGTACACCCGGACCACCTTGCTCGGGCCGCCCAGGACCACCTGGCCGTGGTCGGGGCTGATGTCGGCCGCCAGCACGATGTCGTACTCCTTGCCGACCTCGAAGACCCGGTTCCCTTTCTTCACGTCCCAGGCGACCGCCAGGCCGGACTGACCACCCCGGCCACCCCCGGCCAGCAGCAGGTCGCCGTTGCGGCTGAACTTCAGGACATAGATCAGCCCTTCCGGGAAGGGCAGCACGCCCACCAGATGGGAGTCGGTCGTCCGATACAGGAGCACCTGTTTATGCCCGGCGACCGCGACCAGGGGCGCCCAGGGACTGGCGGCCATGGCCACCACGGCGCTGGGCCGAGCCTGGGGGACGAACGGCTCGGTCGACAGGTCCTCGGGCATCGCCGGCGTGCCCGCCGGCTTGCCCAGCGATGCCGGGTCCAGCTTGAACTCGAACTTGGGCTTGGCCTTGGCCGTGGCCACGCTGCCCGAACTCTCCAGCGCCCCCCCTTCGATCCACTGGCGGATCAGCTCGATCTCCGCGTCGGGGATCTTGGGCGACTTGGGAGGCATGTGCGGCTCTTCCTTGTGCGAGACCAGCATCAACAACGTGCTCCCCTCCGGGTCGCCCGGCTCGATGACCTTGCCCGAGCCTCCCCCTTGCATCGCCGTGCCGTAAGTGTCGAGGTTCAAGCCCCCCTTCTGCTTGTCCGGGTTGTGGCACGAGCCGCACCGCGAACGAAAGACCGGCGCGACGTGGTCCTGATAGGTCACCTTCGCCTTGGGCGGGTCGGCCGCCAGCCCGACCGAGGCGGTCCCCAACCCCAGGCAGATCAGGCCGGAAAGCGCGGCGGACACGAGCTTGGAACGCATGATCGCGAGTCTCTCGGTGGGAGATCGAAGATTCCAAATTCCAGATTCCAAATCATGTTGCTCCTCTCTTTGGGATCTGGAATTCGTTTGAGTCTCTCGGTGGGAGATCGAAGATTCCAAATTCCAGATTCCAAATCATGTTGCTCCTCTCTTTGGGACCTGGAATTCGTTTGAGTCCCTCGCTGGGAGATCGAAGATTCCAAATTCCAGATTCCAAATCATGTTGCTCCTCTCTTTGGAATCTGGAATTTGGAATCTGGAATTCGTCTGTGGGCGCGGCGGCACCACGCCATGATCAATGATTGAACAAAAATTCACGACTATTTAGCAATGCCCAGAAGATGTCTCCCAGTGCCTGGGCCGGGTCCTTTTCCTGGCTCAGGATGGGGACCAGCCTGGCGAGCTCGGCCCGAGTTGGCTGGCGCGACAGGCAGCGGATGTAGAGCTCGGTGATGCGTTCCTCGGGGAGCTTCCTGGTGGCGATGAGCTTGGGGATGAGTCCGCCCTGCTGGATCTTGCCGTTGACGGTCTTGCCGTTGAGCAGGTGGAGGGCCTGGGAGAGGGTCGGCTCCATCTTGACCTCGCAGGAGCAAGGCGTCTCGCGGGTGGCGCGGCCGAAGGTCCGGAGGAAGTAGGTCGAGGACGTGCCGTCGGCGATCTGGACGGCGCGTGAGCCCAGCGGCAGGCCGTTGAACTTGTCCTTGGTCTCGGTCACCGCGCTGATGCTGTCGAGCAGGTTCTCGGCCTTGATCCGCCGGACCAGGGCGTGGGCGAAGTTCCGGTCGTCGCCGGCGTTGCTCGCGTTGCGGTGGGTCGAGCGCTGGTAGGTCCGCGAGTTGCAGATGTCGCGGACCAACTGCTTGAGGTTGTACTTGGTGTCGGTGAAATGCTTGCCCAGCGCCTCGAGCAGTTCGGGGTTGGAGGCCGGGTTGCTGACCCGGAAGTCGTCGACCGGCTCGACGATGCCGACGCCCAGGAAGTGGGCCCAGACCCGGTTGGCGAACGAGGTGGCGAACCACGGGTTGCGGGGAGAGGCCAGCCACTGGGCCAGCACGACCCGGCGGTCCTTGCCCCGGACGTCCGGGACTTCGCCGCCGAGGAACTTCGGCGGCATGGCCCGGCCGCCGACCGGGTGGCTCACCTCGCCACCGCCCGAGTTGAAGACGATCGTCTCGCGATAGTCCTCCCCCGGCTTGCGGCCGATCTGGACGAAGAACGCCGCGAAGCTGTAGTAGTCGTCTTGAGTCCAGCGGTCGAAGGGGTGGTTGTGGCACTGGGCACACTGCACGCGGATCCCCATGAAGACCTGGGCCACGTTCTCGGATAGCGGCAGGGTCTCGTTGGTGAGCTGGTAGAAGTTGGTCGCCGCATTCTTGAACGTGCCGCCACTGGCGCTCAAGAGCTCCTGGACCATCTCGTCCATCGGCGTGTTCTTCGAGAGCTTGTCGACCAGCCAGTTGTAATAGAGGAACATGGCCTTCTGGCTGACGTTGCGGGTCGCGTCGGTGCGGACCTGGAGCAATTCGGCCCATTTGGAGACCCAGATCTCGGAGAACTCCTTGCGCTCGAGCAATTCATCGATCCACCGGGCGCGCTTCTTCGGGTCGGTCGAGGCCATGAACCGGTGGTACTCTTCGACGGTCGGCGGCAGGCCGACGATGTCGATGGCCGCGCGGCGGAGGAAGGTCGCATCGTCGCACTGGCCGGAGGGTGCGATCCGCAGCTTCTTGAGCTTGTTGTTGACCAGCGTGTCGACGTAGTTGACCTCGGGTTCCTCGGGGAAGGTGAACTCCAGGCCCCGGGGCAAGACGATGAACTGGGAGCCCACCGTGTGGGTCTCGAACCGGGCCATGACGAACGCCTCGCCGCGCTGGCCGGCGGTGACCAGGCCATCGGGACTGACCGGGGCCGAGACGTCGTTGTTGGTCAGAAAGACGGCCAGGCTGGTGACGTCGCGGTCGGTGCCGTCGGAGTATCGGGCGCGGACGGTGAGCTGCTGGGTCGCTCCCGGGCCGTCGAGGACCGCCTGCCTGGGATAGAGGTCCACGCCGACGACCTTGGGGAGCTTGGCGGGATCGTCATTGGGTACGCCGGCCTCGATCCAGCGGTGGAGCGTCTGGTAGAGTTCGCTGGCCGGCTCGAACCGCTTGCCGCCGGTATGGGGCACGGCGCCGGTGGCCTTCTCCAGCAGGGTGCTGTCGGCGGGGACCGCCAGGTTGATCCGCCGCCCGACCATCTCGCGGGTCAGGCGGTAGTGGTCCCCTGCCGGGTCGAAGCCGAAGAGCGAGATGCGGAACCCGTCCTTGCCCCGGGCCGCGCCGTGGCAGCTCCCGGTGTTGCAGCCGGCGCGCATGAAGACCGGCATCACGTCGAGCCGGAAGCTGATTGGCGGCTGGACGGTCGCCTGCGCGACCTTCACCGGCACGACGACCCTCCGGCCGTCATAGCCGACGGTCAAGTTCGTTGACCCGTCCGCCACGGGGTAAAAGACCGCGCCCACGCGCCGCACCCGTTTGGCGTCGGCCAGGGTCAGCGACGCCTCCTTGGTGACGTCGCGGGTGATCCCGTCGGCGAAGGTCGCCTGGACCACGATCGACTGCCGGTCGCGGGCCGTCGTCAACTGGATCTCGCCTGGGTAGACCGCCAGCCCGGTCAGGGCCGCCGTGTGGGCCGGCGCGAAGACCTGGTCCGGCAGCTCACCCGGCTTCGCAACGGCGGCCCGCGCGGACGCGGCCAGGCCCAGCACGAGAAGGCCGAACCCACTCTTGCGGACGATCGAGGACAGAAAACGGCTCATGGTGATGGGATCCACGGGTTTCTCATGTAGGTCAGGCTTTAGCCTGACACGGAACCGAATCGCGTTAGGTTAAAGCCTGACCTACTTCTTGGCCTGCTTGCTTTCCAGCCGGAGTTTCTCCAGCCGGCTGAGCGGCTTGGCGGGCGCGGCCGCGGGCTTGGGAGCGGCGGCGACCTGCGCCGGTGCGGGTGCCGGCGCGTTGGGCTTGGGCGGCAGCGGCACGTCGATCCGCAAGGTGCCGCTGCCCAGGTTGTGCACGATCGGCTCGCCGTTCTGCGTCACCACGACCTGGCAGAACAGGCTGGTGTGGTTGCCGGCCGGCGAGACCTTGTCGGTCTTGATGTGGAAGACCAGGTCGGTCGTGTCCTTGGTGATCGTCTTGACGTCGGTGGTGACCTTGTTCGGCAGTCCCAGCAGCGAGACCTGGGCCGCGCCGGGGAAATCGACGGCCTTGGCGACCTTGATGGCCATGTCGACCTCCTTGCCCTGCTCGACGCTGGCCGCCTGAAACGCGAAATTGACGAACGGCTGGGCGATGGTCAGGTTGGCCAGTTGCGAGGAGACCAGGATCGGGCCGGACGGGACCCCCGAGGCGCCGTGGACCACGATCTTCCAGGTCCGCAGCTCGGCGCCGCCGTCGGCGTTCATCGGGATGACGGCTTCCTCCGTCCCCTCGGGAATGGCGATGCCGCCGGCCGAGCCGACGCCCGGCGGGTTCCAGGGGAGATAGACCGCGATCGCCGCCTTGAAGCCCGGCTTGCGGTGGGCCCGGACCTTCAGCCCCATCGAGCCGCCCCGGACCAGCGGGACCTTGGGCTCGACGATCTCGATTGTGTAGGGGCACTCCTCGGTCACCGCGACCGCCAGGCGGTTCACGTCCCGCGACCAGACGTTGACGTTATTCTGGCCGAAGACGAGGATCGACGTGGAGGTGAACTCCGAGGGAACCGTGAGCTTCTCATCCACCGGCTTGCCGGTGACACTGGCCAGGGACCCGGCGAGAGGGGCATCGGGCCTGGCCGAGAAGAGCACGGGCACGACCGGCTGGCTGGCGGCCATGACGGGCGCCTCGACGCTCACCCCGGCCGGTAAGCCGGCGACCCCGACCTTGAGCTCGCCGCCGAAGTCGTACCGGCTGCCGTAGATCAAGATGGCCTGGCGGTTCCCCTTGGGCACGGCGACGGCGATCACGCCGGTCCCCAGCGGGATCTGCTCCGTGACGGTCGACATCACCAGCCTGGGCTCGACCGGCGTGACCTCGATGCGATACGCATAATCGGGCCCGCCCTTGCCGAGATGGTCGACCAGCCAGATGACGTAATCGGCCGTCTCCGGGGCCTGGAAGCGGAAGTAGCTGTCCGGCGGGACCGAATCGTCATCCCCGAGGCTCGCGCCGGCGCCCTTCTTGCCCAGGTACATCACCGGATCCAGCGGGGAGCGAATGCGGCGCGCATAGCAGTGGATGTCGAAGACCTGCCCCGTGGTCGCCTTGAAGACGAAGTGGTCGACATCGCCGGGCTTGTCGATCACGCCGTTGAGGGCCATCGGCGCGGTGAACGCGGTGGCGTGAGCCTGGTCGTCGTTGGGCTCCTGCTCCATCACGTTGGAGAGCGGCGTGAGCCGGAAGCTATTCGGGTAGGGCGAGATTCCCTTCTCGTCCTGGCGGACCAGGCCGAAGGGCTTCTCCGAGGTCGCCGGGAGCTTCACCGTGGTGGTGGCCTCACCGGCCGGGTCGCCGATCCAGCGGACTGCCAGGGTCTCGCCCGGCTTGCCCCCGGCCGGCAGGACCGCCGTGGCGCGGGGGAAACTCCCCACGTGCAGCCGGTAGAGACAGCTCGCGTTCCCCGCGTAGGCGCTTTCGCGCACCTGGATGATGTAATTGCCGTCCTCCGGCGCGAGGATCGAGGTGAACCCGTCCCGCCAGACCAGCGCCGCGTCGTCGCTGGCGCCCAGCTCGAACCGCTTCGCATTGAGGATCGCCACGTAGGGGTCGAACTCGAAGATCCCCAGCCGGTGCCCTTCGACTTCGGCCGAGATCCGCTCCCCCTTCTTGGCCGTGACGACGAAGTAATCGACGTCCTCGTTGTCGGCAACGCCATTGACCGTCACGTTCATCGGGATCGGCTGCGGGGCCTTGAAGTCGTTGTTCGGCTCCTTCTCGGAGATCTCCTTCAGGGCGCCGACGCTGAAGGTCCGCAGCTCGCTGATGCCAGTCGCTGTGCGGACCCTCACGTCGTGGAGTCCCAGGGCGCAATCGGCCGCGATCTTCAGCCGGGCCTGGACGGCGTTGTCATTCAGCTTCTTGATCGAGGCCGTCGTGATCCCCGGCTGGTAATAGACGATCTCCAGGGCATCGCCCAGCCGGGCGCCGGAGAACGTGACGTCCAGCTCGGTCCCGCGCTGGCCGCCCACCGGGCGGATCGCCGTCAGGCTCGGCGTGGCCGCCTGGGACGTCGATACCACGAGGGCGAGGACACTCGTGAGGAGACTGAAACGCATCGGGGGCTCCTCGTCGGTCAGGCTTTCGCCTGGCATATGTCGAAATCATGTCAGGCGAAAGCCTGACCGACGGAATTGACTCGAGGACTCTCAGGCCAGCAGCTCCTTGACGACCTTGCCCCCGTCGACGATCTCGATGGGCCGGTTGCCGGGGGCCATGAGCTCCTTGTCGGCGACGATGCCGAGGAGGTGATAGACCGTGGTGGCCAGGTCTTCGGGACCGATCGGGTCGCGCTCGGGCTCGGTGGCCGTGGCATTGGAGGCGCCGTGGATGGTGCCGCGCTTGATGCCGCCGCCGGCCAGGACGACGCTGAAGACCTTGGGCCAGTGATCGCGGCCGGCGTCCTTGTTGATCTTGGGTGTGCGGCCGAACTCGCTGGAGACCATGACGAGGGTCCGCTGGAGCAGCCCGGAGCGGTCCAGGTCGCGGATCAACGTGGCGAAGGCCTGGTCGAAGGGGGGCATCTGGCTGTTCATGCCGGCGGCGATCTGGTAGTGGAAGTCCCAGCCGCCGTAATCGACGGTGACGAACCGGACCCCGGCGGCGACCAGCCGGCGGGCCAGCAGGAGCCGCTGGCCGGCGGCATGACGGCCGTACTCATCACGGATCTTGGCGGGCTCGGCGTTGATGTCGAACGCCTCCCGCGCCTTCTGCGAGCTGATCAGGCTGTAGGCCCGTTCATAGAAGGTGTCCATGGCCGCGATGTTGTCGCTCTTCTCGCGCTCGGCGAAGTAGGCGTTGACCGCGTCGAGGACCTTGCGCCTGGTGGCAAACCGCGGCTCGGTGATCCCGCCGGGGAGGTTCAGGTCCTGGACCCGGAAGCCGGGATCGGCCGGGTCGCGACCCAGGCTGAACGGCGAGAACGACGAACTGAGATAGCCGGTGCCCGCGTAGACGTTGGGCTGGTTGGGGATGCAGACATAGGGCGGCAGGTTGTTCCGAGGGCCATACTCGTGGGAGACGACGCTCCCCATGCTGGGATACTGCAAGGCCGGGCTGGGGCGATAGCCGGTGAACATGTTGTGCGTGCCGCGCTCGTGGGCCGCCTCGCCGTGGGTCATCGAGCGGATGACGGTCAGCTTGTCGGCGACCTGTGCGGTCCTGGGAAGGGTCTGAGAGAATTTCTCCCCCTCGATCTTGGTGTCGACCGCGCCGAGCTCGCCCCGGTACTCGATCGGGGCGAACGGCTTCGGGTCGAAGGTCTCCTGGTGGGCGATCCCGCCGGGGAGGAAGATGTGGATCACCGAGTCGGCCTTCGCCGCGATCGCGGCGTAGTTCTTCTGCTCGGCCCGCGCCTCGATCCGGAGCAGATCGGCCAGGGTGATCCCCCCGAGCCCGATTGTCCCCACCGTCAGGAACCCGCGGCGACTGACCGCGGGGCGGAAACTGCCGGCTGCCATCGATGAATCTCCTTTGCTCGGTGCAAGTCTCGGGAGATCGAAACCACGAGGCCCCGCTCACCCGGCGGCATCCCTCGCCCCCCGGGAAGTCGGGATCGCTGGGTGACTCACGCGTGGAAAATGGCTCGACCACCGGGAGAGGGACGCGACCCGGATCGCAGCACGATCACACGTCGCGGGGTCGGTGGTGCTCCACTCAGGAAGGTACTGGTTACCCCATGTCCATAAATGCTTTGAAGCTCAGAAGTTGAATGAGAACTTCGAATCGAATCCAATCGCTTCGATCACGGTGCACCGCCAGGAGTGCAAAGCAGTTGTTAAATAAATACGGCGTGGTTGCATCAAGCGCTGGCGCAGTTTTCCAGAGAACCTCCGGCCTCTGCATGCAATTGGCTGGGGGCTGGGTTCGTTTCGTTGATTTCCTGTTGTAGAACAGCGGAGCGCGGTCAGTTGGCTGGTGGATCTTGCCGAAACTGCCTATCTTTGGCCTCGTTCGGTCTGATTTTTCTCCTCACAACTTGCTCTCCCCGGCATTTCATGCATGCAAACATCATCAGTGCGATGTTTGTCTCGCGAGTTTCGCGGGAGGAGCCTGGATTCTGATTCATGCGAGCTTTTCTGCTTGATTGCGTTTAGGAGTAGGTTCCCGATGAGCCGATTTCGGGGCGGACAGCGATCCTTCCAGGCCCGGATCCCAAGAGAGTCGTAGGATGTCGGACCCGCAATCGGCAATCCGCCGGGGAGGCTTTCCGATGCTCGAATGAGCGGCCCGATGCGTGCCCTCTGCTACCGGTTGGCCGTCGCCTCGGGGTTGCGCTACTCGGAGATCGGCTCCATCAAGCCCGAGTCGTTCGACTGGACCGCCAAGCCGGCGGCGGTCACGATTCGGGCCGCCACCGCGAACAACGGCCAGACGGCAACCCTGCCCCTGCCGGATGACCTGACCGCCGATCTTGCGCGCTAGCGTGGCCGCCCGGCCCGCCGAGAAGGCAGTCTTTCCCCTGCCGCACGACGAGGGCGCCGCGATGGTTCAGAGGGACCTGGACGCCGCCGGCATCCCCTCTCAGGACGTCGCGGGCCGCTCCTTCGACTTCCATTCGCTCCGTTGCGAGCTGGCGAGGCTGGCCGATGCCGCCGGGGTGACGCCGCGGGTCGTGCAACGGCTCATGCGTCATTCCAAGCTGGAGATGACCGGCCGCTACACCCGGCCGCGCGCCGTGGACATCGCCGCCGCCGCATCCTTGCTGCCGAGTCTCAAGCCCGAGGGCGAACAGCCCGAGGCGCTGGCCGCGACCGGCACCGACGACCGCCTTGCCCACCGACATGCGTCCGATCCGACCGACCCGGCCGCGCCGGACCCCGAGAATTCCGGGGTGAAAGGCTCATCCATAAGCAAACGCTTTGCCCACCATTTGCCCACCGCAGGGGATGCTTCGGGATGTTTCGTGAGGCTTCCTGATGGAATGGCGGGATCGAACGATCCGACGTCGATGAAGCCTAACCCCCCGGAAAACAAGGCTCTTGAGGCTTCCCGAGGCTCCCTGATGCTTGGTGAGGCGACTGACCGGGGAGGGACTCGAACCCTCGACCAACGGATTAACCTACCTCATCGGCTTTCACCGACCGCCACAAGTGTGAGCGCGCCACCTGGGATGGCTGGCCGCGGTCGCGCTTGCGGGTTGAGTGTCTGGACTATCCCTTCGCCATCGCAGGCGTGCCGCGTCTAGTCTCTGGGGCCGAGGCCGGCTCAGCACCGGTCCCTTGCCTGCTGATTGCCCAATCCGCCGGCTTTTCCAACCGTCACGCTTGCCGTTACCGGCGGCGTTGTGGTGCCCGCGGCTCTCAGGGCGTCCCAGCATATTGCAGCATGCACTCATCGCGGTTCGCTTTCTTCCCGCGTGAGGCTCCGATACGGACTGCCTCCAGGCAGCCCCCGAAGTCCGTTGCTCTACCGACTGAGCTACCCGGTCTCGTGGACGCCCTCCAGATTACGCCCCCGGGCGCGGCTCGTCCAGATCCCCTGCGATGTTGCGAGGTCGCCTCATTCGTGCCGGCCACGTCCAACCCAGGAGATTCGCGAAGCGTGCAAGTCGAGCTCATCGTCTCAAGACACTCCGCCGATCGTACTTATATCGACCGAGCGGTCGCGGCCCCCGGCCCCGGCCCGACCGAATGCTCAAAAAAGATTTAACATTCGCGTCGCAGTCGTCGGCGTTTCATGATAAAAGTAGTGGGACCTTCACGGCCTCGGGCCGTCGCGCGGTTGCCGTTGAGTCCCATCGGCCAGACCCGGTCTGACCGGGATCTGCGGCCGGAGCACCCCGGAGAGCGAGAAATGCGAGGAGCCGCACGGGGACGTGTTGATTCAGGCGTGACGCGATTGCAGACCCGGCGGGTCGCTCTCCCTCGGATCGTGCTCGCCGTGGTTCTCGTCGTGGGGACGGCCCACGCCCTGGTCGTTGCGGGGGAGGCGTCGCCCCAGGACGTCACCGGCTTACGGGTCATACCCGAGGCGGTCGTGCTGCGCGGACCTGATGCGGGGCAACAGCTCGCCGTCGATGGGACCTCGACGACCCAGGATCTGCGCGACCTCACATCGACCGCGCTGTACGAGAGCTCGGACCCCCGGGTGGCGGCCGTCGATGAGCGGGGGTGGGTCACAGCCTGCGGCGAGGGGACGGCGCGGATCCTCGTTCGCTCCGGGCGACTCACGGCCTCGGTGCCGGTGACGGTCCGGGAGTTCTCCGTGGCTCGGTCCATCAATTTCGCCAACGAGGTGGTCCCCATCTTTACCAAGCTCGGCTGCAACGCCGGGGGTTGCCATGGCAAAGCCAGTGGTCAGAATGGTTTTCGGTTGAGTCTGCTCGGCTTCGAGCCGGCGCTTGATTACGAGACCCTGGTCAAGGAAGGGCGGGGACGCCGGCTGTTCCCGCCGGCTCCGGATGCCAGCCTCCTGCTGGTCAAGGCCACGGCGCGGGTCCCACACGGCGGCGGCCGACGCCTCGACCCCGACTCGCTGGAATACCGGTTGATCCGCCGCTGGATCGGCCTCGGGATGCCCCTCGGCAAGCCGACCGACCCCCGGGTCGAACGGATCTCGATCTATCCGCCGGAACGTGTCCTGTCGCGCGGCGCCGCGCAACAGCTCGTCGTCACGGCGCATTTCACGGACGGGACCCACGAGGATGTCACGCGATGGGCGCAATACCTCTCGAATGATCCGGATGTCGCCGCGGTCGAGAACGGCGGACGCGTCGAGGCCCGCCAGGCTGCGGGGCAAGCGGCGATCATGGCACGTTACCAGGGGCTGGTCGCCGCGTTCCGCGCCACCATCCCGACTGGCCTGGCGCCGGGCGCAGCCACGACGTTCCTCGCCGCCAATCGCATCGATGCCGCCGCGTTCGAGCAATGGAAGGCCCTGGGGATCATCCCCTCGGAACCGTGTACCGATGCGGAGTTCATTCGAAGAGCCGCGCTCGACATCACAGGCACCTTG
This sequence comes from Isosphaeraceae bacterium, assembly GCA_021324445.1. Lineage (GTDB taxonomy): Bacteria > Planctomycetota > Planctomycetia > Isosphaerales > Isosphaeraceae > JAJPJC01. The sequence goes on from JAJPJC010000164.1 coordinate 53,789, forward strand.
CCCACCCCGGCGGAAATCCAGGCATTTCTCGCCGAGACTTCCTGGGAGAAACGCGGCCGCTTGATCGACCGCCTCCTGGACCGCCCGGAATACGCGTCGTTCTTCGCCACCAAATGGGCGGATATCCTCCGCAATAAACGCGAGGGGAAGCCCGACCTCCAGTATGCGACCTTTGCCTTCCACGACTGGATCCGCCGCCGACTCGCCGAGAACACGCCCTACGATCGCTTCGTGCGCGGCATCCTGGCGGCCCAGGGGTCCGTCGAGGTCGCGCCCCCGGTCCACTGGTATCGCAAGCTGAAGGAGAGCAGCGCGTTTGTGGATGACACGGCCCAGGTCTTCCTGGGCATGCGGCTGCAATGTGCCAAGTGCCATCATCATCCGTTCGAGAAGTGGAGCCAGAGCGACTACTACGCGTTCGCGGCGTTTTTCGCGCGCGTCGGTCGCAAGCCGGATCTCCTGGGTCAGCGCAATGGCCGGGACGGCGACGTCATCTTCACGGCCCGCTCCGGCACGGTTACTCATCCCAAGACCGGTGAAGTGATGACACCGCGCGGCCTGGGCGGCGACCCGATCGCGATCGGAGTCGAAGAGGATCCGCGGCAGAAGCTCGTCGACTGGATGGCCGATCCGCGGAACCCCTATTTCGCCAAGGCCCTTGTCAACCGATACTGGGCGCACTTCTTCGGCCGCGGCCTGGTCGAGCCGATGGACGATTTCCGCTCGACCAACCCGCCGTCGAATCCCGCCTTGCTCGCCGCGCTGGCGGAGTCCTTCATCAAGAGCGGTTATGACCTGAAGGGCCTCATCCGCACGATCACCACGAGCCGCGTCTATGGGCTCTCCAGCGCCCCAAACCCGAGCAACGCCAAGGACCGCCAGAGTTTCGCCCGGCATTATCCGCGACGGATGAGCGCCGAGGTCTTGCTCGATGCGATCGCCCAGGTCACGGGCGCGCCGACGACGTTCGATGGGCTCCCCGCCGGCACTCGGGCCATCGAGCTGCCGGATGAGAGCGTCGGCTCCACGTTCCTGGACACCTTCGGCCGGCCCAAGCGCGATACACCCTGCGAATGCGAGCGGGTCAGCGACGCCACCCTGGGCCAGAGCCTGATGCTGTTGAATTCCGCCGAGATTCAGGTCAAGCTCTCAGCCCCGGGGAGTCGGGCCGAGCGGCTCGCCCAGGACCCGCGCCCCGACGCGCAGAAGGTCGAGGAGCTCTTCTGGGCGGCCTTCGGCCGCGCCCCGTCCCAGACGGAGACGGCGACCGCCCTGGCACACCTGGCCAAGCACGCCGCCAACAAGCGGGTCGCCTTCGAGGACATCCTCTGGGCCCTGATCAACGCCAAGGAGTTCCAGTTCATCGATTAACCGAGGATCGAGCTTCCGAGAACGCCGCGAGGAGTCTGCGTGCCATGCTCGAGCTGATCAGTCCTGCACCACGGAATTGCCAGCGGTTCAACCGGCGAGGGTTCCTCAAGGTCGGTTGCCTGGGCTGGGGCGGCCTCAGCCTCGCCGACCTGCTCCGGGCCCGGGCCCACGCGGGAGACTCGGGCCGGCCGGCGGCCGAGGATCGCTCCGTCATCCTGATCTGGCTGGATGGCGGTCCGCCCCAGCATGAGACCTACGACCCGAAGCCGGAGGCGCCGGCCGAGTTTCGCGGTCCCTTGCGCGCGATCCCGACGGCCCTGCCGGGTGTCCGGTTCTCGGAGCTGCTCCCCGAGCACGCACGGCTGATGGGGAAGCTGTCGATCATCCGCTCGATGTACCACGATAACGCCGATCATTACGCGGCCGCGCATTGGATGTTGACCGGGTATCTCGGGTCCAATGCCCTGGACCTGGCGCCGCAATACCCCTCGGCCGGCTCGATCATCGCCAAGCTCAAGGGTGCCCGCCGGGCCGGCATGCCGGCTTACGTCGGACTGCCATACACCCATTCGGTCGGGATCGTGCCGGGCTACCATGGGGCAGCCTATCTCGGGGTTGGTTACAACCCTTTCGTCGCCGACGGCGATCCGAATTCCGAGGGATACGGCGTCCCCAACCTGGCGATACCCGGCGGCGTGAATCCCTCCCGGCTGGACGGTCGCCGTGGCTTGCTCGGCAGTTTCGATCGTGCGCGGCGCGACGTCGATGCCTCCGGACTGATGGAGGGCCTCGATCGCTTTGATCAGGAGGCGTTTCGCCTGGTCCTGGGCGACGCGGCCCGCCAGGCGTTCGATCTCCGCAAGGAGGATCCCCGGCTGCGGGACCGGTTCGGCCGTCATCAGTGGGGCCAGAGTGCTCTGCTGGCCCGGCGGCTGGTCGAGGCGGGCGTCCGGTTCGTGACGCTGACCTTCTCCGGCTGGGACTATCACTCCAGCCTGGAAAGCGGGATGAAGAACGTCCTGCCGATCCTCGACCGGGCCGTCGCCAGCCTGATCAGCGATCTGGATGACCGGGGGCTGCTCGAGTCGACCATCGTGCTGGTGATGGGCGAGTTCGGCCGGACGCCGCGGATGAACACGACCGGCGTGCCGGGCGTGGACCCGGTCCCGGGCCGGGACCACTGGGGCAACGTCATGTCGGTCCTGGCCGCCGGTGGCGGCTTCGCCCGCGGCCGGGTCATCGGCTCATCCAACGCCAAGGGCGAGGTCCCCAAGGAACGGCCCGTGCGGCCCCAGGACCTGATGGTCACCCTCTACCGGCAACTCGGCATTGATCCCGACACGAGCTTTCGCAACCGCTCCGGCCGCCCCATCCCCATCGGCTCGGACGGCCAGGTCGTCCAGGAGCTGATCGGCTGACCGCGCGGGCCATGCGTCCCTCCCTTGCTCAATGGTCCTGGGATACGACTGAGGTCGGGCTGCGCCCAAGGGTCTCGGCACGACTCTCGTTCGCGAGTTCTTGGGCCAACTGAAACGCGATCTCATGCCAATCCGTTTCCCCAAGCCCGACTAGGATTCTCTCCTTCCCTGTCGGGACATGCACCACCCGGAGGAAGGTTCGGCCTTTGTCCGCTCTTCCGACCTCGATACGAAAGTCGTTCGGTATCGTTTTGTCGGGCATGGCGATCTCCCCCGGCGGCAGCGGCTTGCTCCAGGCGGGTTCCTCCATGAGAATAGCTCCACCGGCCAGACTCAACCGAGGAGTCCCTCGCAATCGGGATCATCGACCATGGCTCAGCTCGGCATCGTCACCTACAACATCGCCAAGGATTGGAACCTGCCCACCATCCTGACCAAGCTCGAAGCCCTCGGCTACGCGGGCGTGGAGCTGCGGACCAGCCATGCCCACAAGGTCGAGGTCAGCCTGACCAAGGCCCAGCGTGAGGAGGTCCGCAAGCGGTTCGAAGACTCGGCGGTGCAACTGGCGGGGCTCGGCAGCGCCTTCGAGTATCAATCAAGAGAGCCGGCTGAGGTCCGCCGGAACATCGAGGGCACCAAGGAGTACGTCCGCCTGGCGCACGACATCGGGGCACCCGGCGTGAAAGTCCGGCCCAACGGGATCCCCAACGGCGCCGACCTCGACGCGACACTCCGCCAGATCGGCCAGGCGCTGCACGAGGTCGGGGAGGACGCCTCCAGGTTCGGGATCGAGATCCGGGTCGAGGTTCACGGGCGGGTGACCTCCCAGCTCGATCACTTCGCCAAGATCCTGCAATATGCCGGCCACCCCAACGTGTATGCCTGCTGGAACTCCAATGCCACCGACGTCAAGAACGGCTCGATCCAGGAGACCTTCGCCCTCGTCGCCCCCAAGGTTCACGAGGTCCATCTCCACGACCTCACCGACGAGACCTATCCCTGGCGCGAGCTCTTCGCCCTGTTGAAGGCCCAGAGCTACGAGGGCTTCACACTCGCGGAGATCCCCGAGAGCTCCGACCCCGACCGCGTACTCCGGTACTTCCGCTCCCTGTGGCTGGCCTACCAGCCCAAGGCGTAGTCTCGGTCCCCCAAGACAGGATGGGACGCCGATCCACGCGGAAGCCTTTCACGGACCGGGAGTGATCCGCTCGAGGCGCTCAGCCGCCCAGTGGCGAATCTCGGGGTCATCGTGGGTGAAGAGCGAACCGAGGGCCGCTCTCACCACTTCGGGTGGGGCGATGAGCAGCAAGGTCTGGAGTACATCGTCGCGCCGCCGACCGTCCGGATCGCGCAGCGCCTTGACGAGCATAGCGACGAAAGGGCGAGGGTCGTTCGCGCGGCGGATAATCAATCGAGCCCGGTCGTGGTAGTAGGAATCCGAGTCGCCAGATACCGCGACCAGGAGAGCCGCGGCTTTCTGAGCCTCGCCGATTTCGACCAGGGACTCCGCCGCCGCCACGCGGACACCGAGATCCTTGTCCTCGAGAGTGCGCGTGAGGGCCGTCACGGCTTCGGTCCGGCTCGCCGTGCCCGACTTGAGAATCAGGCCGATCGTACGGGCGACCGAGAAACGCACGAAGCGGTCGTCGTCGTTGAGGAGGGTGATGAGCTTCGGGATCGCCCGTGCGGCGCGGGGCCCGATCTGGGCCAACCCGCCGCCGGCGTATTCACGCACCCGAGGACTGGGATCGTCGAGCACGCCGATCAGGATGCTGACAGCCTGGTCGACTTCCCAGGAGGGAATCTCGTAGCCGAGCGCCGAAGCGGCCTCCCGGCGAATGTACACGGGCTGATCGGGCTGCAAGAGGCGGCTCAAGCGGCGAGTGGGGCTCCAGATGTTGAGGCCGGCCCACAAGGCCACCGCCAGGACCGCGATCAGGATGGCCAGCGTGCGCAGGCGGAGCCGTGGTCTCCACGGTTTGAGTCGCATCGACCGGACCTGATCTTCAAGCCGCCTCATCGATCGCCTCCCTCGCCGAGTCGTCAGGCCCTGCGATCGGCGAGCCACGCGATCGCTGGTGGACTCAGTCTATTACAACCGTAAAAGGCCAGATGATCAAGAGGCCCTGGGAGCGCTCATCCCGGCGATCTGCCCGACCGATTTGGATCAGGTCCGATTCGGATCGACAGCGCGGGGTGTCGATTGAGAGTCTGTTCCTGAAGCCCCCGCAGGGGGCGGACGAGCGTAGCCAGGGGCGTCAGCCCCTGGGGAACTGACTCAGAGAGCGAGAGCCCAGGAGACTCAGAGTCTGTTCCACAAGCCTGGTCGAACCGTTGTAGGGTGGGTGAAACCCACCACCGGAAGGCCTTGGCGGGCTTGAAGATCGGTGGGTTTCACCCACCTACCC
>JAJPJC010000143.1 GCA_021324445.1 Isosphaeraceae bacterium
GGGTAGGTGGGTGAAACCCACCGATCTTCAAGCCCGCCAAGGCCTTCCGGTGGTGGGTTTCACCCACCCTACAACGGTTCGACCAGGCTTGTGGAACAGACTCTGAGCCGATCTCGGTCCGTTGATCACGCCGTTCGCTCACTCCTGTCGAGTCAGTTCCCGGATCACCCCGGCGTAATCCGGGTACTGAGCGATCAGGTCGCCGCGCCGGCCTCGCTCGTAGTCGGCATAGTCGAACCCGGGCGCCATGGTGGCGCCCAGGAGTGCGAACGCGACGCCCGGCTCCGGCCGCGAGCCTTGCCAGACTCCCGGCGGCACGACCACCTGCGGCTGCTGGCCGGCGAGGATGTCGGCGCCGATGACGACCTGCCGCCCCTGGCCGTCCGGGCCGAGCTGGAGCATCCGCACCGGGCCGCCGAGGTAGAGGTGGAACACCTCCTCGGTCGGCAGCCGGTGCAGCTCGGAGAAGGTCTCCGCCGTGAGCAGGTAATAGATCGCGGTCCCGACCGATCGACCGGTCGCCGAGCGATAGCCCTCGGGCAGCGCCGCGGCCGGGATCGATCCCGCGGACCGGTAGGTCTCGCGGAAGAAACCGCCCTCGATCGGGTGCGGCTGGAGTCCCAGTGCGTCGATGATTTCTCTGGCCGTGGGCATGGTGATTCCCCTGAGCTGGGCAACCGAGCGATTCACCCGACCCGGAACTTGGCGATCCCCTCGGGGATGAGCTCGATGCCCAGGCCGGGTGCCTCGGGCACGGCCACGAAGCCCGACTCGGCGCGGATCACTTCGGTGATCGCCTGGCGCAAGGTGGTCCCTTCCTCGACGACGAACTCGAGCAGCCCGAGGGTATTGGGGATGCTGGCCAGGAAGTGGAGCGCGGCGGCGACGTTCAGGTATGTAGTGAAGCCGTGGTTGACAATCGGCAAGCCGCGGTCGGCGGCCAGCGCGGCGATCTTGATCGCCTCGGTGAAGCCGCCGCAGCGGGTCAGGTCGACCTGGACGACATCGATCCGGCCGACGTCCATGAGCTGGAGGAACGACTTCCGCTCGCTCTCTTCCTCGCCGGCCGCGATCCGCAAGGGGGTGCTGGCCGACAGCTTGGCATAGCCCAGGTAATCATCCGGCAGGAGCGGCTCTTCGAACCAGAACGGGTGATACGGTTCGAATGCCTTGGCGCGCTGGATGGCGGTCTTGGCGTCGTAGACCAGTCCGGCGTCGATCATCAGGTCGAGATCCGGTCCCAGGCCGGCACGCGCCTCGCGGACCAGGGCGACGTCGGTCTCGGCGTCCTGGCCCATGGGGTCCCAGCCGAACTTGACCGCGGTGAACCCCTGGTCGGCGAAGCGCCGCGCCCGCTCGCCGGTCTCGGCCGGGGTCGCGCCAAAGAGCGAGCTGGCGTAGGGCCGCAGCCGCCGGGTGAACCCGCCGCCGAGCAGCTTCCAGACCGGCAGGCCCAGGGCCTTGCCCTTGATGTCCCACAGCGCCAGGTCGATGCCGCTCATCGCGTGGATGCCGATCCCGCGCCGACCCGCGTAGATGTTGGCCCGGTACATCTTGTGCCAGAGGTACTCGGTCCGGAACGGGTCCTCGCCGATGAGCACGTGCGCCAGCCCGGTTGTCGCCGTATGGGAATAGGGACCCTCGATGCATCCCTTGGCCGCCATTGGGTTCGAATCGACTTCGCCATAGCCGACAATCCCTGCGTCGGTCGTGACCTGGACGATCAGCGCATCCTGACCGCTATCACACTGGGTCTTCACTTCGGGCAAGCGAAGGTAAATCGCCTCGACGGCGGTGATCTTCAGGTCACTGCTCAGGGGAGTGGCACCGGGCATCAGCTCTCCTCGGGGTCAGAGGGCGGAGTCGGCTCATGCGTCCTCACGCTTGGACCAAGGTCCAAGTCCTGTCGAGCCGACTCTAACCCGCCGGAGCCTTGCGGACAAGGATGCAGAGCCCGCGCCTCAAGGACAGGTCGCAGCGGAGACACTGCCGATCCGGTGGCTTGGATGGCCAGCCCGGGGTCAGGATGAGGAAAAAAAGGGATGGCTTCCAGCGGGGCGGGCCGATGAGACCTCGTGAGTCGTTTCGATCCCCGCGCGTCGAGCTACGTACCCGGACGAGGGGCCGATGTCCAGCCTGGTGACGGTGCGGTCGCTGAGCGTCGTTCTCTGTTTTGCCGGCTTGGCCCTGGCTCAGGAACCGCCGCCCTTGGAGCCGCCGGCGTTGGAACCGCCCAAGACCGATGCGGCTCAACAACCTCCGCCCCGTGCCGCCCAGCCGCCGGCCGCCCGATCCCAGCCGAATGCCGGCCAGCCGGCCGCTCCGCGCGCCCCGAGCCGGCCGATGCTGGCCATCCCGGGCGTGACCGCGCCCCCCGCACGCTCCCGGCCATCGGACCCGCCCCGAACCACATCCCCGCCGCCCAGCGGAACCTCATCCGCCTCGCCGTTCCGCCAGGCCCCGGTGTCCTCGAGCTCGGGACCGCCGTCCGTACGGACTCCCTCCAGGCCACCTGCGATCCCTCCGAGAGAGGATCTTCGAGAGTCCTCGGCCCCGGACACGATCCCGCTGACGCTCGAGCCCCTCAGCGAGGAGCCGGACAGCGATCGGACCGAACCCCGATCGCCTGCCCCACGCCCCGGAGCGGCGCGGCCCCCGGGCCCGGTTCCGACCGATCGGGAGGTCGAGGAGCCATCCAGCCCGAGACCGGCGCCGCGACGAGGAGGCGGCCTGTTCAATCGCTTCTTCGGACCTCCGCCTCCGCAACCCCTGCGCGAACAGGCCCGCCAACCGTTCCGAGAGAGCTCCCGTTCCGACCGCCAGACCAAGGAAGACCCCGACGCCGCCGCCAGAAGTCGGATCGAGCGAGCGATCCGCGAGACGCTGGGCAATCGCGTCCGATCGATCGAGGTCCGCGTCAACGGCCGGAATGTGCTGATCGTCGCCCAGCCCAGCCGGTTCTGGCTGCGCCGCGCGGTCCGACACACCCTCGAGACCCTCCCCGCGCTCCAGGGATACCGCACCCGCATTGAACTGGGTGAATGAGGTGACTCGTCCCGCGCGAGAAATCCTCCGCGACCGCGCGAACATCCGGGGCCGCTCCCGCGTCTCTCAGGTACACGGCGCGACCGTGACGATGTCCTCGGAAGGGACGATGTGGGATGGCGATTCGCGTGAAACGCAGACTCCGGCGCGATCGTCCGGGGTCGTGGTGTAACGGCAGCATATCGGCCTTTTAAGCCGGGAGGTGGGGGTTCGAGTCCCTCCGGCCCCACAGGCGCCTAGCTCAACGGCAGAGCGCTCCCCTTATCAGGGAGCGACGAGGGGTTCGACTCCCCCGGCGCCGAACGGCACGATGAGGTGATCGCGATCTGACGGCCCGTAGCTCAAGGGCAGAGCGCTCGGCTGATAACCGGAAGACGAAGGTTCGACTCCTTCCGGGCCGACTTCCGACGCGAGCGATCCGAGGAGATGGGACCAAAGCTCGAGTGGCAGAGCGCCTGGCTCTTAACCAGGTGGGTGAGGGTTCGAGCCCCTCTGGTCCCACTGGGAACCAGATCGGCACTGGTCGTCTCGTGGCGAAGACACCGCACCCGTAATGCGGGGACGTGGGTTCGACTCCCACCCGGTGCTCTTGGTCAGCTTGGCAATTCGGTCGGGGCTCATGTGTGCCCCTGATGTCGTGGCAGCCTGCCGCCTCGCCAGGGCGGGGCGGAAGTGCGGGTTCGACTCCCGCTGGGCACTTGCACCGGCCCGAACGCGAGCTGACGCGACCCAATCCGGGATGTCGGAAAGCCCGGCGAATCCGCCTGCTTCGGGAGCAGGAGAACGCCGGTTCGAATCCGGCCATCCCGACCTGATCTTGAAAGGACTGGGTAGTCCCAGCTCCGCCACTCCCGCCGTCCCGGCTCCAGCCCGATCGGAGGGCGCGGGCCGGAGTCGCGGTCTCGGCGTGAGACCCGGGCTGGGGCCTGGGTTCAGACCTTGGCGGGGACCACGTACGGCCGGCGGTATTCGCGGGTCAGCATCGCGTCGGCCTCGGAATCGTTCACGAACGACTCGGTGGACGGGTTGATGTGGAGCTTGCGGCCCAGCCGGTAGGCGATGTTTCCCAGGTGGCAGTAGGCGCTGGAGAGGTGGCCTTGCTCGATGTCGGCATTCAGGAGCTTGCAATCGCGCGCCCGCACCGCCTTGACGAAGTTGGCGAAGTGGTCGCAACCGCCGCTGCCGCTGGGCCCCTTCTCGAGCTTGTAGCCCCCCCGCGCGAGCTTGCGGCCGTAGAAGACCTGCCAGCTCTCGTAGCTGGTGATCGCCAGGATGCCTTCGGTGCCGTAGAAGATGTCGCCGATCGTGACGTCGGCCTCGCCGTTGGTCGCCAGCCCCCGGACCTCGAACTGGAGCTCGCAGTCGTCGAACTCGAAAGCGACACTGAGCGTGTTGGGCGTCTGGCCCTGGTCGGAGTAGCCGAACCGGCCGCCCGAGGCCATCACCGTCCTGGGCAGCTCGGTCTTGCCCAGGCCCCAACGGGCCAGGTCCATCTGGTGGATGCCCTGGTTGCCCAGGTCGCCGTTGCCGAAATCCCAGTACCAGTGCCAGTTGTAGTGGAACCGGTTGGGATTGAACGGCTGCTGGGGCGCGGGGCCCAGCCAGATGTCGTAGTCGACGCCTGAAGGGACGGGTGCATCGGCCTGATGGCCGATCGAGTCGCGGCGCTTGTAACAGAGTCCCTTGGCCATGTAGATCTGGCCGAGCTTCCCCGAACGGAGGAAGGCGATCGCGTCCTGGATCCCTTTGCTGCTGCGGCATTGCGTTCCGGTCTGGACGATCTTGTCGTACTTGCGCGCGGCCTCGACCATCCGCCGGCCCTCGCTGACGTTGTGGCTGACCGGCTTCTCCACGTAGACGTCCTTGCCGTTCTGGCAGGCCCAGATCGTCGCCAGGGCGTGCCAGTGGTTGGGAGTGGCGATCGAGATCACGTCGATCGACTTGTCTTCCACCACGCGGCGGATGTCCTGCACCACGTTCGGCTCGGCCCCCCAGCGCCGCGCCACGGCCTTCTTGGCCTTGTCGGTCACGTTGAGATCGATGTCGCAGATCGTGGTGATCCGCGCGTCCTTCTTGAGGTTGCCCCAGCCCTGGATGTGCTCCATGCCCCGGCCGCGGACGCCGCAGACCGCGACGCGCAGCACCTCGTTGGGGCCGGCCGGCTTGGTCTCGGCCTCCTTGTCGTTCTCAACCCCCCGGGCGGCGGCCGGGATCGTCGCGAGGCTGGCCGTCAGCGCGGCGGTGTCCTGGAGGAAATCACGGCGGTTGGGCGAGCGCATGGGAGGGACCTCGTCAGCCTGGGTGGGAGCGTCCGGAGTGAGAGCAGTGCCTCTTATCAGACCGGAGTCGATGGCCGACGTCAAGCCGTCAGCGCGCGACGAAGCAATTGCCCGTTCGCCTGGGAACAGCAACCCTCGGATCGGGACCGGCCCCGGCGGTGAGCCGACTTAATAGCTATCGCCGCTGAGCACCTCGCCGTTGGCCTTGGTGCCCAGCGACCACCAGGTCGTCCGATTGATGCTGTCCTTGATGAACTTGACGCTGCCGTCGGCGAAGCCGACGTTGATTCCGCCGGGGTGGGCGCTGCTGGAGCCGTAGGCGAAGCCGCTGTCGGGGTAGTCGGTGGCGCCGCCCATGAGCCGGCAGGCCGAGAAGGGGAACTGGCGCTCGTTGGGGGTCTGGATCGTGTTGAACAGCGTGTAGCCGGTGGTCCCCATCGCCCATCGGTAGCCGTGGTCGCTGCCGATGTTCGTGGTTGTCGTCTGGAACATGGCGTTGCAATTCTGAAGCAAGGTGAGCGTCAGGTTGGGATTCTGGAACGCGTCGTGCGGGCGGTTGGGATCGTCGCCGGGATCGGCGTTGAAGACCATGTTGCCCCGGTACTTGCTCGGCGGGGTGACCGGGGGCCCCCACACATTGGTCGCCCGGCCGTCGCCCAGCAGCGACTCGGCATAGGCGATCGTGTTCGACGTGCCGTCGGTGCACTGGCCCAGGCCCGAGGCGACCGCCTGGGCGAAGAGCCCGGTCGTGCCGGTGAAGGTGACGGGGGGGACCGGGCCGATCCAGTTCGCTCCGCCGGCCGCATAGGGCGTGAACATGGAATCCGTGGTCGTCCCCATGCAACCGTAGTAGCTGTTGATATTGATCCGCTGGCTGGCATTCGGGTCGGAGGGGCAGAGGAAGCCCGCGATGATCGTCAGGACCCCGGTCGAATTCATCCCGAGGTCGTACTCGGCGCCAAAGCTGAAGTCGAGCGTGTTGTAGACCGGGCCCTGCTCGAGGTAGGGGAGCATCATGGCCAGGGCACTCATGTTCGGCTCCCAGGTCGCGTACAGGTTCGGCGCGGCCGCCACTCCACTCAGCGCCGCACCCGGCGGGAAGCTGCCGGAGGCCGAGTGATAATTGTGCAGGGCCAGCCCGATCTGCTTCAGGTTGTTGACACACTGAATCCGGCGCGCGGCCTCGCGCGCCGATTGCACCGCCGGCAGCAGCAGTGCGATCAGGACCGCGATGATGGCGATGACGACCAGCAGCTCGATCAGCGTGAAGCCGGGGCGGGACAAGCGGACCACGGCAAGGACTCCTACAGTCACTGGAGAGACGAGACATGGATGGGACAGGACACGGAGACGACGCGATCGCTCGGGCCAGACCACGATCGAAGTTGCGGAGCCGAGCCTGATGGGGCGAGCGCGGCTCAGCGGCGCGCCGCGGACCGAGAGGACGGCTGGACCTTGATGTCGGCCCGCTGCTGCTCGAGCCTGGCCCGCTGCTGCTCGAGGTGATCCGCGGGTACGATCGCCCGGGAGCCACTGGGCGGCAAACTCTCGTCGCAACCGGCCGCGCCCAACCAAAGCAAACCCAGCGCCACAAGGCCGGCCGATCGTCGACGACTCATGATGGATCTCCAAACCAAACCAGAGGCGGCCGATCGGGCGAGATCCGATCCAGGCACGCGGTGGGCCTCACGCCACGGGACGCAGCGTGAGGCCCACCCGACTCGTCGCCCAGCCGGCCCTCTCAAGCGTGATCCGCTCTGAATCCGGCCGGATCCGACGGGTCGTCGCACCCGGCCGTCCACTCCGAGGCAGGGATCTCATCGACATGAGGAACCGTCTTGGCGATCGTCGAGAGTCTCCACGGGCAACGGCCTGGCCTGCACAGAGCTCCAGGAATTTCCCTGGGCTGAGCTGTTGCGGCCCGTCCGGGGGCTGGGGACACGTCGTCAGGGCGCGCTGTGCTCGTGCCTTGAGGATATCGGTGCCCGGGTCGATCGGCTGCTGGCAATCTGATGGAAAAATCGCTGGACGGTGCGGCTGGTCGCGGTTGTACCGATGAGGACGATCGGGCATCCGCTCAGGCGCCGGTGGCGGGGGCGAGGGCGGGCCTGCGGGTTGCCGGCTGCCAGGTGGGGAGGTCGCACAGGCCCCCCCCGCAATACAGATGATGCCAGAGCTGGGTCGAGAGGACACACGTCAGCGCCACGTCGAAGACGAAGCGAGCGGGGGTGATCCGCGGCAGGACGACCTGCCGGGCGCGCTGGCGGACCACCGCCTGGGGGTCGAAGTAACCGGTGGCGCGCAGCGACTCGGCGCTGAGCAACTGGTCGACCCACGGCGGCCGATCGGGCCCAAGGAAGGTCCCCGACATGCAAGCGCGGAACATCGTCTTCTTCCGCCGCGCGATCCGATCCGGGAGCACCCGGGCCGCCACCTCGCGGAGAATCCATTTCTCGGTCCGCCCGCGCAGCTTGTATTCGGGCGCGATCCCGGCGCAGAACGCGATCACGTCCTCGTCGAGGAACGGATAGCGGGTTTCGACCGAGGCGTTCATGGCAATGCGGTCCCCCTTGCAGATCATCAGGAGACCCGCGAGCATCACCTTGTACCCCACGTAGAGTGACTGGTTGAGCGGATGCCAGCGCCCGATGCGATCGTTGGTGAGATCCAGGTCGTGATAGGGGCTATGGTCGCCCAGCCGCTCCCACATGGCCGCGGAGTACACGGTCGGCTTGGCCTGGGAGATCAGCTCGTAGAGGTCTTGCTGGGCCGGTCGGACGCCGCCGATGGCCCGCTCGGGCGGGAGGTGCGGGCGGCGGCCGGCGACGCTGGCCATGACCAGCTGTCGGAACAGCCGGGGCAGGCCGGGCCCGATCCGCCGGGTGAGCCCGTCCCGGATTGCCTGGGTCTTGTACCAGACGTAGCCGGCGAGCGCCTCGTCGGCTCCCTCACCGGTCAGCGCGACCTTGAATCCTTGCCGGTGTACCTCCTGGGCCAGCCGCAACAAGGCCGCGCACGAGGTATCCAGCACCGGGCCCTCGGCGGCCCGGATCAGCTCCGGGAACGCCGCGGCCAGCCCGGCCCGGTTCAGGGTCACCGTCGACAGCGGCGAGCCCAGCACCGCCGCCGCCTCGGCGGCGTGCGTGCGCTCGTCCGGCCCCGCCTTGTCGAACCCGACCGTGAACGCCGGGATCCCGGCCCCGCGCCGGCGGCTGCAACAACCGAGGACGACCGTGGAATCGAGCCCGCCACTGATGTAGCTGACGACCGGCACGTCGCTCCGCAGCCGCCGTTCCACGGCCTGCTCGAGCAGCGCCTCGAGCTCCTCGACCAGGGGAGTCGGATCATCGAGTCGGCGCTCGGCGCCGGCGTCGGGGAAGTCGAGGTCCCAGTACCGGTGCTGGGTGACCCGCCCGTCCCGGATCCGGAGATAATGGCCGGGCGGCAGCGACGCGATCCCCTCGAAGCAGGTGCGCGTCGTCCCCGCACAGAAGAAGGTGAAGAGGTAGTCCACACCTCGCGGATCGGGGCGCGCCGCCACCAGTCCTGAAGCCAGGAGAGCCTTGATCTCCGAGCCGAAGAGCAGCCAGCCGCCGGCCTGGGTGTAGTAGAGCGGGCAGATCCCCACCCGGTCGCGGCCCAGGATCATCGTGCGCGTGTTTCGATCCCAGAGCGCGACGGCGAACTGGCCCCGGGCCGGCTCGAAGAGCCCTTCGCCCAGGTCTTCGTAGAGATGCACCCACGCCTCGGTATCGCACCGCGTCGCCAGGTGATGGCCGCGCGCCAGCAGCTCGCGCCGCAGCTCGGGATACTCGAAGAGCTCGCCATTGAACGCGACCCAGACCGAGCCATCCTCGTTGCCGATCGGCTGCCGGCCCCCCGCCAGGTCGATGATCGACAGCCGCCGCGCCCCCAGCGCCACGCCCGGCTCAAGATGAACGTGCTGATCGTCCGGGCCGCGATGGGCGATCGCGCCCGTCATCGCCAGGAGGCGCGCCCGGGAGAACTCCCGTGTCCCATTCAGGTCCACCGCACCCGCGATGCCGCACATGCCGCGTCCTCTGCCTTGCGAACCCAAGAATTAACCATGAAAAACACGAAAGTCACGAAAAAAGTGAAGGGGAGTGAACCTGAAAGACCTTTCTTTTCGTGCATTTCGTGTATTTCGTGGTTAAATCTGTCCTCCACAATCCGGTGCTTCATCCTTGTGGTATCAATCGGGCAGGGGGATCGTCAAGGGCTGATGACGATGGACGGTCAGCGCGCGGCGACGACTGGCCCAGGCATAGACGAGTCCGCCCGAGATGCCGATGAGGAACGTGCCGATTCGAAGGAGGAGGCCGCGGGGGCCGAGGGGGACGTAGTACGCCACGATATCAGACCTCGATGGGAGGGGAGGGTTACGGGTGCGATGAGCATCGCCGGCTCCCGACCGGCGCGGAGCGGCGGGCCGTGGCGGCCGTTGCAGATGCTGCTCTGCCCGGCGAACCGGTCCTGGATCCGGGTCCGGAGCACCGGGATCGCCGTGCGCGTCTCACCGCACTGATTGGCAAAGATCACGGGCACGTCCAGGTCCGCCGCCACCTTCGCCGGAATCGCTCCCGAGAGCGGACCGACATGGCCGAGCAGCCAGTGCCGGCGCCCGGACTCGCGGTCGGCGAAGTCCGGCCAGGCCGCCGCGACCACCGCCAGGTCGATGCGACCGCGATAGCCGTTCCAGACCTTCTGATAGATCATGTCCGCGCAGACCGCCAGGCCGACGCGACCCCAAGGGGTCGTGACAATCAGCGGCGCGCGGCCCGGTCGGAACCGGAACCGTTCCCAGAAGACCAGGTGGCGCTTGCGGTAGATCTGGATGTCGCCGTCGGGCTGGCAAAACGCCAGGGAGTCATACAGGTGCCGCCCCGAGCGCTCGACGAAACCGGCGGCGATCGCCATGCGCCACTGCCGGCTGCGGCGGCGCAGGTGCGAGAGCGTCGGACCCTCAACCGTCTCGCTGTACGGCCCAAAATCCGGGAAGAGGCCATAACCGGTGTTGAACAGCTCGGGGAGGACGGCCAGCTCGACCGCCTGGGCGTGCGCCGCGCGCAGCAGGTCGTCGGCCCGGTGCAGGTTGGCCGAGACATCGAGCGGATCGGAGGGCATCTGGAGCGCGGCCACCACGATCTTCACGGCCATTGACCCCACAGACAGGGACGAGCCGACGATTTGCCGCCTTAGAAGCGATTTCAAAACGGGGACTGGCTCCGAGTCTTCGAGGTGCCTGTCCCCCTTTTGAAATCGCCGTTAGTCCTCAGAGATCGGCCGGGTTGTCCCGCCGGATCAAGCCGATTTGCCGCAATCGGGCCGGGTCAGAACCCCAGCCAGCCCAGGATGCCGCCGCGCCGGGGAGGGGGAAGGACCCGAGCCTCGCTCCGCAGGGCCTCGGCGTGGGTGCTCACCGCTTCCTCCGTGGGCGATTGGGCGGGCGTCAATTTGTAGGTGAACACGCGCTCGTCGCGGATCGTCCAGGGGATCAGGTTCTCCGTGAAGAATTCGGTCAGATAGTTGTCATACCAGGGTGCGTTGATCGGCTGGACGACTTTCTTGGTCTCGTAGCCGTCGAGGACCAACGTGATCGTGCGGTCCCCGTAGTATTCGAAGGCGCGCGAAGCCGGCGAGGGTCCCAGTGCCTCGTCGTTGGCGATCACCAGGGCACCCGGGGGATCGGTGCGCACGGTATAGCGCCGCGTCACGCAGCCGCTGGAGAAGACAACGCCGGGCACGAGGAGGAGCGTCGCCCAGCGGCGGCGGAGGGGCTGGAGCTTCACCATCCTGGGCTCTCCCAGCACCTGGTCGTGCTGACGATACGGGACCTGCCGCTCCCGGTCGGGTCCGGAAGCGGCGGGGATTGTAGCGAGGGACCGCCGATCGGGCAAGTCGGCTTGGCGCGACCCCGAGCCCCGGGACATGATGGCGTGTCCGATCGCTGAGCCGATGCCTCGCGCGCCGTGACACGCATCCCGGGACTGGATCAGCCTGCGGGAGAGTCAACCGTGTATCCCGACCCTGCCATCGTCGAGGAGCTGGTACGGCGCCTGGTGGAAGCCGCCCATCCGCTGCGGATCGTCCTGTTCGGCTCCGCCGCGCGCGGCGAGATGGGGCCGAATAGCGACCTGGATACCCTGGTCGTGGTGCCCAACGACCGGGATTGTCACGAGGTGACCGACCTCTGGACCCGAAGCCTTCGTGGGCTGGGTTGTGCCAAAGACGTCGTAGTCGTCCGGCAAGCGGCTGTGGAGCAGTACGGAGACAACCCTTACCTCATCATTCACACAGCGCTCACAGAGGGGAAGGAGCTTTATCGTGCCCCCGCCTAGTCCGATCCCGGGGACGGCTCGCGAATGGCTTGATCGCGCCAAGGGCAAGCTCGCCCTGGCCGGCGAGCCACTCCCGCCGGGTGCCTTACTGGGAAGACCTCTGTTTCCTGGCCCAGCAAGCCGCCGAGCGGGCGATCCAGTCTGTCTACCAGGTGCATGGTTGGTTCTTCCCTTACATCCACGATCTGGGTGATCTCTGGGAAGGGCTCGAGCGGCAAGGTTTGGTCATTCCCGAGGACGTCCGTGATGCGGATCGACTCAGCCGCTACGCGGTCCCGGCCCGTTATCCAGGCTTCTTGTTCCCGGCGACCCAAGCCCAATTCCCGGACGCCCGCCGGATCGCGGAAGCCGTCGTGGCGTGGGCAGAATCAGTCCTCTCGTGACGTTGAGCCGGCATCTTGCATCGGCGATGATCGACCCTCCCGCGTCCCGGATCCCGCAACTCTTCGCCCATGATGAACACCACACTACTCCGCCAGCCGATCGCCGCCGTCAAGGCCCAGTGGCTCGTCCTGGGGATCTTCGAGAACGAGGCCGAGCCGCCCGAGGGGCTGGGAGACACCGGGCTGGGTGCGACGCTGGGGCGGCTGCGCTCCGAGAAGGAGCTGACCGGCGCGCTCGGCGACCTCACGCCGCTCTACGAGCCCGCCGGGCTCGAAGCCGGCGCGCTGCTGCTGGTCGGCCTGGGTCCGCGTGCGAGCTTCGACGCCGGGGCCGCGTTCTCGGCTGGGTTCACGGCGGCCAAGCGGCTGGCTGGGAAGAGCCGGGAGAGCGTCGCGGTTGTCCTGCCGGCGGCGGGCGAGCTGGGTTTCCTCGCGTCGGCCCTGATCGAGGGGATGATTGCCGGCACGCGGGGCTCCGGACTGCGCAAGACCGAGCCGAATCGTCATGCCTTCGGGACGCTCAGCCTGGTCGTCCCGCCGGATCAGGCCGAGGAGGCCGCCGCGGTGCTCGAATCCAGCCTGCGGCGCGGCACGATCGTGGGTGAGGCCGTCAACCTGGCGCGGGACCTGGCCAACACGCCGCCCGGCGAGAAGTCGCCGTCCCGGCTGGCCGACCGCATCCGCCTGGTGGCCGAAGACGCGGGGATTGCCGTCGAGACCTGGGATGCCGCCCGCCTGGCCCAGGAGCGGTTCGGAGGCATGATGGGGGTCGCGGCCGGCTCCGACGAGCCGCCGTGCTTTCTCATCCTGGATTACCGTCGCGCCGGGTCCGCCCCGGCGCTGGCGATGGTCGGCAAGGGGGTGACCTTCGACTCGGGCGGCCTGTGTCTCAAACCGCCGGCCTCGATGGAAGACATGAAGGCCGACATGACCGGTGCGGCCGTCGTGGCGGCGGCCCTGCAAGCGGTCGCGCGCCTGGGCTTGCCGGTGAACCTCACCGGTTATCTCCCCCTGACCGAGAATATGACCGGCGGCAAGGCGATGAAGCTCGGCGATGTGCTGACCATCCGCAACGGCAAGACCGTCGAGGTCCTCAACACCGACGCCGAAGGCCGCTTGATCCTCGCCGACGCCCTGAGCTACGCCGCCGAGCAACGACCGTATCGCCTGCTCGACCTGGCCACCTTGACCGGCGCCTGCACCATCGCGCTGGGGACCAAGGTCGCCGGCTTGTTCGGCAATGACGATGCCTTCTGCCAGGACCTGCTCGCCGCCTGCCGGCAGACCGGGGAACGCGCCTGGCGGCTCCCCCTGGACGACGACTACAAGGAAGCCCTCAAGAGCCACGTCGCCGACCTGAAGAACGTCGGCGGCAAATGGGGCGGCGCGATCACGGCCGCCAAATTCCTCGAGCAGTTCGCCGGCTCGACCCCCTGGGTCCACCTGGACATCGCCGGCCCGAGCTGGAACGACTCCGACAGCCCGGCGCGCGATGTCGGCGCCACCGGATGCTTCGTCAGGACGCTCGTCCGGCTGATCGAACAAATGCCGATTCGCTGATCGGGAAGGCCGAGGCGCTCCGGCTGGCCGGTTTCTCCAGGGTCAAGAAACGGCTTGCGGACCGAATTGGCATTCGATCCGGCGGCTGTTGACGTCCAGGGCCTCGAGGATCTCCAGGACCTCATTCATCGGCCAGTGATCCTTCATCGCCCAGAGGATGATGTCGAGGTTCTCGCGGCCATGCTTGAAATGATCCAGGATCGGATCGATCAAGGGTGAGGCGCGGAAGGCGGTCTGGAGCAGCCCATAATCCCCTTGATCCAGCTCGATCCAGAACGTCCGGCCCTGAAGGTGCTCCAGCCACCGGTGCCGCAGGAACCCATTCCAATGCTGGCGGATCCAGGTCCGGATCGCCGCCTCCCCCAGATCGCGACCGGCCTTCTCGCTCTCGATCCACTTGAACCGCTGCGCCTCTTGCTCCCCGTACTCATGGAGACTCATCCGGCTCTCCGGGAAGGAGCCAGTCATGGGCATAGTAGGACACTCAAGCATCGAAGCCTCCAAGCTGAGATGCGGAACCACTCCCTTGGTTTCAGCCAGTGTCTCGTGGGCTCGATGAAATCTGAATGCGATCAGCTTCCCGCAGCTCAGTTCGCCATGAGGGGAGCAAATGCCGAGCCGCAATCACCGCCATGCGGCATCCCCTTCCGAGCGATTCTGATTCAAAGCGAGGGCAACCTGATTCAGTTGAGTTTAGTCCAAAACCGGCCCGCCGGCAAGGCGAGATGCCCCTTCAAGATTGCACTGTTGCAACATTGCAACAGAGCCAGGCCCAGTCGCGGGCGCGCGCCGGCGACTGTCGGGAGAAGATCGGGCATCGGGGACGACACGGCTTCGGTGTCAATCGGCTGGCAGCGGAGCGTTCTGAAACCAGGCGAGGGAGCGTCCCAGCAGGATGGCGACGCCGGGTGAACCGGCGGCCAGGGGGCCGGAGGGTTGATCGACGACGGCGCGCCACTTCACCCGGCCGTCGAGCGCGGCGCAAAGGAGATGGACATCCCGCCGCCAGACGCGGAGCGGCACCCCGGAGGGATCCCGGTAGAACACGTCGTTGGACCCGCCGGTGGCACTCGACTGGGCCAGCACGGCGCCGGAGCCGTCGCAGGCCAGGGCGCGGCCGTCGGCGGCGGTGGCCAGGGCCAGGCGTTCCAGTCGCGTCAGCGACCATCCTTCCCACGGCATCGGGCGCTCCCAGTGGACCTGCCCGCGCAGGTCGTGGCCGCGGAGCACTTGCGCGCGACGGGCCAGCGTGATCCAGGCCACCGGTGGGGGCGAGCCCAGGGGGGCTTCGATCAACAGGGGCGGGTCGCTGGGATCGAAGGTAAAGCTCACGGTCGATTCGCCGGCCGGATCGAAGATCTGGAGCTGACCACCGTGGGTCGTCACGGCCACGAACCCGTGCGGGCCGATGGCCAGGTCCTCGACGGGCCAGCGCAGTTCCTGCTTCCAGACCCATCGGCTGGAGATGGTGAGCCGGCCGATCCGATCGCGCTCCTGGATCAGCACCAGGCCGACGTCGGCGGGGCGGATGGCCAGGTGCGTGAGCTGGACCAGGCTGACATCCATTCGCCGCGTCGTCCCGTTCACCAGGTCACAGAGCAAGATCTGCCGGTCGGTGGCCGCGGCGAGCCAGCCGGGTGCGGTCCGGAGCAGCCGGCCGACGCCGGTCAGGTCGGGCCCCTGGCCGAGTTTCCGTCCCCTGACGTCGAACAACTGGAGCCGGTGGGGGCTGGTGAACACGGCGACGGCCGGCGGCTCGTCATGCACGGCGAGCACGGCCGTCACGGCCTGCTGGTCGGTCTCCACGGCGGGGACCTGCCAGTCGGGGCTGCGCACCGAGCCGGCGGCGGTCCGCGCCGAGCGGGCCGCCGGGGCCGTCGCGGTCCGTCGCGCGGCCGGCACCCGGGGTGCCGCGCGGCTGGACTCGCCGCCGAAGAGATCCAGCCGGACGATCTCGCCGGTGGCATGCCCGTAGATCACGTACCGGCCCAGAGGGTCCATCTCCAGGGCAATCGCCGGCCGGGAGAGCTGGGTCCGCCACCGCACATTGCCCCCCGAGTTCATCAAGGCCAGGTCCCCCTCGAGGGTCGTCGCCACGATCGAGCGGCCGGGGAAGTCCGGCACCGCGTGCGAGACCGTCCCTCCCAGATGATAGGAGCCCTCGTTGCGGCCCCCCAGGTCGAACCGCTGGATTCCCAGGGTGTAGCAACTGGCCAGGATCATCGAGCCGTCGCCGCTGAGTGCCAGCCGCCCCACATTCGACATCAGGCGGTCTTGCCAGACGACCTCGGCCTCCAGCCGGCCCCCGATCCGCGACCACGCCAGCTCGACGCCCACCAGCATGCCGAAGGCCGCCGCTCCGATCACCATCGACCGGTCGGCCACGAAGCCCAGATGCGAGAGCGGCTCGAGGGTCTCCACCCGCCCGACCGGCCGGCCATACCGCGTGAGGATCTGCGTGGCGCCATGGCGAGAGCCGATCGCCAGGTACCGCCCGTGGGGATCGAGCGCCACGAACGAGGCCTCCGACGGCGCCGGACGCTCCAGCTCCACCGTGAAGTCGGCGTTGAGCAGCACCAGCCCGGCGTCCTCGTCGTCGACGAGCAGGGCGATGCGGCCCCCCTCGTCGCTGATCGACCCGGCGAGGATCCGCTGCGGCACCCGCGAGGACGACAGCGACTCACCCTGCACGTCGAGCAGATAGAGCTGATTCCCCTCGTCCCAGGCCAGGATCGTGCCGGCCTCACGCGCCAGCACCAACCCTTTCAGCGGCGAGTCGGTCACCACCGTCCAGGCCGTTGCCGGCTCAAGCCGCGTGGATAATCCACCGGCCATGTGACTCCGCCTCCAGTCCGGGATGAGATTGAGCGCGGGCGCGCGACCGGGCGAATCGCCCCCTCCGTGGAGGATAGCACCCCGGAGCCGCCGTTGCCGAGCCCGAAGCGCTGCTCACGCCGGGGAGCAGCTTCGGCCGGGCCGGCCCTGGAAGAATCCCTGGTCGCTAATCGACCGACTGTCCAACGGCGACCGTGCGCACGCCCTCAACTCCCTTCAAGGCGTCGAGCACAGCCGGCAGCTTGGCCTCGGCGAGTCCTCCGCAGGTGATGTCGAGCTGCCGTTCGCCGGGGCGCTCGCCCGAGCCGACGCGCAGCCCGACCAGGTCGAGGCCATGCCTGCGGAGCAAGGGGTCCAGGTCCGCCACGGCGAGCGTTTCACTCGTGATGAGGCGGAGTGTGCGATGCCGCGCGCGGCTGAGGAACCGGTCTTCCAGAGGCTTGATCGCCGCGAGGATGGTGAGCATCAAGACGGTGCCCGCGGTCGCGGCCAGGTAGAGGCCCCCGCCCGCGGCCAGCCCGACGGCGGCGACCGCCCAGACGCTGGCCGCCGTGGTCAGGCCATGGACCGTCTGGTTGCGGCGGAGGATCAAGCCGGCGCCCAGGAAGCCGATCCCGCTGACGACCTGGGCAGCGATCCGTGAGGGGTCGAGCACCACGCGGCCCGGCTGCAGCACCTCCTGGAATCCATACGCCGAGACGATCATCACCAGGGCCGACCCGACGCTCACCAGCATGTGCGTGCGCAGGCCGGCCGCCTTGTCCAGCCGCTGCCGCTCCAGGCCGATCAGGCTGCCCAGCACGGCAGCGGTCCCCAGGCGCAAGATCAGCTCTCGAGGACTCACCGCGATCGCCGAGGGTTCACCCCGGGCTCCCTTCCGCCAGCCTTCGGGCCGTTCGCGGATCCACCCGGCCCGAGCCAATCACCTCGCGGATCGGCTCGCGATCATCGAGTAAGGTCACGGTTGCTCCCCTTGGCCTCGGTCCGGAACGGCGTGAACGGGGCGTGGGTCAGTCCGAGATACCCCGGGTCGCCGGGGTTGCCCCAGCGCACCTCACCGGTCCGGGGCGAGAGGCCCACGAACGGCGGCATGTCGGGGTCCACCGCCCCCTGGAGCTTGGAGACGACGGCCCCGAGACTCGGGCGCCCTCCCTGGACCTTGCTGATCAAGTCGCGATAGCCGGTCAGACACTGGCCGGCCGAATGGTCGCCCCCGGCGCCGACAATCGACCGCAGCAGCACAAACCTGTCCATCATCCGCGCCAGCCGCGGCAGATGCTCGCAGATCTCCAGTCCCGGCACATTGGTCGGGATCGGCCGGAATTCCCCGCGGATTCCCTCGGGCGCGTCGGGCTTGAGGTCGAACAGGTCCTGGTGGGCGGGCCCGCCGGCCAGGAAGATCATGATGACCGCCTTGTGCGAGCGGCCCATCCCCGCCTGGGCCTCCGCCCGCAACAAACCGGGCCAGGACAGCCCACCCAACGCCAGCCCACCCACGCGCAGGAAGTCGCGCCGTGACACCCCGTCGCAAGACCCCGTCCGCGCCGGTCCGAAAAGGCTCGGCATCGTCAGCCCTTCCTTCCTGCCTTCCACCGGGCGCTGTGCAGGTGTTTAACAGTATTGTGGCGTCCTGGCTTCCCATTTGCAAGAGAGGGCGCGGCTTCTGAAGGGAACGACCGGGAGCATTTTTCCTAAATCACCTATTCTGTCTATTTTCGACAAGCGCGGCTGTCGACCCGAGGGACGTCGGCCCGCCGATCTCCGGATTGGGGATTGAGGTGCTGCGGGGTCGGCCTGGTATGATGAAGCCTTGGGTGGCGATCGCTTCGTGGCTTCCGCGGCGTCTCGTTGTTCGACGGCCAGGACGGATCGTGATGAGAGAGAACCTCACCTTCAACCGCGCCGCGTTGGCGGAGGTCTGCCGCCGGCACCACGTTCGCCGGCTTTCCTTGTTCGGTTCGGTTCTCCGGGATGATTTCCGGCCGGACAGCGACGTGGACGTCCTGGTCGAATACGCCCCGGCCTGGTCGCCCGGATGGGAGGTCGTCGATCTCGAAGACGAGCTGGGCCGCGTTTTCGGCGGGCGGAAGGTGGACCTCGTCAATCGCAAGTATCTCAATCATCGACTCCGGGATCGAATTCTGCGCAGCGCTGTTGTCCAGTATGAGGATGCCGATGGAGAAGGATGATTCTGTCTATCTTGGGCACATGCTCGACCGAGCACAGCATGTCATCGGCAAGGTGCGCGGGCTGACGCGCGCCGATTTCGACTCTGACGAAAACCTGCGTCTGGCGCTCACCTGGCTGATTCAGACCATACAAGCTGGTTCATGATTACATGGACGTCAACGAAAATATCGTTTGGACGGTCGCCACGGAGCAGGTGCCGGTGTTGGTTGAATTGCTCGTTCGCTGGGTTCCTCCAGCGACGCAGGGCTGACACTCCGCGCGGAGATCCTCACTTCAATCCGGCAACCTCGTTGACCCGATAAGAGTGGTCGGCTTTGAGGTCTTCGAAGGTTGAGGTTTTTCCCGAGGGCCAGGTGATGGTCAGCTCGTCGACGTGGTCGAGCCGGCCCAGGCCGAAGGTCAGGGGCAGCTCGACCGACGAGAGGTAGCTTTTGGCTGGAAAGAGCTGGCGGCGGCAGGCCATCGCT
This sequence comes from Isosphaeraceae bacterium, assembly GCA_021324445.1. GTDB lineage: Bacteria > Planctomycetota > Planctomycetia > Isosphaerales > Isosphaeraceae > JAJPJC01. The sequence continues at coordinate 19,119 of JAJPJC010000143.1, forward strand.
CCGGCCTTGAGCTCGACCTTGGCGCCGAGGGCATCGCGATTGGACTTCTGGCCGTCGCCGGTCAGGGTGATGCGCACCCAGTGGTTCTTGTTGCCGCCGTCGTTGCGGAAGAGGCGGGGCGGGCCGTTGTTGACCGTGACCACCACGTCCAGGTCGCCGTCGCCGTCGATATCGGCGTAGGCGCTGCCGCGGCCGACGATCGGCTGGAACAGGTCGGGCCCGGCATTCTCGGGCTTGACCTGCGCATAAAGCGACCGGCCGCGCTGGCCCGAGTTCCAGAACAACTGGATCGGCTGTTCGTAGGTTTCGCTGGCCTGCACCTTGGAAATCTCGGGCTCGAGGTGGCCGTTGGCCGAGAGCAGGTCGAGGCGACCGTCCAGATCGTAGTCGAAGAAGAAGAGGCCGAACTTCAGGGGCGGCTGCGTGGGCGCGCCCAGGCCGTACAGGTTGGCCAGGTCCGAGAACTGGAGCATCCGCGGCTGGTCGCAGACATAAAGCGCGGTCATCTCGTTGGCGAAGTTGCCGACCGCCAGGGCCAGCCGCTCGTCGTTGAGGATGGGTGCCCAGTCGATGCCCATGCCGCCGCGGGGCGAGCCCGACTGGTCGAACGCCACCCCCGAGAGGATCGCGATCTCCTCGAACCGCCCCCCACCCTTGTTGTGGAACAGGAAGTTCTGCACCGTATCGTTGGCCACGGCGATGTCAACCCAGCCGTCGCCGTCGACGTCATAAGGGGCCACGCCCAGCGACTTGCCCACCGGCACCTTGAGGTCGGGCGTGCGGACCTGGATCCCCGACGGCTCGCTGACGTCGGTGAAGCGGCCTCCCTCGTTGCGCAGCAGGGCGCAGAACGAGCCGCCGAAGGAGGTCGGCGGGCCATACGCCCGCCCCAGCCCGGTGAGCTGGAAACCCTGGACCTTGTCGATCTCGGGGGTCCAGGTGATGTAATTGGCGAGGAACAGGTCAAGATCGCCGTCGTTGTCCATGTCCAGGAACGCCGCGCCGGTGAGCCAGCCGGTGGGACCCCGGGCATTGACCGATTCCGTGACCTCCTCGAAGTGCCCCTTGCCGTCATTGCGGAAGAGATGCCCGCCGCCGATGGCCGTGACATACAGGTCCGGGTCGCCGTCGTTGTCGTAGTCGCCGACGGCAACCCCCTGGCCGTAGAAGGTCTTATCCAGCCCGGCCGCCCGCGTGACCTCTTCGAAATGCCCCTTGCCGTCGTTGCGATAAAGTGCCTGGGTCGGCGCCGGCTGGATTTCGTGGCGGGGCCAGTAGGACGAGTTGACGAAGAACAGGTCCTGGTCGCCATCGTTGTCATAGTCGAGGAAGGCGACGCCCGCGCCCATGGTCTCGGGCAGGAGCTTCTCGCCGAGTGCGCCGTTGTAGTGGACGAACCGGATGCCCGCGTCCTTGGTGATCTCCACGAACCGGACGGCGGGCAGGGTCTCGGCCTTGACCTCGGGCGGACGGACGGGAGCCACCGCCGCGGCGATGGTCGGCTCGGCCGTCCTCGTCCCGCATCCGGCGAGCGTCAGAAGGAGCAGCGCCGGCGCGACGAGCGTGGCAGCTCGACCGATCGATTCGAGTCTCATTCTCGGTTCTCCAAATCACGTAGGTCAGGCTTGAGCCTGGCGTCCCATTCTGCCAGGCTCAAGCCCGACCTACTTTCTTGCAGGCGTAATCAGGTCGTTGAGCCGGCGGCGACGGCCGCCGTGGTGGGCGCACGGGGTGGCGCGCCGGCCGTGCGCGCGGGCGGATCGATGCCGGGCGCCCCGGGTCGATGCAGCGAATGGATGACGATGGACTGCGCGTTCTGGTTGGCCGCGGGGTCATGTTCTCGCGCCCAGCGGACGGCCAGACCCTCGGCGGTCTCGTCGGGCTTGAGGCGTTCGTGCAGCCGCTTGTGCGTCCCTTCCAGCGCCCGTGCCAGGGCGGCTCGGGCGGCCGGGTCGGTCTCGGCATCCCAGGCCGGCCCCAGGATCTCGACGACCTCGTGCAGCGGCTCCATTCGCGACTGGAACCGGGGGCGCGGACCATCCATGAACCGCGCGACATCGCGCGCCAGCCGCAGCGCGGCCGCGCGGCGCGCCGCCGGGTCGGGCCGGACCCTGGAATCGGCGATCGTCCTGGCGAGCTTCAGCAGCGCGTCGGGCTCGACGGCCTCCCCCATGCCGCCGACGGCCGCCGCCGCAGTGCCGGTCTGGTCGGCCCAGGTCGGGTCGCCGTAAGCCAGGCCCAGGCCGTAATGCGCGGCGACGTCCTCGGAATCGACAGCCAGGGTCCGGCGATAGGTTGCAATACTCTTCTTGAGGAACTCCTGCCGCTGCGGGCTCGCCACATCCTCGATCCGCGAACGATAATAGAGCGCGGCCCCCAGCTCGTTGAGCACCTCGAAGTCGAGGCTGAGGTCGATCTTGCGTTCGGGAATCTTGGTGTTGAGCACCGACTCGAAGTTGCCGATGGCCTCGTCGAGCAGGCCGTTGCGGGCGTTGATCTGGCCGGTGAGCCAGTTGATCACCCACGGGGCAGGCGGCTTCTCGTGCTGCGCGGCCTTTTCCAGCGCGGCCAGGGCGTCGGGAATCCGTCCTTCCTTCTGATAGACCCGGGCCAGGTTGACCCAGCCGTCCGCCTGTCCCAGCGCGGCGACTTTCCCGAAGACCTCCTCGGCCTGCTTCAGCTCGCCCTTCTGGCCGCCCTTGGTGCCTCCTTCCAGGAGCAGGCCAATGCCGTAATCGTTCCAGCGTTGCCAGACCGGCTGGATCGGGGAGGGATCGTTCGAGACCGGCGGCCCCCCCTCGACCGGGAGCTCGACGGCATCCCGCGCCATCACGACCACGGGGAGTTTCGGACCCTTCCCCTTGCCGAAGATGTAGTTCATGTAGGTCCGGTCGAACTTGCGGTAATTGACCTTGGCCTCGAGCGTGATCGGGCCGGTCTGGCTGGCGGGGACCTCCAGGGCGAAGTGGACGACCTGGCCGGCGCCGGGCGGGATCTGCTTGTTGTACAACGGCACGAAGATGTCCTGGGGATTGCGCCGGTCGATGCGCTTGCCGTTGCGGTCGAGCATGTAGACGTTGATGAAATGCGCGTAGGGGTCGACCGAGTCGTCCGGCCCGATCCCTCCGGAATGGCCGATGATCCGGCCGCCCGAGCGGGCGACCAGCTCGACCCAGATCTCGTTGGAATCGACCGTCCCCTGGCTGAAAAGGTGGCCGATGTTGAGCGTGCGGACGACGGTTTCCACCAGGTACTTGCCGCCGGGCTTGAGCTTGGGGACCTCCGGGCGGATTGGACCCAGCAGCTTGCCCTCGATCACGCCGCCCTCGCGGAGTCCGAAGAGGTCGACCCGCAGCTTCTTGTCGGCGAGGAACCGGGCGTGCCGGTCGGCCGCCTCCTGGTTGCCGAGCAAGGCGGCGAGTCCGGTGTTGGCGCCGATGAAGAAGTGGTCATGGATCTCGCGGCCTCCCTGGCCGTCGAAGTCCCGGGCGCCGAAGTCGCTGGAGGGCTTCAGCTCCATGTGGCACTCGACGCAGCTCGTCTTGGCCACCGGCGGGTAGTAGAAGCTCCGCGCCCCGTGCCCGGAGACGCCCGAGAGCAGGAACGGGTTATAGTGGTCCTGGCCGCGGACGAAATCCCTGTAGTGGTTCAGCGCGAAGGGCAGGCCCACCTTGTGGCAGGTCGAGCAAAAGGCCGAATCCTTGATCACCGGCTTGAGGAACGTCGCCTTGTGCATCTCGGGCTTGGCCTTGACCAGCATGTTGTTGATCCACTGCAAGACCGGATTGTCGCTGTAGGCGAAGGGGTAGTGCTCGGGCTCCTCGATGGTGTAGGCGGCATTGCCGCGGGTGTTGTTCACGTTGGTGATCGCGTGGCAGGTCGTGCAGGTGATGCCCGCCTGGCTGGTCGGGTTGTTGACATCGTCGTAGTTGGGGTCGTCGAATTCGCCCGAGAAGAATGGCACGGGATCGTGGCAGCCGGCACACCACCGCGCGGCCTGGGTCGAGCCGTCGCGCTCCAGCGAAACCTTGCGGGTCTCGCGCACGCTCGACAGGTACGCCTTGTTGTTGAACGAGCTGAAGTGGTGCGCCGAGTGGAACCAGCCGTTGTAGGCATCCTGATGACACTTCATGCAGTAGTCGTCCATCATCAGGGTCCGCGGCGGGATGAACTTGCCGTTGGCCGTGATGGCTTCCGACGGGTAAAAGTAGGCCTTGCCTTCCTTCGGCCCCTTGACGCCGAAGGAGCGGGGATCCTGCGAGTGGAGCAGGCCCATCAAGACGACGAACCCGACCACCGCCGCGCCGAAGCGCCGCGCCCAGTGCCATCGGATCATCGGGCCGGCCAGGCGATGCTTCACATACAGGCCGATCGCCGCCAGGGGGACCAGCACGTGCAGCCAGTAGCCGGCGTTCCGCACCCGGGGGTCGCGGACCTCGAAGCCGCCGATCCGCACCAGGACCAGCCCCGACGCCAGGATGATCAGCGCGGCGGCCAGGAGCGCCAGCCCATAGCGCACCGCCGAGCGATTGGGCCGTTTCCAGGAGGTCGCCAGGTGCGTGAACCCGAAGATCAAGAACGGCACGATCAAGAGGAAGCCCAGCAGGAGATGCAAGGCAACCATCAGCATGTAGAAGAACGTCTGCTGGGTGGTTCCCAGGTACCAGGTCAGGGCCGTGACGCTGGAGAGGTAGAAGCCGTTGGCACCCAGCAGGGCAAAGCTGATCAGGATGACCCAGAGGAGCGGGCGCAGCCGCGGGCCGACCGCGGGCGTGTAGACCCGCCCTCTCCGATCCCGAAGGGGACCGACCTGGACTGACATGGGCAATCCCTCCGCTCCGAGGTGGCTGCCGGCCCATCGGGCCGGAACACACGGATGATCGAATCGTTGAATGATTTCTGATTACGCCGGCACGACAGTCGGTCAGGCTTTGGCCTGACAGAATCGGAATGTCAGGCCAAAGCCTGACCTACGGGAGAGGCGTCGCGGGACGCTTTGCGGCCCGGGCCGAGTGGCTACTCGGAGTCCGAGGACCAGGCCCGCTCGGGGGTCGTGAGGCGGAGCGAATCGAGCGTGGCCTGGATCTCCGGAGCGATCCGCTCGGCGGACGACTCGGGCATGTGCCAGGTCAGATAGAGGGTCTCGTCGCGCCGGAGCAAGCCGATGGTGACCTGATGGGTCGGGACCAGGGACTTGCCCTCGGGCGCGACCGGCGTCCCGACCCCGCTGGGTGCCATCGCATCGCCGGTCCCGGGGGCGACGACCTCGACGCGCGCCGCGGTTCGGCCGGCGACGGTCTCGGTCCGTCGCTGCCGGACCGTCAAGCCGGGGAGGTTCTCGAGCCGGTTGGCCAGTCCCTCGACGAGCGTCGCCGGCGACCCGCCGGGCACCGGCAGGCTTCGGTACACGACCAGCGACGAGCCCTCGGGCCCCGACCAGGCCGCCAGCGCGACCCCCGGCACCATCCAGGTGGACGGCTCAACCCGCCGCCACGAGGCCGGCGGCGTCAGCTCGATGCCCGGCAGAGCGGCAGAACCCGTCCGCTGACAGCCCGAGGTCAGGACTGTTGCGACGACGAGAACGGCGCGCACCAGCGCGATCGTCAGAGGCGCGCGGACCACGAGTCGGCTTCCCCATCCCCTCGAATCGTTGTGGACGAATCACCCGCGGCCCAAGCCGCCTGGTCTCAGGCCGACCGCTCGATTCTGACACACGATTCGACGAACCGGGGCGGGCGATCGAGACGGGCTGCCCGCGGTTGAGGATGGCCCAGCAGCTCGCCGGTCCGGAAGATCTCCGAGAGTTCCGGAAGGTCGAGCCCAGCAACGGCCAGGCAAGCCGGCGCGGACGGCGGAGTCGGGGGATTCAGAAGCTGCGGGACCTCGCCAGGGCAGGGGAGGTGGGTGAGAACCGGCGGTGCCAGCGCCGCCGCTGGGGAGTCGAGATCGGCGTCCGGTTCCTGCTCCCAGGACAAGCGGGTCCCCAGGACCGGCCGGTCCGGAACGTGGCATCCCGACGCCCGCGCCGGACGGATCGTTGCCGTCGAACAGAGAATCCCCGTCCAGACAAGGATTCCCAGGCCGTTCAAGGGCATCGGTCGGGACCGGAACACGCCGCGATCGCTCCAGTTCGCTCAGGGAAACGCGGGACAGGACTCAATCAATGGTATGATGCGCCGTGCAGGGTTGTCAACGGACGACGCGCCGGCCCCTCGAGCCCGCGTGATGCACCGGCTCGCAATGCAGGAATGAACATCACCTCACCAGGATATCCGCAGGACCGTTCCAAGGACAAGCCGCGGGAGATTGCATGGTTTGCCGCATGTTTTGACTGAGGTTCCTCGAGGTTCAGCCGATCAGGTTGCGACCGCGCCGGGAACGCGGCACGGCTTCGGGCGAGCGCGGCACGGCCGGCACTTGGTGATCGATTTGGCCTTCTGGTAAACTCAGGATCAGCACTCGGTGGGGGATCCCGAACAAACCGACGTCCGCGAGCGTAGCTTCGTGGAGCGTTTGGACCGCCGATTGCAACGATCGCGCCGGGTTCGGCACGGTCACGGCCAGGGATCGGGGCCTGGAATCGCACCGCGGTTTTTCCACGATCATCCCAATCCGTCTCACTCCACCTTGGCGATCGCCGATCTGGGAGGCTCGTCCTTGTTCGCTGGACCCATTATTGCGCGCGAGATCTTGACGGCCCCCCGGCCGTTGCGCTATTACCTCGGGCGCGCGTCGTTCTCGTGTTTCTTGTTCATCCTGATGTGGACGGCCTGGCAATCGATCATCGGCTGGCAGACCATCCATGAACTCGGTGTGGTGGCGCGGTTCGGCGGCATCCTCTACTGGATGTTCGCCATGCTCCAGTTGACGCTGATGCTGTTCTTCGCGCCTCTGTTCACGGCAGCGGCGGTCTCGTATGAGAAAGACCGGCGGACCTTCACCCTGCTGCTGATGACCGACCTGAGCGACCTGGAGATCGTGCTGGGCAAGCTGGTCGCCGGACTGCTGAACATCCTGATCATCCTCGGGGCCAGCGTCGGGCTGCTGTTCCTGTGTACGCTGCTGGGCGGGATCTCGTTCGGACAGGTGGCGAACCTGTTCGCGGTGACGGCGGCCTCCGGCGTGGCGGGAGGGGCGCTGGGACTGCTGGTCGCGCTGTGGCGCGATCGGACGTTCCAGTCGATCGCGCTGACGATCCTGCTGGTGGTCTTCTCGGTCGCCGGCGTCGAGGCGTTCGCCCTCGCCTTTCCGACGCTCGAGTTCCTGGGGGTGCCGCTGGTCGAGGTGCTCAACCCGTACCGCGCCATGCTGGCCGTCTTGTACCCCCGCTCGGCCGAGCTCACCGCGTGGTGCGGGCCTCGAGCGTGGTCTACATCGCCTGCCGGCTGACCTTCGCGGCGCTGCTGGTCGCCTTCGGGACCTGGAAGCTCCGCAAGTGGAACCCCGGCAGCCGGGAGCCGCGCGAGCAGCGCGAGGAGGGCGAGGTCGAACTCATCGAGCAGATCGTCGTGGTCGAAGAGGAATCCGCCGAGGCGCCCGTCGCCGTGGGCACGGCCGCGAGGCTCGCCACCGGTTCCCGCACGCAGACCGTGGGCGGCTCCCAGGGCCGCGACCACGGCGGCGGGCCCACGACCCTCGCCGCTCCCGCCGCCGCGACCGGGCCCGCAGCGGCCCGGGGCGAGCCGGGGGCGACCACCGGGTTGCACCTCCCCAGGCGCACGCATCGCCGGATCGCCGCGCCCCCCGGGCCGTACCGACGCCCCTGGGCCAACCCCATCCTCTGGCGGGAGCTGATGACCCGGGCCTACGGCGCCCGCCCGTTGATCGTCAAGGGGTGTTACATCCTGCTCTTCGGCCTGGGAATGGGCTTGTTCTTCCACCTGGGCCAGGGCATGGAAAACCCCATGGGGACGGGCCTGGTGCTGATCCCCGTCGGCCTGACCATCCTCAGCTTGATCCTGGTCAACGCCCAGGGTGTCACCGCCCTGACCAGCGAGCGCGACACCGGGGCCCTCGACCTGCTGCTGGTCACCGAGCTGACGCCCAAGGAGTTCATCTACGGGAAGCTCTACGGGATCCTGTACAACAGTAAGGAGATGATCGCCCTCCCGGTCTTGACGGCGATCGCCATGTGGATCCTCCGATTGCTCTCGGGCGAGAACCTCGTGTTCTTCCTGGTGGATTTCTTGCTGTTGTGCCACTTCGCGGCGATGCTCGGGCTGCACGCGGCGATCACCTACACCAGCAGCCGGACCGCGGTGGCCAATAGCCTGGGCACGATCTTCTTCCTGATGGTGGGCATCCTGCTCTGCTCCTTCTTGATCGTGCTGAGCGATCGCGAGTTCGGCCGCCAGCTCTTGAGCTTCATGATCTTCATCGGGGCCGGCAGTGTGGCCCTGTTCGGTTCGTTGGGGGCCAAGAACCCGTCGCAGGCGATCGCGCTGGTGGCGCTGCTGACGCCGTTCTGGACCTTCTACTGCATCATCAGCCTGGTCAATGGCGACCTCATGGCGGCGTTCCTGGTCAGCGCGGGTGTCTATGGCTTCGCCATCCTCGCCATGCTCGTCCCGGCCGTCGGCGACTTCGATATCGCCCTGGGCCGCACCAGTGCGATCCAGGGGTAACGTCGGTCAGGCTGTGCGCCTGACTCTCCAGGCACGTCAGGCGCACAGCCTGACCGACGAGGGATGCCGCGATGAGTCGATCGGCCTGTGATCGGCGGGCGTGTCTGAGGCGGGCCGTCGCCATGGGCGCGGCCCTGCTCTCGTCCCGGGGAACCTGGCCGCGGGCGCCGGCTGCCGAGGCTGGCGGGAGGGCGGCTGCTCCGCACGGGCCCTTTGTCGACGTCCATACCCACGTCGGCCGGACCTGGAACGGCGATCCGCCCTTGACCTCCGAGGCCCTGGTGCGCTGGATGGACGAGCACCACGTGGCCAAGGCTGTCGTGCTGCCGTTGGTCTCGCCTGAGTCGTCGAGCTATCTCAACTTGACCGAGCAGGCCCTGGCGGCGGCGGCCCGGTTCCCGGACCGCCTCGTGCCGTTCTGCTGCATCGATCCGCGGACCTCCTACGTCCGCGGCCGAGCCGGGCTGCGCGCGATGGTCAAGGAGTATGTGGACCAGGGCGCCAAGGGGTTCGGCGAGCACAAGGCCGGACTCCCCATCGACCATCCCAAGATGCGGGCGCTCTATGAGGTCTGCGACGACCTGCACCTCCCCGTCCTCTTCCACATGGACGAACAGCGCGGCATGGATCAGCCCGGACTCCCCGGCCTGGAGCGCGTGCTCAAGGCGTTCCCGAATGTCCCGTTCATCGGCCACGGACCGGGCTTCTGGGCGTCGATCTCGGGGGATGTCACCGCCCGCGACATGGGAGGCTACCCCAAGGGACCGGTGCGGCCCGGAGGGGCCCTCGACCGGCTCTTCCAGGCATGTCCCAACCTCTGGGGAGACCTCTCGGCCGGCTCGGGCGCCGGGGCGCTGGCCCGCGATCGCCGGTTCGGCCAGGCGTTCCTGGTCCGCCGCGCCGATCGACTCCTCTTCGGCACCGACTACCTCAAGCCCGGCCAGGACGTGCCCCAGTTCGAACTGCTGGCCAGCTTCGACCTGCCGCCGGAGGTCCGGGCCAGGATTGAACGCGAGAATGCCGCGAAGCTGCTGGGCTTGAAGGTCTGATCCGGTCCCGCCAATCCCGTCCGGTAGAGCCGGGCCAGTGCTCCCAGGGCGTTGCCCTGGGCTGGATTGTTTCGGCCCCTTCGGGGCAAGGAGCGGAGCCTCCTGAGCCGATCGCAACGCATCACCTCCACTTTCCCTCTTGCA
>JAJPJC010000294.1 GCA_021324445.1 Isosphaeraceae bacterium
TCTCGGAGGGCGGGCCGAAGGCGTGGTTCGCGATTGTCCGTCGGAACGGGTGAGTCCTCGGACCGCACTCGGACGGGATCTCCCGTGTAGCCATTCGAGAAAGGAGAGTCGAACATGAGCCAGCCGCATCTCTGGCAGCAACTCGTCCCGAGGATCGTCGGCTCCTGGAACAAGATGAGCCGATCCCCATTGCCATGGACCCGTTCCCTCGTGGCGGTGGCGTGGGTCGTGGCCGCCACCGCGCCGGCCCTGGCGCAGGAAGCGAAGGCCCAGCCCGTGATCGCCCTGAAGGCCGCCAGGCTCTTCGACGGCAAGTCCGACGGGGTGGAGCGCAACGGAGTTGTCCTGGTCCGGGGGCCGAAGATTCTCGCCGCGGGCACGGATCTGGCCATTCCCCCTGGGGCCGAGGTCATCGACCTGGGCGACGCGACCCTCTCTCCCGGCTTCCTGGACGCCCACACCCATCTGACGGGCGAGTCGACCGATGACTGGAAGCAGCATTTCGTGGACGAGTTCCGCCGGGAATTGGCGGAGCGGGCGATCGAGTCGACGGTGCATGCCAGGAAGGTCCTGGAGGCCGGCTTCACGACGGTCCGCGACGTGGGGAGCGAAGACCTGCTCGACGTGGGCCTGCGGAACGCCATCGCCCGCGGCCTGGTCCCCGGCCCTCGGATGCTCGTCGCGGTCCACGCGCTGGGCGCCCGGGGCGGTCACGCCGACCGGACCGGGCTGCGCCACGACCTCCTGGTGCGCGAGCTCGGGCCGGCCCAGGGCATCGCCCACGGGGCGGATGGGTTCCGCGAGGCCGTCCGCTTCCAGGTCAATTACGGTGCCGATGTGATCAAGTTCTGCGCCTCCGGCGGCGTCCTCTCGCTGGCCGACGAAGTCGATACCCCGCAATTGACCGCCGAGGAGATGACCGCCCTGGTCGATGAAGCCCACCGGCTGCGCAAGAAGGTGGCGGCCCATTGCCACGGCGACCGGGCGGCCCGGGACGCCATCCTCGCGGGGGTCGACTCGATCGAGCACGGCTCGTTCCTGGGCGAGGAGACCCTGAGGCTGATGAGAGCCCGGGGGACCTTCCTGGTGCCGACGCTGCTGGCCGGCGAGTGGCTCGGCGGCAAGCTGGAGAAATACCCCCCGGAGATCGCCGCCAAGGCCAGGGCCGCCCTGGCCGCTCGCTCGGCGATGTTCCGCAACGCCGTGCGCCTGGGGGTGCGGATCGGCTTCGGAACCGACTCGGCCGTCTCACCCCACGGGATCAATGCCCGGGAGTTCGCCCTGATGACCGGGCTCGGCATGTCCCCCATCGCCGCCCTCCGGTCGGCGACCTCCTGCGACGCCGAATTGCTCGGCATCGCCGCCAAGGTCGGCACCCTCGAGCCGGGGAAGCTGGCCGACATCATCGCCGTGCCCGGCGATCCGACCGCCGATATCACGGCCACCGAACGCGTCTTCTTCGTGATGAAAGAGGGCAAGACGGTCAAGCACGATCGCCGCGGCACCAGGTGAGGCAACGTCTCGTGGCGCGTGGCGCGAAGGAAACGCAAGGGTCTCCGCGCCACGCCGCCACAGAGCGAGTGAAGAGGGCATTTCGAGGCTCGGCGAACACTTCGAGTGGGGAGGCTCCCAATCAGGGACGAGGCATCTCGGAGGCGGCGACGAGTCGGGGCTGACCTCCCGCGCCGACCGGCGGAAGGGCGAAGGCCAGGGCCGCCGCCATCACCAGCACGGCCAGGAGGAGCGTGAAGAGGATGCCCATGCCGGAGTGGTCCCCCAGCAGGCCCAGCAGCGGCGTGCACATACCGCCGACGCTCACGGCCAGGCCGAGCGTGACCCCCGAGGCCATGCCAACCCGGTTGGGCAAGTACTCCTGGCCGAGCACCACCAGCACGCTGGTCGACAGGAAGAGGGAGACCGCCAGCGGGGCCAGCCAGGCGAGGCCCCAGGCCGGGTCGGAAGCTTGCAAGAAGAGCGTCAGGAAGAAGGTGCCGCTGACAAAACTGATCCGGATGACTCGGCGGCGGCCGAAGCGGTCGGCCATCCAACCGCCGAGCAGCGTGCCGGCCATGCTGGTTCCCAGGAAGACGACCAAGGCCCAGCTCGCCTGGGCAGCGCTCTCATGCCATCGGCTCATGAAGTACAGCGCCAGGAAGGTGTTGAGTCCATAGAAGACAATCGAGCGGGCAATGACGGCGCCGCTCAAGATTCCGAAGGCGCGCCAATCGTCGCGGCCCTCGTGGGCCGGGTGGCCCGCCCCGCCGGCATGAGCCACCGGGAAAGCCGGCCTCAGCCGTCCGGCCAGCAGGCTGGCGATGATCCCGGTTGGGATCAAGAGGGCCAGCAAGCCCGCAGTGCCCGAGGACCCGGCCAGGGCCTTGGTGATCGCCGGCGCCAGGGCGAAGCCCAGGCCACCCCCGATCGCGAATAAACTCATGCCGGTCGTCCGGCGGTCGCCGCTGGCCAGGTGCGCCCGCCGGGCCGCCTCCGGGTGGAAGGCCGCCACTCCCAGGCCGCTCAGGCCGACCGCCGCCAGCACGACTGCGTAGCTCGGTGCCTGCACCCCCAGGGCCAGTGCCGCACCCGTCAGCGCGATGCTCCCCGGCAAGAGCCATATCATCGCCAGGCGGTCGGCGAGCTGGCCGAAGACCGGCTGGACGATCGAGGACGTCGCGCTGATCGCGAAGACCAGTCCGGCCGCCTCCGTCCTGGTGTAGCTCCGCCCCTCCACCAGGAACGGCACCAGTGCCGGAACAACCCCCTGGCACAAGTCGATCAAGAAATGGCCGACCGACAGCAGGGCGATGGCCCGCGGATTCATCCCCACCTCCGGGTTCGTGACTGCTTGGCGCCGCAACCCGCTAGGGGATCGGCATCGTTTTCGCCATGATGTACGATTGGTGCGTTTCGTTCAAAGTCAAGTTTGGACCGTGTGGCTGAGCCATGTGCCTGGTCTTCATCGCTTACCGGCTGGAGCCTTCGGCGCCGGTCCTGATCGGGGCCAATCGCGAGGAATCGCGGCGACGGCCCACGACGTCCCCGGTCTGCTGCCGGAGCGGGTCGCTCCGCTGCCTGCTGGCCGGGGCCGACCATGGGCCCGACGGCACGTTCCCCGAGATGGGGACCTGGCTGGGGGTCAACGAGGCGGGAATGGCCGTGGCGGTCACCAACCGGAGCGACGGCGAGCTCGCCTGGGAGGATCAGACCCGCTCGCGCGGCCTGCTGGCCGTGGCGATGCTCGGTTGCGATCGCGCGGCACCCGCCGCACGATACGCCTGCGCCGAGCTCGCCTCGGGGGGCTTCGGCGGCTGCAACTACCTCATTGCCGGTCGGGATGCGGCCTATGCCGTCCAGGCTCCGGGCGCCGGCCGGGTCGCCGTCGTGGAACTGTCGCCCGGCATCCACGCGATGACCAACCTCGACATCGATGACGCCGACGACCCGAGGATCCGCTACGTCGCAGCCCACCTCGATCCGGCCAGCTTCCCGGCCTCGGCCGGGCGCATCTGCCGCGATGACCGGATCGTCATCGCCGGGGCCGACCGGGGCACGATCTCCTCCAGCCTGGTGCGGATCGGCGCGGACATCGTGTTCCAGCACATCCGGGGCGACCCGCGTGGCCGGGATTATGAACTGTTCCGATTGCCGGATCAACTGGGACCTCCCGACTGATCGGGATGGAAATCGACCTCCTCCAGGGATCGACTCGTGAAGACGAAGATCGAGATCGTCAAGGACTGGCTGCCCCGGTACACCGGGCGCCCGCTCAATGAGTTCGGCAAGTACATCCTGCTGAGCAACTTTCACAGCTATGTCGACCTGTTCGCCGAGCGGTTCGGGGTCGAGGTGCTGGGCCGGTCCCACCCGATGCAGTCGGCCACCGCGGAGAACCTGACCATCCTCAACTTCGGCATGGGCAGCGCCATGGCGGCGACGGTGATGGACCTGCTCGCGGCGATCGAGCCCAAGGCCGTGCTCTTCCTGGGGAAGTGCGGCGGCCTGAAGAAGACGAAGGTGGGCGACTTCATCCTGCCGATCGCTGCCATCCGGGGCGAGGGGACCAGCAACGATTACATGCCGCCGGAGATCCCCGCGCTGCCGTCGTTCCGCTTGCAGAAGGCGGTCTCGGCCATGATCGTCAAGCACGGGGCAGACTACTGGACGGGCACGGTCTACACCACCAATCGCCGGGTCTGGGAGCACGACGAAAACCTCAAGAAGTATCTCAGGAAGATCCGCGCCTCGGGGATCGACATGGAGACGGCCACCATCTTCATCGTGGGGTTTGTCAACCACATCCCCAAGGGGGCGCTGCTCCTGGTCTCGGACAGCCCGATGACCCCCGAAGGCGTCAAGACCAGCCGCAGCGACAAGGCGGTCAGCGAGAAATACCTGCGCACGCACCTGGAGATCGGGATCGACTCCCTGATCGAGCTCCGCGACTCGGGCGAGTCGGTGATGCATCTGCGGTTCGAGTAGGGCACTGCTTCCGTTCTTGCTTGGCCGGGAAGGGTCGTCGGCGCGCGGATTGGAGTTCGTTATGATGTCGAGGGAGAAGACTCTTCAGGAGAAAGCCATGTCGCAGATGGTGGCCGTTGAGCTGGAGGTACCCGACGACCTGGCCCGCTTCCGGCTGCCGGCGGCGGTGGACGCCCGGCTACAAAGGTTGCTGGATCGTCAGGACCGCGGCCAGGTGCTCTCCGCCGAAGAGCGGCAGGAGGCCGAGGGGTTGGTGGATCTGGCCGAGCTCTTGTCACTGCTTCGCCTGCGCGCCGAGCGTGCCGCCAAGACAAAGCCACGAGCAGGCCATGAGTGAGATCTCCGGGCGACCGCGACGCCTCGTCGTGGAGCGGGCCAACGGTCGTTGTGAGTATTGTGGACTGGCTCAGCCCTGCGGAAGGAGGCGCGGCGATCGGCACGAGTTCCCCAGTCCGGTCGAAAGGTCATGCTGTATCATCCCCGCCGCCAACGATGGAGCGACCACTTTCGCTGGCGAGGAATGCGGGTCGTGGGCTTAACTCCAACCGGTCGAGCCACCGTGGCCGCCTTGCAGATGAATCGTCCGTTGATACTGGCGATCCGCCGGGAAGAGGCAGCTCGTGGCCGCCATCCGCCACCCCAGGACCCCCTGCTGTGAGTCCCGAGTACGCGTTTACTACGATCGGACGGGCAATCCGTTGACCGTCTGGTTCGACAATCCGCGCAAGGAGTCGGTCTGCGAAGAGATCGATGACGACGTGGTATTGATCAAGGACGACGGAGGCCGAGTCATCGGATTCGAGCGGCTGAATTATCTCTCTCACAGACAGCAGGACCGCGGCACGCATCTACTGGTCGAGGTGCACGTCATCGGATGTTCGTGTCCTCCTGCAGAGTGACGGTTCGACAAGGGAGGGGAGCAGATCGATGCAGCACCACTTCAAGCCCGGTTACTTCGGCTTCAGGGTGATCGGCATCCTCAAGCTGATCAGCGGCGCGCTGGCGCTGGCCGTGGGGATCGGGCTCGTCCGCTTCCTCGACCACGACCCTGGGCCACGTGCGGAGCGCGTCGTCATCCATCTGGGCCTCGATCCGCACAATCATCTGATCCATGAGCTGATCTCCCGTCTGACCGGGGTCGACCGAGCTCATCTCCACGCCATCCGGGCGGGGACCTACTTCTACGCCCTGCTCCACCTGGTCGAGGGGATCGGCTTGATCCTGGGCCGCGATTGGGCCGGCTATCTCGTCATCGTCGCCACTAGCTCCCTCATCCCGTTCGAAATCTACGAGATCGCCCGGAGGACCACGCTCCTTCGGGTCTCGCTCTTCGTCGTGAACGTTGGTATCGTGATTTACCTGATCGTCACCCTGCGGAGGGAGCATCAAGCTCGAAAGGCGTCTTCCCCTGAGCCGCCAGCCGGCGTCGCCGGCTCTGGCGACTGACCCGGCGACCCCTGCCGCCCGGGTGCCGAACTCGATCACCGCGGCCGGCTGCCACTGGGACCTGCGCATGTACAACCCCGCCTCGTTTGCCGAGCACGACGTCTCCACTCTGCATGCGTTCCTCCGCAGGCACAGCTTCGCCACCCTGGTTTGTTCCGGTGAGGGCGGCCTCGTCGCCAGCCATCTCCCCCTCCTGCTGGATGCTCAGGCCGGGCGGCTGGGGCACCTCCTCGGGCACATGGCCCGGGCGAATCCCCAGTGGCGACAGGTCGAGGGCGAAGTGCTGGCGATCTTCCAGGGCCCGCACACGTACATCTCCCCGTCGTGGTACGAGGAGCCGGGGATGGTCCCCACCTGGAATTACATCGCCGTCCATGCTTATGGGACCTGGCAGCTCGTCGACCATCGGGCCGAAGTGCTGGAGATCCTCCAGCATGCCGTCGCCTTCTACGAAGGACCTCGTCCCGAGCCCTGGACGATGGACCTCCAGGGCGAACGCCTCGAGGGCTTGCTCCGATCGATCGTCGGCTTCCGGATCGAGATTTCCCGGCTGGAGGGGAAGTGGAAGCTGTCCCAGAATCATCCCGAGGAGCGGCGGCGCAAGGTCATCCGGGGCCTGCGCCAGCAGACCGACGACGATTCCCAGCAGATTGCCGCGATGATGGAACAGCGACTCCCCGGCGCGGTGGAGTGAACCGGACCGAACCCCGGCGGGCGCGGCGCCGCCGCGCCGAACTCATCCCACCCGAAGACAACACGGAGAGGCTGACCCGTGGCTCCAGACACTCCCCTGCCCGATCCGAGCGTGGTCCTCGACCTCCTCGAAGCGTTCCGGCGCTCCAAGACGATGTTCGCCGCCGTGGCGCTGGGTCTGTTTGACAGCCTGGAACGCGGGCCGAAATCCTGCAGCGGCCTGGCCGAGGAGCTGAAGCTTGATCCCGATGCGCTGGAGCGCCTGCTCGACGCCTGCGTCGGCCTGCAATTGCTCGATCGGCGCGGGGATGTTTATGAGAACACCCTCGTCGCGTCGACCTACCTGTGCACGCAGAGTCCAGCCCGCTTGACCGGTTACATCAGCTATTCCAACACGGTGATGTGGAAGCTCTGGGCCAACCTGGAGGACGCGGTCCGTGAGGGGACCAACCGTTGGCAGCAGACCTACGGCTGGGAGGGTCCGATCTTCTCCCATTTCTTCCGGACCGAGGACGCCCTGCGCGGATTCCTGATGGGGATGCACGGGTACGGGCTGATCAGCTCGCCCCAGGTCGTGGCTGCATTCGACCTGGGACGGTTCCGGCGCCTGGTCGATCTGGGCGGGGCGACCGGCCACCTCGCCATCGCCGCCTGCCGGCGCTATCCGAACCTGCGCGCGGTCGTTTTCGACCTTGCCGGCGCGCTGCCCCTGGCCCGGGAGATCGTCGGGGCCTCGACGGTGGCCGATCGCATCGAGCTGGTCGCCGGCGATTTCTTCGCTGATTCGCTTCCCGAGGCGGACCTCTATGCCCTGGGCCGGATCCTCCACGACTGGACCGAAGCAAAGATCCTCGACCTGCTCCGGCGCATCTTCGACCGGCTGCCGCCCGGCGGAGCCGTGCTGATCGCCGAGAAGCTGCTGGATGACGACAAGCGCGGACCCCGCTGGGCCCAGATGCAAAACCTGAACATGCTGACCTGCACCGAGGGCAAGGAGCGGACTCTCACGGAATACCAGGCGTTGCTCCGGCAGGTTGGGTTCACCCAGGTGAGCGGGCGTCAAACCCCGGCGCCGCTCGATGCCGTGCTCGCCGTGAAGGCGTAGCCGGAGTCGAGGTACGGAGGTATCCGCTCTGGCGCGATGGCAAATGCGGGTCGAACCCCCGACCGCAGGGACCCCTCGTCAGCTCGGTCTCCGAGGCGATCCGGGTAGCCATTCTGAGCCCCTGGAGGGGGCGTCCGCGCACGAGCCTGGGGCGTTGGTACTGATCGTCTAAAAGGTTCTCCCGCACTCTTGATGACCGGTGAACGTCGAGTGAGTGTCTCGTGGCGGCGTGACGCCACAGCGATCTGCATCCGACGCCTACCCTTCAACCCGGCAACGGAGTGAGTCAGGCTGGACCCTTGAGCCAAGAAAGCTTGGGTGGCATGGCCGCGTCTTTGTGGTGATGGTCCCCAGCGGTCGTCTGACCCGACTGCTCGCATACCCACGCCGAGGAGGCGAGGTCAAGCCGCACGGAGGTCGTGCGGGCGGGGTGGTATTCATCGAGAAGTCTCAAATATTCCGAATTCCTTCGTTGCATCTCGGGTGGCGGTTTCATAAGATCCAGGCCGGTCGGGGGCGGCGTCCGTCCGTTCGTCGACAACCATCACTTCCAGCCTCGGCATTCCGGCCGGGGCCGACCGGACTGGCTCTCTCCCATTCACTGGAGGCGGGGACATGATCTACACCCTCTTGACATGCTGCGCCTTGCTCGGCCTGGATCGGGGCGAGCCGGGACCTGCCGTGAGTGTGCCGGCCACGGCCGACCGTGCGGCCTACGAGTCGGCCCGGAAGAAGGCGGGCCGCGATGCCGAGGCCCACGTCCGGCTGGCGCTCTGGTGCGAAGCGCACGGCATGACGGCGGAACGGATGAAGCACCTTGCCCTGGCGGTTCTGAACGACCCGTCGAACGCGATGGCGCGGGGCCTGCTGGGGCTGGTCGGCTACCGCGGGAAATGGGGGAGTCCCCAAGAGATCGGGCAGCAGATCCGCTCCGACCCGGCCTACCGCGACCTGATCCGCGAGTACCTGGAGCGGCGCGCCCAGGCGCCTCACAAGGCCGATGCGCAGTTTCGGCTGGCGGCCTGGTGCGAGCAAAAGGGACTCAAGGAGCAAGCGATCGCGCATTACAACCTGGTCGTCCAGCTCGATCCGTCCCGGGAATCCGCCTGGCGACGCCTGGGCTACACGAAGCAGGGCAACCGCTGGGTCAAGGCCGAGGAGGCGGCCGCCGCGAAGCTCGAGGCGGAGCGACAGAAGCATGCGGATAAGCGGTGGCGGGCACGCCTGGAGAAGCTGCGCGAGAACCTCGACGGCAAGGATGCGGCCAAGCGCGCCCGGGCCGAGCGGGCGCTGGCCGAGGTGTCGGATCCGCGCGCCGTCCCGATGATCTGGGCCGTGTTCCTCTCCGGGGGCGAGCGGTTGCAGATCGCCGCGGTGCAGATGCTCGGCCAGATCGATGGACCGTCCGCCTCGACCGCGCTGGCCACCCTGGCGATCCTCTTCCCCGAGGGCGAGGTGCGGGGGCGAGCCGCCGAGACCCTGTTGCGGCGCGATCCGCGGGACATCCTCGGCCGGTTGATCTCCATGATCCGCAAGCCATTTAAGTACCAGGTGCGGCCGGTCAACGGACCCGGCTCGACGGGCGAGCTGTTCGTCGAGGGGGAGAAATTCAACGTCCGCCGGTTGTACCGCTCCCGGGCCATCGATCCCAGCTTGATCCCGGCCCGCTCCTTCGCGCCGGCGATGACCGTCGATCCGCTGGTCAACCCGAACGTCATGGCGTCCGGGGCCCCGGCTGCTTCCGCCGGGCGTCAGACCAACCGGGGCCTGGATTTCGCCGACTACCTCGTCGCCCAGGCGTTTGCCTCCGCCGGCTCGTCCCGCGACTTGCAGCTCGCCCGCCGGCTCGACGCGATCCGCCAGGACAACCGGGCCGTGCAGCAACGGCTCGACTCGGACGTCCAGGCCCTGGAGGAGATCAACAACCAGATCAATCAGCTCAATGGCCGGGTGCTCCCCCTGGTCAAGGCGCTCACCGGCCAGAACCACGGCGCGGAGCCCGAGAAGTGGAAGGGCTGGTGGACCGACCAGCTCGGCTATGCGTTTCAGGCGAGCTCCTCCACCACCAAGCCGACGTTCACCGACATCATCGAGCCGCCGTCGAGCTGGTCCGCCTCCCTGGAGTGCTTCGGGGCCGGCACCCTGGTTCATACCATCGAGGGTCCCCGTCCCATCGAGTCGATCCGGGTGGGGGATCGCGTGCTGTCTCAGAAGACCACCACCGGTGCTCTGGGCTTCCAGCCGGTCCTGGCCGTCCACCACACCAGGGCCGCACCGACAGTCCGGGTGACGATGGCCGGCGAGTCGATCGCCGCGACCGGCATCCACCGCTTCTGGAAGGCGGGCAACGGCTGGACGATGGCGCGCGACCTGAAGCCCGGCGATCGCATTCGCGCACTGGGCGGGATCGTGGCGGTGCGCTCGGTCCAGGCCGACTCGGCCCAGCCGGTCTTCAACCTCGACGTGGCCGAAGACCACGACTTCCTCGTCGGGAGCAAGGGATTGCTCGTACACGACTCCAACTACGTGCAGCCGGTCCTCGAGCCGTTCGATCGGGAGCCCGCCCTGGCCGCCGTGGCGCCCGCGCCGAAAGACTAACCCGAAGCGCCACCATGGGAACGGATTCGACGTGTCCGTCCGGGGAATGCTCTGGACCGGACACGTCGGGTTCGTGTGAGCGTCCAACGCACGCCACCGATGCCGGAGGTGATGCAACGCGCCGCGCCGCGTGTTACAGTGAGGGGGACGGCCCGGAGAGAATCGGGATCTCCCCAGTGGCCCGGGCCTGGTGGCGTTCGATGGGGCGCGGCGCGGGACGCTGGTCGGTCCCGGCTTCCCGTGGTGGCCGGTCGTTTGCGGCGAGGCTCAGCATGATCGACCCCAGGACGAATCCCGGATCCGAGGAACACGACTCGACCGAGCATTATGACCTTGAGGTGGCTCCCCGGGTGCGGAACCTGCCGCCGTATCTCTTCGGCCGGATCAACGAGCTGAAGTACCGCAAGCGCCGCGCGGGGATCGATGTGATCGACCTGGGGATGGGCAACCCCACCGACCCGCCCGAGGATTGGGTCATCGACAAACTCTGCGAGGCGGCGCGCGACGCGCGGAACCACCGCTACAGCGCCGCCACCGGCATCTACAACCTCCGCCGCGAGGTGGCCCGACGCTACCAGGCGCGCTTCGGCGTCCGGCTCGATCCCGACCAGGAGATCGTGGCGACCATCGGGTCGAAGGAGGGGTTCAGCCACATGTGCCTGGCCCTCCTGGGACCCGGTGACACCGCCCTGGTCCCCGCCCCGAGCTTTCCCGTTCACATCCATGCAATCGCGCTGGCCGCGGCCAACGTGATTTCGCTGGATGTGCGGGAGCCCTCGGCCTTTCTGGCCAACGTGGCTCGGACGTGTGAGAGCCTGGAGCCTCGGCCCAAGATCCTGGTGCTGAACTATCCACACAATCCGACGGCCACGGTTGTCGAGAGGGCCTTCTTCGAGGAGATTGTCGCCCTGGCGCGGAAGTATCGCTTCTTCGTGATCCACGACTTCGCCTACGGCGACCTGGGCTTCGACGGCTACCAGCCCCCGAGCTTCCTGTCGGTCAAGGGTGCAACCGGGGTCGGGTGCGAGTTCACCACGATGTCCAAGGGCTACAACATGGCCGGCTGGCGGGTCGGTTTCGCGGCGGGCAACCGGGAGATGCTGGCGGCCCTCAAGGCGATCAAGGGTTATTACGACTACGGGATCTTCCAGGCCGTGCAAGTCGCCGCGATCGTGGCACTGCGCCATGGCGAGGAAGGCCGGCTCAGCCAGGTCGCCGAGTATCAGCGCCGCCGGGATACCCTGGTCCGCGGTTTGAAGCGGATCGGCTGGGACGTGGATCTCCCCCGCGCGGGGATGTTCGTCTGGGCGGCGATCCCCGAGCCGTGGCGCTCCCAGATCGGCTCCATCGATTTCGCCATGAAGCTGCTGGAGGAGGCGAACGTGGCCGTCAGCCCCGGTCGCGGCTTCGGCGAGACCGGCGAAGGCTACCTGCGGCTGGCCCTGGTCGAGAACGAGCAACGCCTCCAGCAAGCGGTCCGCCAGTTCGGCCGCTGCCTCCGCTCAACCCCCGGCGTCCCCTAGCACGGGAGTGGTCTCGCCAAGCGTGTGCGATTGCTTTCACCCACAGGGTTGTCTCCGCCCGGGAGGTACCCATGGTCACCTGCGCCTATTGTGAAAAGCCCCTGGTTTGCGACAAGTGCCGCGCGGATTACACTCCGCCGAGCGAGGAAGTCTACCAGGCCCTCTCGCAACCCGACGTGCTCTTGGCGTGCCCGGAATGCGGCGCGGTCCTGATCTGCCATTGGTGCAAGACGCCGTATGACGGATCGGTCCAGGACGCGGCCGATGCGACCGAAGCGCCTCAGGCGTGATGCTGCCGGCTTTGGGTCGGGCTGGGGTTGTCCTGATGATGGGTGGCCGGGCCGGTGCCGACATTGGCTTTGGAGGGTTGCGCCTGGTCCATGCGGCCGAAGATCATCCGGCCGGCGCTGGTCTGCAGGACACTGGTGACGGTCAAGCGCACGGTCTCCCCGAGGTGGTAGGCCCCCTGCTCGGCGACGACCATCGTCCCATCGTCGAGATATCCCACGCCTTGACCGGGTTCCTCGCCCCGCTTCAGGAGCTTGACCGTCAAGAACTCGCCGGGCAGGACGATCGGCTTCATCGCATTGGCCAGATCGTTGAGGTTGATCACCTCCACGCCCTGCAACCGGGCAATCTTGTTGAGGTTGTAATCGTTGGTGACGACCTTCCCTCCCAGGTGCTTGGCCAGGACCACCAGCCGCTGGTCGACCTCCCGGATCCCCACCAGTTCGGGGAGCTCGGCATCGTGAATCCGCACCTCGACCCCCGGCGACTTCTGCAGCCGATTGAGGATATCCAACCCCCGTCGCCCGCGATTGCGCCGCAGCTTATCGGAGCTGTCGGCGATGCTTTGCAGCTCCTGCAAGACAAACCGCGGGACCACCATCGGCTGATCCAGCACGCGGGTCTCGGCCACGTCGGCGATCCGGCCGTCGATCACGACCGAGGTGTCCAGGACCAGCGGCTTGGCCCCCTTGATCTCCTTGGAAAACTCCATGTAGGGAATGATGAACCGAAAGTCGTCCTTGGTCTGGAGCAGCACCGAAATGCAGATGTAGCAGATGAAGAGCGTCAAGAAGCTCGAAAACCAGATGTGAACTTTCTCATGCAAGAAGAGTTCCAAGGTCGGCTGCAAGGCTTCGCGCACCAGGTACGAGAGGAAGACGCCGACGAGCACGCCAAAATAAACGCCCGAGATGGTTTGGATCTTCTTCCGGGGGGTCAAGATATCGCCCACGACCAGCGCGGCGGCGGCGACCATGATCCCGATGAAGACCAGCCAGGGATTGGTGATGAGCTGATTCGCGCCGACGACCCTTGCGGTCTGGGCCGCCAACCCGGCGACGACCAGCATGAAGATCGCTCGAATGATGATCAAAAGCATGGTATGAGACCTCTTCCGACCTGATCGGGATCCAGAACGAGCCGGGTCGGACTCCGAGTCGATCAGGAAGGATCGACACGTCCGGACCGCAAGCGGGGATTACTCCGGTGATCCCAGCTCGTGCTGTAATTCCTCCAGGAGTCGGTCGTAAAATTCGTTGAGGCTTTCCACGATCACCTTCGAATGATCCAGGACCGGCATGAAGTTGGTGTCGCCGTCCCAGCGAGGAACGAGGTGCCAGTGAAGGTGCCCGGGCAGGCCGGCCCCCGCGGCCTTACCTTGATTGAGCCCGATATTATAACCCTGCGGCTGAAGCATCCGATCGAGCACGGTGGTCAGGTACCGCAACGTCTGGAGCGGTTCGAGCAAGTCGGGGCCGTCCAGTTCCTTGAGGGTCCCTCGATGCACGCACGGTGCAACCAGCAAGTGCCCGTTATTGTAAGGAAATCGGTTCAAGACGACGAGGGAGTTCGGACTGCGATAGACGACGAGGTTCTCGCGGTCCTGGCGGCTGGCTAGCCCACGGCAGAGGAAGCATCCGGGGACGGGCTCGGACGAGGCGGCGGCCTCGTGGATGTATTGTGCACGCCATGGGGCCCAGATCTGACTCAGCACGATGACTCCCTCACGCCCGCCAGGATCGCAGACCGGGGCCCAAAGGCTCCCGGGCGACCGGGCTCGTGACGACCGGGCGCCTCGATCCCGGTCGCAGTTTTGGTCTGGGCCCAGCCCCATCGCGCGATGGCGATCCGGCCCAGTCCCGCTCAATGATATCAACGGACCCCCGTCTTGTCGCGGGGGAGCCGATCGTCCTGGGGTGGGATGGTGGGATGCCCAGGACCGGGCTCCGGCCGGTTCTCGGCGGGAGGAGGACCGCGGGCGGCCCATCGTCGCCTGGCCCCGCGGATGATCAGGAAGGCGACGAGCCCCTGAGCGGGGGAACGTGGCGTCCGGCCCGCGGCCGGCGTGGTCGCGGGTGGGGTCCGGCCGCGCGTCTCGTCACAGGAGGCGTCGTTCCCAGACGGGATAGAACTGGGCCCAGGCGCGACCGAGGATCCGGTCGCTGGTCACCAGGACCAGCGGGGTGGTCGCCGGGGGCGATGCGCCCTCGTCCTCCGGCTCGACGAGGACCTGGTTGGGGGGCACCTGGAAGCGGCAGGCCAGGGGGCGACCGCTCATGCGGAGGAGGGCATGCTGCGGCTGGTCCTGGCCGTCGATCCGCCATTGGTGGCCCGTCCACTCCACTTCCTGGCCAGCGATGGCGATGACCTGGGCGGCACAGGGCTGTCCCGTGGGAGGAAGTCGGAGCCAGACCCAATCCCCGCGCCGGGGCCCGGCGCCATGATAGGCCCAACAATTCACCAGGTAGCCGTGGTGTGTGCCCGAGGGCGAGAACCGTGGCCAGGCGGCCACGAACAAGGTGGCCAGAGCCGGGAGGTAGACCAGCAGCGCCAGGGCCGTGGCCGTCAGGACCAAGGCCGCACGCCGCGGGTAGATCGGGAACGAGCCCTGGCGGATCGCATCGGTCGTCGAGCTGACGTGGGTCAGGAAGGCGAAGGCGAAGAAGCTCAAGCCAACCCAGGTCCCCCACGTCAGGAGTCCGGCGCCGATCGCCACGACGTACGAGCCCAGCAGCACCCAGGCCCGTTGCTGCTGCCCCCAGAAGAACTGGGGCCAGCCCGGGACCAGCACTCGCCAGCCGGCCGGCGCCTCGAACGGCCGTCGGTTGACCAGCCAACCCTGACCGCCAGCCTCAGCACGCCTCGGGGCGCGGATCATTCGTGGGTCCTTGTGCGAGGATGGCGGCCGAGCCGCCGGCGGATCGGCCAGGAAACCGGCTACTTGCACGGGAGCGGCCAGTCGCGAGGGCTAAGTGCAGAGCCACTCGCCGCGGAAGGCTGGAAACGCTCGACGGATTTTCGCGCGAGCGTCATAGATATCTGGAATTCAGCGTCATCGCGGCAAGATCGCGCCCTAGAATTTTCTTCGGGCGCGGCAGCGAAATATTCAGGCATCCCACCGGGATTGGGTCAGCGCAACCGTGGCGGTCGCGCCGCCGGCCGGCGACGACCGTCTGGACCCGGGGGACGGTCATCGCCTTGTGGCGGCCGGCGCCCCACCACGGCAACGGGATCATCCCAGCCGGCGAGCATGAGGAGGGCCCATGCGGATCGTCTTGCATAATCTGGCCTTCGGTCGATCTCCCTTAGAGGATTCCGTACCGTCGATAGACCTCATCCAGCAACTGCCCGGCTTCGAGGGCCTGGCGGGTCAGGTTCTCGCCGGCGACCTTGCTCCAGGCTCGCGCCAGGACTGGGGTTTCCACCGCGCGCGGGACGACCACCACGCCATCGGCGTCGCCGAAGACCAGGTCGCCCGGGTGGATGGCCAGGCCGTCGATGACGATCGGCACATCGTAATCGACCACGATCCCCCGGCCGCAGGAGTCATAAGGCCGGCGCCCCGTGCAGAAGACCGGCAGGCCCATCGCCCGGATCCGGGAGCTATCCCGGACCAGCCCGTCGAGGACCGCTCCGCGGCCCCCCCGCGCGCGGGTCGCCGTCGACAGCAGCTCGCCCCAGGGGACAATCGCTGGCGAGCGGTTGACCGCCATCACGAAGACCTCACCGGGCCGGAGGGAGTCCACCGCGGCGATTTCTTTCTCATAGGGGTTGCTGGGCACGTGCGAGAGCGGCGCCCAGACGACCGTCTTGGCCCGGCCCACCAGGACTTGGCTCTCATCCAGCGGCCGGATATCGGCGGCGAGGGCCCGGTCGCGGTACCCCATCGCGTCGCAGGCGTCGCTCAGGACCGCCGCGTAGAGCCTCTTCGCGGCCCAGTCGAACAGCGCCGCCTCGTCGGCAAAGGGGGGCAGTTCCATGGAGATCTCCCTCTCGGGGGGTTCGGTTCGAGTGCTGGCGTCCCGCCGGCACGGCAACCGGTCGGTCGCGCCCAGTGGGTCCCGATCACCGGCCAAAACCGGTGGGATCGGAGCGAATTCGCCAACGGGGGCTTCCCCGCCGGCGTACAATCCCGTGTGAGGTCGCGCTTTGGCCTTGACCGCGTGCGGTCCATTGATAAAATACTCTGCTCGCATTCATGAAGTCTACTCGGACTTTTCCCATGCTTCACACCAAAATTGATTAGTCTGTCACAGATCGGTTTTGGTGTGCCCTCGTAGCTCCCCCTCGGCATGCCCTTCAGCCCGCGTTGGAACGGCGGGCTGACTTGACCCCGACTGATGTATCGTGACGTGGTTCGTAGCCCGGACAAAGGGCGTTCCACCCCTTGCCCGACGGCTGAGTTACTCTTCACCATGGAAAACCTTCGAACTCTCCGCAACATCGGCATCTCGGCCCACATCGACTCGGGCAAGACCACGCTCACCGAACGGGTGCTGTATTACACCGGCCGCACCCACGTGATCAAGGAGGTCAAGGGCGAGGGTGCGGTGATGGACCACATGGAGCTGGAGCGGGAGCGCGGCATCACGATCACCTCGGCCGCGACCACGGTCCACTGGGATGACCACAAGATCAATATCATTGACACACCGGGTCACGTGGATTTCACGGTCGAGGTCGAGCGGTCGCTCCGCGTCCTGGACGGCGCCGTGCTGGTACTCTGCGCCGTGGCCGGGGTGCAGTCGCAATCGATCACGGTGGACCGGCAGATGAAGCGGTATGCGGTCCCTCGGATCGCGTTCATCAACAAGATGGACCGTACCGGGGCCAACCCCGCCAACGTGATCCAGCAGCTCGAGACCAAGCTCGGCTTGACCGCGATCCCCTTGCAGATCCCGATCGGGTCGGAGTCGAGTTTCGCCGGGGTCGTCGACCTGATCGATCGCCGGGCGGTGTATTTCGACGGCGCCAAGGGCGAGACGGTCCGCACCGAGCCGATCCCCGCCGAGCTGGTCGAGGCCGCCGAGCGCGCCCGCCAGGGGATGCTCGAGGCGCTCTCGATGCTCTCCGACGAGATCATGGGTCTGCTGCTGGAGGAGCAGGAGGTGCCCGTCGAATTGATCCACAAGACGATCCGCGAGGGGACGATTGCGCAGCAGATCTGCCCGGTGCTGGTCGGCTCGGCTTATCGCAACAAGGGGGTCCAGCCCCTGCTCGACGCGGTGAACCGATATCTACCCAGCCCGCTGGACCGCGAGGTCTTCGCCAAGGACCATTCCAACGGCGGGGCCGAGGTCCCGCTGGCTGCCGATCCCGATGCGCCCCTGGTCGCGATGGCCTTCAAGCTCGTCGAGGAGCCGTTCGGGCAGGTCACGTTCGTCCGCATCTATCAGGGCACCCTGGCCA
Source organism: Isosphaeraceae bacterium (assembly GCA_021324445.1). GTDB lineage: Bacteria > Planctomycetota > Planctomycetia > Isosphaerales > Isosphaeraceae > JAJPJC01. The sequence continues at coordinate 17,542 of JAJPJC010000294.1, forward strand.
AGGGGACCTTCTATTACAACACGCGGCAACGGAAGCGCGCGCGGATCAGCCGGATCCTCCGGGTTCACGCCGATCAGAAGGAAGACATCGACGCGGCCGGGGCCGGCGACATCGTGGCCGTCATGGGCATCGAATGCGCCACCGGAGATACCTACTGTTCCGAGGGGAGCGACCTTTCGCTGGAGAGCATCTACGCCGCCGAGCCGGTGATCGACCTGTCGATCCAGCCGGTCAAGCGCGCCGATTACGACAAGCTGGCCAAGGCGCTGAACCGCTTCATGCGCGAGGATCCCACCTTCCGCGTCCACGTCGACCACGAGACCGGTGAGACGATCATCTCGGGGATGGGTGAGCTGCACCTGGAGATCTACGTCGAGCGGATTCGCCGCGAGTACAAGGTCGAGTGCACCGTCGGGGCGCCCAAGGTCAGCTACCGCGAGGCGCCCACCCGGGAGACGAAGTTCAACTACAAGCACAAGAAGCAGACCGGCGGCGCCGGGCAGTACGCCCATGTCGTCGGGACGTTGATTCCCCTGGATCCCCAGTCACCGGAGCCCTTCGTCTTCGAGAACAAGGTCACCGGCGGCCGGATCCCCACGGAATACATTCCCTCCGTCGAGAAGGGGTTCCGCGAGTCGCTCCAGAAAGGGCCGGTGGCCGGCTACGAAGTCATGGGCGTACACATGCGGCTGGAGGATGGCTCGTATCATGACGTCGACTCCTCGACCATGGCGTTCGAGATCTGCGCCCGGGACTGCTTCCGCGAGACCTTCAAGAAGGCCGACCCGGTCCTCTTGGAGCCGATCATGAAGGTCGAAGTCGAGGTGCCGACGGAGTTCCAGGGCCCGGTCACCGGAGCCCTCTCGTCGAAGCGGGGCGTCATCCTCGGGACCGAATCGCGGGCCGGCTTCACCGTGATTACCGCCGAAGTCCCCCTGGCCGAGATGTTCGGCTACTCCAACGACCTCAGGAGCATGACCCAGGGGAAGGGGAGCTTCAGCATGGAGTTCCACAAGTACCAGAAGCTGCCGTCACGGTTCCAGGACGAGATCGTCAAGAAGGCGCAGACCCTCGCCAAGGTCGGCGCCAAGGCGTGAGCCACGACTGCGTTCCCCTCGGCGGGCTGGAGGGAGCCGAGCCCGCCGCAGCTCAACGGCTTGCGTTCCTCAGCCATTCCTCCAGCGACAGCATGACCGCTGCGAGCGGACTCCGCTCGATCTCCGGTTTCGTTCAGCCAGTTCAGGGCTGCGACGGCGACCCGATCTCGGGTGGGCGTGCGGCCGGGGCGGGGCGGGGCGCCGGGAGGACCAAGATCATGGCAGCGGCGGTCGCGGCGGTGACCAGCATCCGGGCCAGCAACCGGCATGGCCAGGTCGTGGCGATTGGCTCGGCGGTATCGGCGAAGGGGAACAGGGCAGCGCCGATCAGGTCGAAGGCGATCGTCCCCAGCACGGCCCCCACGAAGCCGGCCGCCAGGGTTGGCCCTATCAGTCGCCCCTCGCCCAGCCCGACCGCGAAGGCTAGCCCCGCCGCTGCCCCTGCCAGGCCCCAGGGCAGGCCATGGATGGCCAGCGAAATGATCAGTTCGTAATCGCTATAAGTGATCCGGGCCCACAGGAACGACGGCAGCCACGCGAGGGTGACGCCGGCGGCAAGGGCTGGGCCCAGGATCGAGCCGAGCAGCCCGGCCGTCACCAGGGCGGCTCGCGACGGCCGCGCCAGGCCGCCGGCGATCCCCAGGCATCCGCCCAGGCAAAAGCCCAGTACCCCGAAGGTTAGCGCTGCGTTCCGCAGGTCCGCCACAGCCTGGGTCTCCGGCGTGACTGAAGTCAACACATGTCCCATCAGGTTGAAGGGTCGCCACAGGAAGGCCGCGCGGGATCGGGGGGGAAGACGCCCCCCTGGACGACGTAGACGTCCAGCCAGCCGTCGCCTTGTTCGGGGTGTTCCAGTGATCGTGGGCGTTGAAATTCAGTGTCCCGCCGTGGGTGCCGTTCCAGCACGCGCCGGGCCACCAGCCACTGAGGGAGGTGAGCGTCTGACTCCCGGGGATGGCATTACAAGCCTGGACGAACCGGAGCGCGATGTTGGGCCCGCCCACATCCATATTCGGGCCCATGGCGATGTTCACTGTGAACATGCCGAGCAGTGCCAGGTTCTTCTGCCCGGCCGTGATGGTGGATTGCCCCGAATTATTGCCGAACAGGGGGGTCCCGAGCAGTCGCTCGCTGAACATGGCCGTGTTGGATGTCCCGTCGGTCACGCCCTCAACGCCGAAGGTCACATCGAGGCCGTTGTCATTCATACCCGGTCCCGTGAGGCCCCGCGGGTCTCCGTGCATGGGGACGATCACGCCATCGCAGGAGCCCATCGAGGGAGGACCCTGAAAGTTGGCCCGGTAGTTGGACTTATTGGTACTGACCCAGGGACCACCTTCATGTCCTCCGAGGGACAGTTCATCACAGAAAGCTGCGTGAACGAAAGAGTGTAGTAATTCGCAGGCTCGATCGCACCAAGACTTTGATTGGTGGCGTTGGAGAGCGCGCCCTGCTCGAGATTCGGCAGCAGAGCCACGGCCCAGTTCAAGAGGAACGTGCAGCAGGGATCATCGGGATTGGCGCCGGGGTTCGGTGCGGCGACCCCGGTGAGATTCCAGCTCGCGTGCAGGGGTGGGAACACATTGTTTGTCGAGATGTAATTGTGGACGGCCAGGCCCAACTGCTCGAGGTTGTTGACACACTGGGCCCGGCGCGCCGACTCCCGGGCCGACCGGACGGCCGGTAGCAGCAGCGCCATCAAGACCGCGATGATGGCGATCGCGACCAAGAGTTCGATCAGCGTGAAGGCACGACGGTTTTGTATGGCGATGACCCCTGGAATGCTTCAGCCTGAAATGAACTCGCAAACCCTGAGAAGCGTGGTGTCCACGAATGCCGTCGCTTGGGAGCGCGGCACGAGAGACGGACGGCGAACCACGTGGCGTTCGGGATGGCCGCCTCGTGATCGAGCAGGCCCTTTTCTTCGGTTTCTTTCCGACCGAGCCTCGAGACTCAACCGATACTCTGATGGTTGCATTAGAGTTTGTTCCCGAAGGAGAACTGACGGTTGTGGGGTGGGTGAAACCCACCAAGGCAAAGCCCTGGTAAGGTTCAGGATCGGTGGGTTGCCCCCGCCCTGCGAAATCCACCCTCAACCCTTCCGGAACAGACTCTCAGGCTCGCCTCGAAGGGTCGCCGGCGGGGGTGTCCAGGAGCTCATGGACCACTCGAGCGTGCGTCACCGCGGAGTCGGTCAGGGACTCCTCGCGCCCCTGATGCCGGTATTTCAAACGATCGTGGTCCAGGCCGAGCTGGTTCAGGATCGTGGCGAGGAGATCGGGGGTGCTGACCCTCCCCTCCACGGCCTTGTAGCCGAGCTCGTCCGTGCGGCCGTGGACGTATCCGGATTTGAAGCCGCCGCCCGCGAGGATCAGGCTGAACGCGTGGCGATTGTGGTCGCGGCCGTTGCCGTGCTGGGAGATCGGCAGGCGGCCGAACTCGCCGGTCCAGAGCACGATCGTGGTGTCCAGGAGACCGCGCCGCTTCAGATCCAGGATCAAGGCCGCCGAGGGACGGTCGACTTGCGGGCAGACCGCCTCCAGCCCGCTCTTGAGCTTCTCATGGTGGTCCCACGTATTGGTACCCGCCGCGATCGGGACCAGGACCTGGACGAAGCGAACCCCCGACTCCACCAGGCGCCGGGCCATCAGGCAGCGGGTGCCAAAGTTCTCCGTGACCGGGTCGTCCAGTCCATAGAGCCGCCGCGTCGTCGCCGACTCGCACGAGATGTCCAGCACCTTCTCCGCGTTCAGTTGCATCCGAGCCGCCAATTCATAGTTGCGGATCCGAGCGTCGAGGTCCGACTCGCGCGGGTAAAGCCGGCGGTGTTCCTCGTTCAACCCAGCCAGCACCTCCAAGGTGTTCTGTTGCATGCCGTCGGGGAGAGCCACCGCCGGGTGCAGGTCGAGGACCGCCGCGCCGCGCGACTGGATCTCGGTGCCCCGGAACAGGGCCGGGAGCCAACCGTTCTCCCACATCGTGGTGCCGCCGTTGTTGTAGCCGGTGGGATCGCGCAGCACCACGTACGCCGGGAGGTTCTGATTCTCCGTCCCCAACGCATAACTGATCCACGAGCCGACGGAAGGACGACCCGGGAAGATCTTGCCGCCGAGCAGGGCCCGCGTGGCCTGAGGATGGTTGTTGTGGTCGCTGTACATCGAGCGGACCAGGCATACCTCATCCGCAATGGAACCGATGTGCGGGAGCAGCTCCGAGATTTCCATACCGCACTGGCCGCGATGATGGAACGGGAACAGGCCCGCCATCAGCTTCTTACTCTCGCTGCCGGGCTGGAGCACCTCGACGTCGGCCTGGTAGACCTGGCCGTGGCGTTTCTGAAGCTCCGGCTTGGGATCGAAGAGTTCGATCTGGCTGGGCCCGCCGACTTGCATGAGCATGATCACCGACGTCGCCTTGGGAGGGAAGTGGCCGGGTCGCGGCCGCAGGTCGGCGGGGATCGATCCGCCGGCTGTCGCCTCCTGGGACCAGGCGCGTTCCTGATCCAGCAAGACCGCCAGCGCGGCCATGCCGAAACCCCAGGTCGCCTGCTGCAAGAACTCCCGACGGCTGGGGTATGTGGCCGTCCCTGGGAGCGATGCAGGCCCGGTACCCAACTGGGAGAGCACATCGGACTTCGCCATGACGATCTCCTGGAACCGACGGTCCCTGAGGTTCGCCCGACCCGCGGGAGGGTCGGGACGCACCTCATTCCACGTACAAGAATTCGCTGGTGTTCAACAAGGCATGGCAGAGCTGAACCAGTGCCTTGTGGGCGGCGACTTCCCGCGACATGCCGGCCGATCGGCCGAGCGCCGCCTGTTTCCGCAGCAGTTCCTGACACATTGCCTCTTCCTTCGCATTGGGCCGTCGCGCCAGCGCCAGGCGAAACGCCGCAAGGATCCGCGCGGTCGGCGACGATGCGGCATGCCGTTCGACCCGGTTGGCGAAGTGCTCGGCCTGCTCGGCCAGGAAGGCGTCGTTGAGCATCACCAGCGACTGGAGCGGGACCGCGGACGCATCGCGCCGGAGGCAGTTGGTCGCGACCATCGGCTGGTCGAAGACCGTCAGGAGCGAGAGGTTATACGCCCGTCGCGCGATCAGGTAGACGCTCCGCCGCCACTGATCGGCGGGGCGGGCCAGGCGGTCCTTGGCCACGACCACCATGCCGTCGGCTTGCGCGTGGATCGGGATCGGCGGGCCGCCGGCGGCCCGATTGAGGTCGCCGCTGACGGCCAGGATCGCGTCGCGAACACTCTCGGATTCGAGCCGCCGCAGCCGCATTCGCCACAGCAGTTCGTTGCCCGGGTCCAGCGAGTCCGGATCGGCCATCCCCGGACTTCCCACGGCTGCGCCTCGCCGCGACGCCTGACGATAGGCGGTCGAGGTCATCAGCAGCTTGATCAACGGCTTGATTCGCCAGCCGCTGGCGACGAACTCGGAACTCAACCATTCCAGCAGCTCGGGGTGCGACGGCGGCAGCCCCTGTGCGCCGAAGTTTTCGGGGGTCGCCACGATCCCACGTCCGAAGAGATGTTCCCAGACGCGGTTGACCATCACGCGCGCCGCCAGGGAGGACGCGGGGGACTCCGGGTTGGTGAGCCAGTGGGCCAGGGCCGTGCGCCGGCCGCTGGTCCCTTCGATCGTTGGCCCGACCGTCGCCAATGCGTCACCCTCGGAGCGGCAGAGGACCCGGAGGAAACCGGGGGGCACTTCCGGCCCCGGCGTCTCTTCACTACCGCGGATCAGCAGATGCGTCGCCGGCGGTGTCCCGATGTCGTACAGGGCTTGGATCTTCCCCCACTTGCGGCGCCTCGCCTCGGTCGCGGCGATCTTCCCTTCGAGCTCGGCCACGGCCGCCTTGTCCGCCTTGCCGAGCGCCGCGCTCACCTCCGCGGGCTTGACGGTCAGGGTCGTCGCGAACTTGGAGGCCAGGTACTTCTGGACCTCGGTCCGTCGCTCCGCCGGCGTCTCCAGCGCCGTCTTGACATCCGCCCGGATGACCGCCGGGAGGGGGGCCAATTTCGCTTCGAACAGCCGGTTCTCAACCGGTTGGCGCAACCGGGCCAATCGGCCACGAAGCTCGTCCCGCTGGCGATCGATTTCGGCGTTGGCCCGGACGATTTCCGCCTGCTCGGCCGGCGAGACGTCGGGCAATCCCCGATCGTTCTTGTTCGTCTCGGTCGGGATGACCGGGAGCCAGGCCCGGGGATTATAGGCCGGCGTGAGGATCGCCATCAGGCGGTAGTAATCCTCCTGAGGGATGGGATCGTATTTGTGGTCATGGCAGCGGGCGCAGTTGACCGTCAGGCCCAGCACGCCGGTCCCCACCGACTCGAGGGTGTCGTGCATGATGGTGAAGAAGTTCTGGGGGATCACGCCGACATCTTCGTGAGTCAAGTCGCGCGCGGTGCGCAGGTAGCCGGTGGCGATCAGGGCCTCGCGGATCTCGGGGGTGGACTGCGGGGCCCTCCGCCAATCGTACAGCTCGTCGCCGGCGAGTTGCTCGGTGAGGAACCGATCGTACGGCTTATCCCTGTTGAAGGCGGCGATGACATAGTCGCGGTAGCGCCATTTCCCTTCGCTGAGGATGATGTTGGTCGCATCGGTGTCGAAGCCGACCGTGTCGGTGTAGCCTGCCACGTCGAGCCAGTGTCGTCCCCACCGCTCGCCGAAGTGCGGCGAGGCCAGCAAGCGATCGAGCAGCCGCTCGAACGCGTCGGGTCCTCGGTCCGAGAGGAAGGCGTCGAGCTCCTCGGGCGACGGCGGCAGGCCGAGCAGGTCGAGGTAGGCCCGTCTTGCGAGCGTGGCCGGATCGGCCTCGGGCGAGAACCCCAGCCCCTGGCGTTCCAGCTTCGCGAGTAAGAAGGCGTCGATCGGGGTTCGGACTGAGGCGAATCGGGTGACGGCGGGAATCCGCGGCCGCGCCAGCGGCCGAAACGACCAGAAACGGCGATCGTCGTCTCGGACCGGCGAGACCGGCGGCGGGATCGTGTCCGGCCGGAGCGCAAACGCCCCGGCGCGGACCCAGGCCCGCACCACGGAAATCTCGTGCGGAGACAGCTTCCGCTGCTTGCCCGGGGGCATCTCCCCGTTGGTGATTCGTTCCAGGAGCAGGCTGGACTCGGGGTCGGACTTCTCTAAGGCAGGACCACTGTCGCCGCCGCGGAACATCGAGGCGACCGTCCGCAGGTCCAACCCGCCCTTGGGCTTGTCGCCGCCATGGCATCCAGTGCAGTGAGTGGCGACGATCGGCCAGACGTCGCGCTCGAACTCCAGCGGCCGCTCCGGATCGGCCCCCCAGGCCCCGCGCAGGCTCACACACAGAACCAGAGCCAGCAATCCTCCCAGCCGATCGCTTCGTTGCACCCTTGGTCCCAGGTCGCGCGCCATCGTCAGGTTCTCCCCATCGCGTCCGGTGATCCCACCCTTGAGGTCATGCCAGGAGACGGTTCACGACCTGCCCGTGGACGTCGGTCAGGTGGAAATCGCGGCCGGCGTAGTGGAACGTGAGCTTCTCGTGGTCGAGCCCCAGCAGGTGGAGAATCGTCGCCTGGAGGTCGTGCACGTGCACGGGGTCCTTCGTCCGGCCCATGGCACTTGAAGCAATGCCGCGCCAGGATCGGCCGGACCTCGCGGTTGAAGTCGAGGGTGGGGGCCGCCGGCTCTGCGGCGCCGGCCGGCGCCGTGCCGACGGCGAGCCAAGTCAAAGCCCAGCCGGACAAGCAGATCCAGGGCAAAGATCGACGGATCATGGCGTCTTCTCCGAGGAGACGACCGTTCCGGACCTGGCCTGGCGGACATCACCGAAATCTGGGCGGAGGCTCGAACCCGACGACGCGACCTCCGGGATGCGCGCCGATCAACCGAGGCGCCCAGGAACTTCGAGGACCTCCTCGATCGCATCAGCCAGGATCATTGCGACTACGGACCGAGGACCTCGGGAGCTTGACGTTAGAAGGAATCCGCAACAAGCCGGCCGACCCGACCGGACTGATTCTGGAGACGCTCTGCCGGTGTTTCGAGGGATTCGGACGCGATCGGCGCCGCAACTCACGTGGTGATTGAGACTGTGAGCGGGTTGGCGGCCATGCCGGCCCTCCGAGACTCAGCCTTTTCAAGCCTTTAGGAGTTGCGTCCCTTTCCCGATCTCTGGCTCTCCGAACACACCGAAAAGCTGCTGTCGGAATGTAGGATAGTTTGGTCCCCGGTCTTTGGCAAGATCACGAGGCGCGAGTCCGCCTGTTTGTCAGCTCGGGAATCTGGTAGGAGCCCGGCACGGGGCGGCCTCGTCCGCCGACCTGCCCCGCGCCGTGTTGATCAGGATCGACCCTACGCAAACCCTGCCGGGCGCCGAGGCCGGTGGCGGGGCCTGCACGGTCAGTCGAGTGAGGGCGCGTCCTTGGGACATCGGGCAACCTTCAGAGGCCATCGCGATCCCAGATCCACAAGGAATATTTATTTCAATAAATTTTAGAATCTGAAATCCGCGCCCGTCGAGTCTAACCGAGTCCAATTGAGCGGAGATACTCCCGGGACCGCCTGGCGATCGGCAACGGCTTGTCGAACGGCGCGGGGTACATGTCCTGCTCGACGGTCGCCCAGCCGTTGTAGCCGACTTCCTGGAGGGCATCCCGGAACGCGGCGAAGTCCACCACACCTTGAGAGGGTTCGCAGAACATGTCGTTGCCCACGGCGATCGCGAAGGGGATCTGCTCCCGCTCGACCCACTTCTGCTTCGCCCCATCGACGCTTTTGAGGTGCAGGTAGGGGATGCGGGCGTGGTGGCGGCGGAAGAAGGCCACCGGGTCGCCCCCGCGGTAGGCATGATGGCCCGTGTCGAGGCAAAGGCCCACGAGTTGCGGATCGGTCTGTTCGAGGAAGGCCTCGATCTGGTCCTCGTATTCGATATGGGTCTCCGCATGCGGATGCTGGACCAGTTGGAGTCCGAAGCGGTCCCGGACCAGCTCGGCCATCCGGTGCGTGACCTCGATCAACCGCTTCCACTCGTCCGCATCGAGCCGGGACGGACGCGTGGACCGGCCGGTGAACAGATTGGAGTACGTATCGTCGATGAGCACGAGGAAGCGCGCGCCCAGGGTGGCCAGTAATTCGCCGCCGCCTAGGACCTGTCGCTCCAGGTCGGGCCAGGCGGCCGGGTCTTCCAGGTGGGAGATGGCGACGGTCGCGGAGACCTTCAAACCCCGCCGGTCCAGCTCGGCGCGGAGGGTCGGCAGGTCCGTGGGCAGGTAGCCGTAGGGACCCAGCTCCGTCCACTCGTAGCCGGCCGCGGCGACCTCGTCGAGATAACGATTCCAGGGAGTCTGCCTGGGATCGCTGGGAAACCAGACACCCCAGGAGTCTGGCGCACTGCCGATCTTGATGTTCATCATCTCAGACCCCTCCGAGGCTGAATCCGTCGCGCTCAGCGGCGGCGATCATTGCTCGTCCCGGACGGTCGCTCTCGCCCGCACCGCCCTGATCGAGGCGAAAGAGGATCCCAGCGCAGAACGGGTCGGGTCCGCGTTCCTCCTCCTTCCGTCTGGGACCCTTACTTCGTCCCGTGCGTTATCTTGGACGATCGCGGCGGGCCTTTTTTCACCTTCGCCGTCATGTCCTTGATACGGTCGAGCCCCGGCAGAGAGTCCATCGCTTTTTTCGTGGCCTCCACCGTGGCACCATCCACTTGCGGGGGTGCAGACGAATCACCGCAGCCGGACAAACCCATCAACAGGACGAGCAAACCGAGTCCACAACTGCAAGAGCGCATGGCATGTCTCCCGTAGACCAACATGGGACATTCCTCATCCCGGACCATGTCCACACCGGCCGCCATTGTACTGTCCCGGTTCTCGGCGGGATCGGAGAGTCCGGTCCCGCCGAGAACCGACCTGAGCCGAATCCTGGTTCCTCGGCCGCCGTTAGTACTGGTCGGAACTGATCGTTTCGCCCAGATTCTTCGTGCCGAGCGCCCAGAAGGTCTGGATGTTCACGCTGTCCTTGATGAACTTGACCGACCCGTCGCAAAAGGCCATGTTGACACCGCCAGGATGGTTGCTCGAAGGCGGCAGGGCGCCGGAGCAACCGCCCCAGACCCACGCCTCGTTCGGGTAACCCGGGCTGTCGACGTTGTAGCAGGAGATCCCATTCGGCGTGTTGTAGTGCGTATAGGAGTCGATCACGGTGGCATCCGGGTAGCCGGGGATCCAGAAAAAGCCATTGAGCCAGGTCCAGATCGTCGACGTCGTCCCCGGGGTGGCCCGGCACCCCTGCAACCAGGCCAAGGCATTCTGATAATTGCCGGTAGCGGCATTCAGGGTCATGGGAGGAGGAAAGACCCCGCGCTTGAAGTTGGGCCCAGACGACGGGTAGACCAGCCCGGACGGCTGCTGGAAGGTGGAATACGGCAGCCCCTTCAGCCGCTCGCTGAACAGTGCGGTGTTCGACGTCCCGTCGGTGATCGCCTCGATTCCGAACGGACCACACTGCTCCGGATTCCAGTAGAACGGCACCGGGACGATCGGGCCCGTGTAGCAGGCAATGGTCCCCGGCCCGCCGAGATTGGAGACGTAATTCTGCGAGCCGTAAATCCCGGAGAGGCCGCCGGGGTTGAAGATTCGCTGAACCTGGTTCTCGGAGGGGCAGAGCAGGAAGCCCGGCTGCATGATGCAGAGCGTCATGTTGTAACCCTGGGCAGGATAACCCATGGTGTTCGACCACGCGAAGTTGTACGCGTTGTACATCGTGGTCTGCTCCACGTAGGGCAGGATCAACACCGTCCAGGCTGTCGCCCAGGCGTAGCCGGGCTGGATCGGATTGTTGGGGGAAGGCCAGTTGTCGTGTGGGACAAAGGCGTTGTTGGACGAGATGTAATTGTGTACAGCTAGGCCCAACTGCTTGAGATTGTTGGTGCATTGGGCCCGGCGGGCCGCCTCGCGCGCCGATTGCACCGCCGGCAAGAGGAGCGCGATCAGCACCGCGATGATGGCAATGACGACGAGCAACTCGATCAGGGTGAAACCGCGATGACGAGACATGGGCGAACGGATCATGGCAAACTCCCCCGCGTAAAGAGACCAGATGATACGTGGTACCGATGAGGGGACGAGGGTTCCGGACCGGACCTGGTTTACCGAATCCTGGGCGGACGCCCGGGCTCGAGGACGCGCTCACCGCTGGCGGTTGCGCGTCGCCAAACCGAGGAGTCCGCTCACTTTGAGGACCTCGTCGATCGCATCAGCCAGGATCATTCTGACCAGCGGACCGAGGACCCTAGGAGCACGACACGGAGAAAAATCGGCAGCGAGACAGCGCGACCGCACGGATTCGGGAGACGCTCTCCCCGCGTTTCGGAGTGCTCCGACGTGATGGTTACCGCAACTCACGCGATGATCGAGATTTAGAGCGGGGTGGCGGCCAGGCCGATCCTCCGAGACTGAGCGGCTCTCAGAGAATGAGACGTCCGGAGGGCGCGGCGCCATCCAGCCGCTCCCCACCAGACTCGGACGGCGCCA
>JAJPJC010000526.1 GCA_021324445.1 Isosphaeraceae bacterium
CGTGCGCCGGTCGCGTCGGCGTTGAACTCACGCGACCGCGAGATCGCCAGCTGGATCAGCACGGCGGCCAGCGGGGCCAGGATGATCATGAGGAGCGCCTCCAGGCCGGCTAGCCCACCTTCGCGATCGTCGCGGCGTCCGCCGTAGCCGCCGAACATGAAGGCCCACTGTCCCATCTGGGCGAGATAGGTGATGGCCCCGGCAATCGTCGCCGCGATCGTCGCGATCAGCGTATCGCGGTTACGGATGTGCGCCATCTCATGAGCCAGGACGCCCTCGAGTTCCTCCGGGCTCAGCACGCGCAGAATCCCGGTCGTCACCGCGACCGCCGCGTGCCCGGGATCCCGCCCGGTCGCGAAGGCGTTTGGCGATGCCGAGTCAATGATGTAGACCCGCGGCTTGGGCAGGCGCGCCATGGCCGCGACGCGGGCGACTAAGGCATGGAGCTCTGGAGCCTCGGCCAGTGACACCTCGCGTGCGCCGGTCATCGCTAGGGCAATCCGATCCGAGAACCAGTAGCTCAGCGCGTTCATGCCGAGCGCCAGGATCAAGGCAATCGTCAGCCCACCGGATCCGCCCAGCACCTGCCCCACGACCAGGAGCAGGGCCGTCAGACCCGCGAGCAACACTGCTGTCTTCAGTGTGTTCGTCATACTCTCTCACCCTGATACGCCGATTGAAGCATCGACCATCAGGCTGGCGAGAAGCAGAACCAGGGCCCGCGCACGAGCGAGGGTCTCGCGTGCGGCGTCGCCCAGGATCCGACTTCTCCCGTCCTTTTGTCGCGCCTCTGTGATCGTCTCCTGAATCTCGGCCACCTCGCCGCGCAGACGGTCGAGCTCACGCGCCACCAGGCGGAAACGCTCGATAGCATCGCCCACGGTGTCGCTCCCATTGCCGTTCAGGCTGGCCGCGATCTCCCGAAGCGAGAGCCGCCGCGCCTGAAGGGCACGAATCCGCGCGACGCGGGCCGGGGCATCCGCCCCATAGAGCCGGTAGTTGCCGTCTGTCCGCGCGATCGGGTGCAGGAGCCCGAGGCGGGTATAGTAGTCAATCGTCCGACGGCTCGTCCGGCATCGCCGAGCAAGCTCGCCGATCCGATAGTACTCGCTCTCCTCGGGCATGCGAGTCTGCTTGCACCCCATACGCTTGCGCGGTGGCACTCCTCGACCGGTCTCTCTATGCCGGAGCATACAGCGATACGTTATGGTTGTCAATTTATCTCTGGCAGGAATCTTGTATAGGCACGGGTGGGTTGGTCCGCGCTGGCGGACCAGTGGTGATATGCCAGAAGGGAGGCGTGACCGACATGCGGCGCGGCACCGGGCTGATCGCAGCCCTCATCACGATCGCGATGCTCCGGGTCATCCGAGGGCGGCTCTGGCCGCGGCAGGACGCGCGACGTGCAACTATGGCCGCGCCGGCGCCCGATCAGCCAGCACGGCGGATTGTTGTTGTCGGCATTGGATTCGCCGGTCTGGCCGCGCTAGGGCGTCTCAAGCAGCTTGTGGGCGGGGATGCCCAGACCGAAGTCCTTGCCGTTGACCGCCGGAACTATCACCTCTTCACCCCCCTCCTCTACCAGGTCGCGACCGGCGGGGTGGAACCTGGCCTGATTGCCTACCCGGCGCGTCGAATCGCCCGGGACCACCGGATCCGCTTCATGGAGGCCGTGGTTGATGGGGTCGATCTGGCGCGGCACCAGCTCGATACCGATGCCGGCCCGATTGCCTACGATGCCCTTATCCTGGCGCCGGGGAGCGTGCCCAACTTCTTCGGTATGGCCGATGCCGAGCAGTATGCCCTGCCGCTGAAGTGGATCCGCGACGGCATGCGGATCCATGATCGGGTCATCAACGCGTTCGAGCAGGCAGACCGTGAGACGGATCGAGATCGTCGTCAGATGCTCCTAACCTTCGTTATCGTTGGCGGTGGTGCTACCGGGGTTGAGCTTGCAGCCTCGCTGAGTGACCTCGTCACGACGCTCCTTCCGCACTATCCATCAATCCGATCAGAAGAGGTGCATCTCCTCCTGATCGAAGCCCGGGATGCTCTGCTCCCCGGCTGGAACCCACGCATGGGGGAACGAGCGGCACGCCAGCTCCTGCGGCACCGCATCGAGCTTCTGCTCGGGACTATGGTCAGCCGCGTGACCGATGCCGCGATCGAGACGGCGGCAGGCCAGCGCATCCCAACCGCGACGGTCATCTGGACCGCGGGCGTACGCCCGGAACCGCTGGTAGATCTGCTGCCGGGGCCCAAGCTTCGGGATGGGCGCGTGCGGGTCGATCGCTATCTCGCACTGCCGGGGCATCCGGGGGTGTTCATCGCCGGTGATGCGGCGGCGATGATTCTGCCTACCATGGACCATCCCCTACCGCCAACGGCCCGTGCAGCGATCGAATCCGGGCGGGCAGCCGCCGAGAACGCCGTGCGCTACCTCGCAGGCCGGCCGCTCCGTCCCTTTGAGTACCGGGCGCCGGGTGAGCTCGTTTCCCTCGGGCGCGGCGCGGCCGCGGCCGATATCCGCGGTGTGGTGTTCGACGGTCTGCCCGGCTGGCTTATCCGCCGGGTCGTCTATCTGACCAACCTGGTTGGCTTTCGAAACCGCCTCTTCGTGGTCCTGGAATGGCTGTTTGTAACATTCCGCCAGCGGGCGATCGCCAGCTTCACTGAGATCCCGGGCCGCCGCCGGGCCGCGGCACCTCCTCTCGCCCCAGTCCGCACTGCAGCCGGGGCGCGTGAAGGGGGCTTGCCGGAGGGCTGATGCGCCCGCGGCCGGCCGCATCCCTTCGACTCGGGCTATAATCGCCGGGAGATGCTCTGCCGTGATGTCCTGGGCTATCGGGTGCGCGCGGTCGATATCCTTGGCGTGCGCGTCGACGACGTGACGCTTGACGAGGCGGTGGCGATCTGCCGTGCCTGCATCCGCTCCGGAGAGCCGCACCGCGTCGTGACCCCGAATGCCGAGTTCGTCATGGCCGCCCGACGTCAGCCAGACTTCCGTGCTCTTCTGAACTCGTCCACCCTGGCAATTCCGGATGGCGCCGGTCTTCTCCTGGCCGGATGGCTGCTCGGGACGCCCCTCCGCGAGCAGGTCGCCGGGACCGATCTGGCCGACGCGCTCGCTGGTCTCTGTGCGCGAGAAGGTTACCGCTTGTTTCTCCTGGGAGCGGCACCGGGGGTGGCCGACGACGCGGCCCGCCGTCTGGCGATCCGGTATCCAGGGCTCGCGGTTGCCGGAACCTATCCGGGATCTCCGGACCCCCGGAGCGATCCGGAGACCCGTGATCGGATTCGCGCGGCCGGTCGGGTGGATGTGCTCCTGGTCGCCTACGGTGCGGAGAGACAGGAGGGCTGGATCGCGCGGAACCAGGCGGCGCTTGGGATTCCTCTCGCCATTGGGGTTGGGGGAGCTCTCGATTTCCTGTCGGGCAGGGTCCCACGCGCGCCGCGTCTCGTTCGGCGGGCCGGGCTGGACTGGCTTTTTCGCCTGATCATTCAGCCGTGGCGCTGGCGGCGCCAGTTGGCTCTCCCGCGATTCGTCGCGGCGGTTGCCCGCGAAGCGGCACGGCGGCGATTGATGGAACGGGCACAGCGCGACTGCGCTGGCTGACGAATCAGGGGCGCTCGGGCGGTGGGCCTGGGTGCGGCGGAGATCCGTGCCAGCCGTTCGCGGCGAACTCGCGCAGTCGGCGCATCTGCCCGGGCGTGGGAGTGATGATTGGCCGCCGTGCCCGGATGATCTCGACGGCATCCTCCGGCGCGAGGCCGCGCCGGGTGAGGACAGCAGCACCAATCAGGACGCTCCGGCCGCGGCCGGCCTGGCAGTGGATTAATGTCCGCCGTCCTGCGGCGAGCTGATGTTCGATCCAGTCAACCCCCTCCGTGACCATCTCTAGGGAGAATGCACTGGCATCGGCCGTCGGCAGATGAAGGAAGGCAATATCCAGGTCCCGCAGGACGTCCACCGGGTCGCACGCCTCGAAGCGGCAGTCGACGACCGCTCGAATGCCGGCCGCGGCGATCGTCGGCCATTCCTCGGGCAGGATCTGGCCGCCAATTGCCAGATCCTCGGTAATCCAGGTGATATCTGGTCCTTCGCGGTTGGCCAGGTCAAGGGCGAGCTCCCGGGCCAGTCGTCGGAGCGACAGCCAGCGCTCGGCGAGCGATGGGGGAAGGTTGATTGAGCGCGCGCGATCCGATGGTTCCATTCGCCACACCTGTGTTGCGTTGGTGAATCTCCGGTGTCCACTGCACGGAGCCTTCAGCTGTCCAGCAAGGCATCCAATTCACGGCGGAACCGGACGGCCGGCGAGTCCGCCGGGAGATCGACCGCGTCAGATGGGATCGGCTCGCCCGGGGCGACATCACGGCGCAAGCGGGCGCCATCCGCCAGGCCGAAAGGCAGGAGCCCTTCTGCCCGGGCAACCTCGGCGCGTTCGATCAATCCACGCACCGTCCGCCCTCCACTGCCATCGAGGATCTCCCCGGCGCGCAGTGAGCGCTTTGCGACTGTGATCACCTCGGCCACAGGTGTCGGGCGCGGGGTGGCGGTCGGGCGACCGAGGAGCGCCGCCTCGGCGATTGAGAGAGGGGTCTCGATGCCGCAGAGGTGATACGGGCGGTACAGCGCCGCGTAGCCGCCCGGCCCGGATGCGACGGCTATCCCCGGCAGGCCGTAGAACGGCAGGTCTTCGGCCAGAAACGGGCTCCGGGTCCGCACGATGACAAAAACGCCGTTAGCCAACCCATCCGGGAGCTCCAGGCCATCAGGCCCGACGCTGTTGGCCAGCTCGACTACCCCGGCGCGCTCAAGAAGTCCGCCGTCCTCCCGGAGGGCGAAGACGCGGGGAAGATCCCGCACTCCGGCCGCGGGCTCGTGCATGCCGCGGCAGTCGGGAATGAGGCCGGTCGCATTCGCCAGGGCCGCCATCTCGATCTGGGCCTTCGAGCCGTCGCGAAACGAGTTGTACATCTGCGGGTTGAAGCGGCGGCGCTGGACCAGCTCCGGGCTGAAGCCGTA
>JAJPJC010000053.1 GCA_021324445.1 Isosphaeraceae bacterium
CTGCGCACCACACTGTCCTGGGCGATCGAGCAAGCTACCAAGTGGGAGCGTCCTCATGAGGAAATCCTGGCTCATCTGGGATTAACCTGAATTTGCAAAACTCCAGTCAGATCATTCGATCGATTGAGGAGATTCACAGCGATGAGAACCCAACGAGCCGCATTCACCCTGATCGAGCTGCTGGTGGTGATCGCGATCATCGCGGTCTTGATCGCCTTGTTGCTCCCCGCCGTCCAGGCCGCCCGCGAGGCGGCCCGCCGTGCCCAGTGCGTCAACAACCTGAAGCAGCTCGGCCTGGCGATGCACAACTACATCGACAGCACCAGCGCGGTGCCGCTCGGGCGCACCCTCCAAGCCGGGACCTATCGTCCCTTCTCGCAGCAGGCGCGGATCCTGGGATTCATGGAGGACACCACGGTCTTCAACACGCTGAACTTCAGCCTCAGCAGCTACGATCCGTCGAACGTCACCGGCGCCGCGGTCGCGATCAATAGCTTCCTGTGCCCGAGCGACGTGGCGACCCAGATCCCCTCGGGACAGGTCCTTGCCGGGTACGGCTGGGGGGGCGTCAACTACCGGGCCAACGAGGGGACGAGCGTCGCCATGTGGTACGGCACCGACGACACGACCAACGTCAACAATGGCATCGTGGCGCCACCCAACGGCCTGTTCTATAGCGATCAATTGATCACGCTGGCCATGGTCACCGATGGTCTCTCCAACACGGCCGCCTTCAGCGAGCACGTCATCGGTGATTTCAGCAACTCGATCGCCACCGACTTCAGCGACACTTTCGAGCCGGGGACCCACCCGCTGACCTCCGACGACGCGTACAGTATGTGCCTGGCGGACAACATCAACAACTTGAGTACCCAGGGTTACTCCAACGTCGGCGCGCCGTGGGTCTACGGCTACCACTCCACGACGAGTTACTGGCACTCGGCGCCGCCGAACACGCGGTCGTGTATGTTCCCGCCGTCGCGGATCTCCACCACGGCGAACAGCCGGCACCCCGGCGGCGTCAACCTGGGCCTGGCCGACGGCTCGGTGCGGTTCATCAAGTCCACGATCAATCTCCAGACCTGGCGTGCGCTGGGCACCCGCAACCTGGGCGAAGTCATCAGTTCCGATGGCTACTGAGCACCCGGGGCAGCCGCCCGCCAACTCATTCGATGGGGAGACCTTCACATGCAAGGAATTGTCCGCGCGTTCCGGCCCTGGTGGGTCGCGGGCGCCTGGTTGTTGTGGTTCGTCTCGTCCGGTTGTGGAGCCGGCGACACTGCTCAACCCGCCGACCCCGGTCAGGCCCAGGAGGCACTCCGCGCCGTGCTCGAGGCGTGGAAGGCCGGCGAGACGCCCGAAGACCTCTCGAAACGGACGCCGCCGATCCACGTCAAGGACCTGGACTGGACCAGCGGTTTGCGTCTGGTCAGCTACCAGGCTGGCGAAACGGGCAAGCTGGTCGGCTACGACATGAATTACCTCGTCGTGCTGGAGCTGAAGAGCCCCAAGGGCAACTCCATCAAGAAGAACGCCGTTTACACGGTCACCACGCACCCCGAGTTCCTCGTCGCGCGGCAAGAGGGCTAAGGCGCCCACTGAGCCATTCACCCCGGTTCATGACGACATTCCACCCATTCCCGGAGAATTCTCCCATGAGACACCGCCCCCTGTCCCTGACCGCCGCCCTGCTGGTCCTGGCCTTCCCCGGTGCCGGCCCGGCGGCCGAATCGCCCGCGTCGGACCTGCCGACCCCGGTCGCCGCGACGCGGCCGGAGCTGAAGGATCAGCTCGAACGCTCCAAGCAAGCTCATCCCCGGTTGCCCTTGCCCCCGCCGAGTGCGGAGGAGCTCGCCGCGGCCAAGGCACGGGCCGGCCGGGGCCCGATGAGCGGCATCATCAACAACGGCCGGATGCGCAGGCTCTACCTGCCTGCGGAGCTGCTCGGCGGCGGCTTCTCGCGCGAGCCCGATCCGACGATGACCCTGGACAACACGTTCAAGACCATGTTCTTCTGGATCGTCTCGCGGGCGAACAACTGCACGTACTGCCAGGGACACCAGGAGGTCAAGCTCGCGGGTGACGGCGTCAGGGAAGAGACGATCGCGGCGCTCGACGGCGACTGGTCCGAGTTCACCCCGGCCCAGCGCGCGGCGTTCGCCTTCACGCTCAAGCTGACCCGCGCGCCGAACCAAATCGGCGACGCCGACCTCGACCGCCTGCGGGCGCACTACACCGACTTGCAGATCCTGGAGATCATCATGGCGGTCGGCGGGTTCAACGCGATGAACCGCTGGACCGGACCGCTGGCGATCCCGCAGGAAGGGCACCGGGTCTTCCTGACCCCCACGCCGGAGAAGTACCGGGCGTTGCGCAGCCGGGTGGCGCCGCTGCCCGCCGCGGGCTCCGCGGCGGCGCCGGTGTGTGCCCAACCGGCCGACCGCGGTCCGCTGGAGAACCCCGCCCAGGTCGCGGCGGCCCTGGCCGCCTGCCGCAAGCGCGCGCCGCGGCTCCCCCTGGCCTCGGACGAGCAGGCGCGCGGCGTGGTGCCGGCCGACTGGTCCGGATCGGGTCCGCTCCCCCAGTGGGTCCGCCTGCTGGCCAACTTCCCCAAGGGAGGCAGGGCCTGGGTCGCTCAGACCTGGCACGCCGAAACCAAGGGCCGGCTCAGCTCGCAGCTCAAAGCCGAGATCGCCTACGTCGCGGCCCGGCATGACCGCGCCTGGTACGCCCTCGGCCAGGCTCAGCGGCGGTTGAAAGACCTCGGCCTGAGCGACCCGGCGATCGACGGCCTCGACCATCCCGGCGACGCCGTCCCCGAGGCCGAGCGCGCGGCGCTGGCCCTGGCCCGGAAGCTGACCGTCGACCCGGCGCTGATCACCGACGCCGACATCGCGGCCCTGCGACGGCACTACCCCGACCCGGAAGTCGCCGAGATCGTCTACCACGTCACCCAGGCCGCGTTCTTCGACCGGCTGACCGAGGCCGCCGGCCTGCGGCTGGAGCCGTGAGATCGGTCCCGACCGTTTCCACCAGCATCCACCGGCTGGGCTGGGTTCGTCCCCTCAGCCCGGCCGGGACTCATCCGTTGCGATTCGTTGCATCTTCCGGACCTGGAATGCGCTCGGCGCAGGAGGGCTTTCGACATGACCCGATGGTCCGCCATCGGTCTGCTACCCCAGCGGGCGTCACCGGTATCGGCTTCGTCCGAAGCCTGGGGGACAACGTAGCCTCGCTCCTCGCATCGGCCGGGAACGCGCGAGCCGACCCGGCGACTGCCAGCATCACGGCGGTTGGGAGCCAGCAGTCCGGGACATGGTCAACCCACGTGAAGTGCCGATCAAGGTCGTAATCCCAGACCAGGCAAAGATGCTGTCAGGCCTGGACCAAAAGGTAATCGGATCTTCCAGATGGTGCGGCGGTGGTGCCGGCGACGGCACCCGAAGAAAGGTCGGAAGTGGATCAAGACGAAAGACTTCCAGCAAGAGTGACCGGTGATGGGAAAAAGATGTACGTCTCGAACTCACTCCTGAGCAAGCTGGACCACTCCGGGCGCTACTACATCCGGCTGGTCCACATCGGCCCCGACGGCATGACGGTGGACCCGTTCTTCAACACCGACCTGAACCATTTCGAGACCGGACCGGCTCGCGGGCACGAGATGCTGTTGAATTGAAGTCGATCGACGAGAAGGGCAGGACCGACAGGACCAAAGAGAAGGACTTTCCCGATCGGGAACCTCATCAGCGGTCCTCCGGGCGGCCGGACTCGTGTCTTCGCGGCGGAGGAAGCACCGAGTCCGGTGCGGGCATCCCGGACCACAGTGCCCGGGTCCGGAGGCGGCCGGGGCCTTGTCGGTTGAACGTGTGGAGGTGGCTGCCGACGATGGCGGTCGAGCGGGTCGAGGTGCCGGCCTTGCGAGGCGCGGACAGGGTCACGGTGACCTTGACCATGTAACGGCCCGCCCGGGAGTAGGCGTGGCGGCCCAGCACGAGGAAGGAGCCGTCGCCGCCGGTGATCGTGCCGCGGGTGACGGCCCCGTCACCCCATCGGATGGTCGCGGAGAAGCTCCCGGCCGCGGTCGTGGTGTTCGCGTCGCTGAAGGTCGCCACGGTGCCCGTGAACGGGATCATCCGGGTCGGCGTCAGGACCAGCGGCTGGGCCGACAAGACCTCCGGCGGGACGGTGGTTTCCGCGCTCACCACCGCGCTGGCAGCCGTGGCGCCGGCGCTGTTGACGGCCAGGACACAGTACCGATAGGTCGTCGCCGGATCAACAGTCACGTCCGAAAAGGATGTCGTGGTGATCTCCGGCGCGATCCACACCCAGGCGATCCCATCGAGGCTGCGCTCGACCACGTACTGCGTCGCGCCTGCCGCAGGTGACCAGGAGAGGTTGACCTGGTAGGGACCAGCGACAACCGCCGCCAGGTCCGCGGGAGCCGCCAGCACCTGCGACGGCGGTGGCGCGGGAGGCGTTGGGGCCGGCGTGGGCGTCGGGCCTGGTGTGGGCGTCGGTGAGGGTGCGGGAGTCGGAGTCGGCGTCGGTGCGGGTGACTTCGGCGACGTGATGTCCAGGTTGTGGCGGTTGAACGGGTAATAGGGCTGGCCCTGGTAGGTTTCGGGAACCAAGGTGGGAGTCTCGGCAACTCCGTTGATGATCCCGGCATAGACCTGTCCCGACGGACCCGTCACGGGAGTGATCGTCCCGTCCGCCGCGATGGTCCGCACCGAGTTCGCCGCGATGGTCACGACGTTCTCGGTGGGATCGACGAAGATGGGTTGATCGCTGCCGTTGGCCCGCAGCGCGCCGCCGACGGTCCAGGGGAAACGCGGGGTGCCGTAGGGACCGGGAGCCTGGGGGCTGAAGCCACTGCCGACGGTGACCGTCGGAGGCGTGGATTCCTCGGCGGGATTGTTCCCGAGTGCGGCGTATTCCGAGGACCAGCTCGCCAGGAAGCCGGCGTCCCACTCGAAGGTGTTGTCGGTCACCGCCGCCGTCACGTAGACGCGCCCGGTCTCCGAGGAACTGGTGACCAGCGATTCCCAGTAGTTGACCTCGTGCTCCACCCCGATGATGATGCCGCCCAGGGAGTCATCGATGGTATTCCCCGCGAGGATCGAGCCGAGGCTCGGCAAGGCGGTCCAGCCCAGCGGCATCGGGAAGGCGCCGTCCCCACCGGGGGCCGAGGCCAGGGTGGCCCCAAGCATGATCGCCGTCCCGGTGTAGCCGTCGTCGTACGTCGTGCCGCCGAGGAAGTGGTTGCCGGTGATGCTCGTCCCGAAATCGTCGCCATCGAGCTTGATCCCGGTGGACGACTTGCCGGTCAGGTCGATCGTATTCTCATCGAAGGCATTGCTCACGAAGCCGTCGGTCACCTCGACCACGTTGTAGCCGCCGGGCGGCGGCGGGGGCAACGGGTCTTCCATGAGCAGCTCGATGGTATCCTCGGAGAGGCTAACCTGCTGCGCAACCCTGTACCACTGACCGGCCATGGTCATGTTGGGCGTGCCGTCGCCGTTGACGCCCGCCAGGATCGAGACCACCATCCCCGGGCCGGTCACGCCCGCGGCGGCCGTCGAGCGCAGCCCCGTCAGGACGAGCAGGCGGCCGTCGGCCGAGACGGCACCGGGGCGGCCCTCGAAGAGCACGCCGTAGTTGCTCTCGGCGAGGATCACCTCAGCATCGTTGATGCCCGCGAACTGGCCGCTCGCGACATCGTAGGTCACCTCGTTGCCGATCTGACCGGCCCCGCCACCGAACCAGTTGCCCTCGACCACGACGTTGACGCCCGATTCCGCCAGGTTGACCAGCCGGAATTCCCGACCGGCGGGGTCCGACTGCGACACCCGGTTCCCCTGGACCAGCACGTCGTGGGGCGAATGGAGGCTGAAGGCACTCGGCGAATAGGTCTCCGCGGTCGAGCCCAGGACCGTGTTGCCGGTGATGCTCCAGGGACCGCCGAAGACCTCGATCGGCCCCCCCTGGAAGGTGCTGTTGGCGATCGACCCGCTGTCCTCATCGTTGGTCCGGATCAGGTCGAGATCTTGCTCGCCCACATACTGGTGGGTGGTGTCGCCGGATTGCTGGAGCTGCGCCTGGAGGCTGGAGAAGGACGAGCCGTCGAAGGCGGGTGGCCCGGAGATCGTCATCCCGTTCAGCGTCAGGAGGTCCCGGTTCAGATTCGTGTTCGAGTCACGGGTGTCGATCACGGCGTGGGCGATGCCCCCCGGATTGTTCTCGGGGTCCCACAGCGCCGGCTGCGTCCCCGCAGGGTTGCTCCACCGGATCGGGGCGCCGGGAGCGAACTCGATCGTGAAGTCATCCAGCTCCACCTGGATGTTGGTGTAAGCCGGAGGATCCACGTAGATGGCCCCCGACGCGGCGGCCGGCCAGGCCGCCGTCGCGCCTTGCTGGAACAAGAGGGTGGCGCCGTTGCCGACAATTCGGACCGAATGGGTCAGCGCCAGGGGCTGGGTGATCACGATGGTCTGATTCGCGGGCAGGTCGATCGTGTCGTATTCCGGGGCCTCGGACGCGAGGTCGGCGCGGAGCTGGGCCTCCGTCGTCGGCGGGGGCGGAGCGGCCTGGGAGTTGATCGGGTTGATCAAGCGGCTCACGTCCCAGGCCGCGCCCTGGAACGGGGTGACGTAGACCTGATCGTCGTTGGGCAAGGCCACCCGCAGCAGCATCGTGGG
The DNA here is from genome assembly GCA_021324445.1 of Isosphaeraceae bacterium. Lineage (GTDB taxonomy): Bacteria > Planctomycetota > Planctomycetia > Isosphaerales > Isosphaeraceae > JAJPJC01. The sequence continues at coordinate 6,699 of JAJPJC010000053.1, forward strand.
GGCGCTGGACCCGGCGGGCGGCGACTCATCGCGCAACGTCGGGAAATAGAGGTCGGCAATGGTGGGGGAGTTCGGTCGGAAGGTTGCATAAATATGATTATGAGCGATCGTGGCGTTGGTGCTATCCCAGGCCAGCCCCGCCTCGTCGCTCACGCTCCAGGTGATCTGGCTGAAGGTCGAGCTGCTGAAGGTGACACCGCCGGGCGCGGTCACGACCAGGTGCACGAACCCTTGCTCGTATGGCTGACCGGTGCCGTCCTGCCCATCACTGGTAACCTGGAATGAGTCGACGACATTGCCCGGGGTCGCGACCGCCGGCATTGGGTCCGTCGGGGAGACCAGCCCCGAGACGTCGACGGTCGTCGCCTCGGGAGCGGCCTGTCCCTGGTAGGAGATGGTGATGGCCAGCGGCACGCCGTTGGAGAGCTCGATCAGGTTCCCCGTCGAGCCGCCCAGCGGGAGTGCCGCACCGGTCGCGGACACATCGCTGCGGACCTGCGGGTTGATATAGAGGTCGCCCTGACCGGGACTCGAAGACGGAAAGTACTCCGCCAGCGCCGCGCCAGTCGGGTCGGGCTCGGTCGCCCATTCGAACCCCCCGGGCGCCTGGATGGAGATGCCCGCGACCGCCGCGGCCAGTCCCGACAGGTGAAGATGAAGGTCTTGAATGCCGTCGGGGCCCTGGGAGGCGTCGGGACCGACGAGGTCCTGGCCGTCCTGGCCCAGGCAGGTGACGACTGCGGAGAGGAGACAGCGGGCTTCCAGCAGGGGGAGGCCCAGATCGAGTCGTCGCCGCCGCCGAGGGTCCGAGTGTTTCATGGGAGCTCTTCGAGATTCTCGGTGACCCGTCCCTGAGCGGGAGGCCGTCGAATCCTTCCGAAGAACTCTAGGTCAACGTGGAGCGCAACTCCGAATTTACTGGGTCCGGTACCGATTGCAATGGCGCGCAATCCGAGAGCATCCGGGATCTTGGGAATAATCCCTACAATCGCTCGAGCCGGTCGCGCTCAGGTCACCGTCACCTGGAACGTCTGCTGGACGGTGCTATAGCCGTCGCTGACGTTGACGATCACGACGAAAGTCCCCGTGTAGCCGGCGCTGGGAGTGATCGTCAGTTGGTTGCGTGTCAGGCTGAGTGTCACGGGGATTGTGGCCGGCTGGGCATCGTAGAGCAGGCTGGGATTGGCATAGTCGGCCGTGGGCAAGGTGGCGATCAGCGTGCCGGAGAGGTTGGCGCCGCCGTTCCAGAGGTAGAAGGCGCCGCTGGGCAGGATGAAGTACCAGGCTCCGCCGCTGCCCTGCATCCACTTCTCCTGCTCGCCCGCCCAGTTGTAGTACAGGTTGCCATCGCTGTACAGGCCCAGTTCCACCCGGAGCTGGTACTCCACACTCTCGGCCTGCGCCCAGTAGGTGAGCGAATCGCCGTCGGGGTCGGAGCCCTGGAGGGTGACCGTGATGCTGGTCTGATTCGGGCCGATCGTCTGGTTGGGGATCGGCTGGAGCGTCGGCGGGGGGTTGTGCATGACCGCGACCTTGAAGGTCTGGCTGGCGGTCAAGGTCCCGTCGCTGACGGTGGCCGTCACCACGAGTGTGCCGGAGTAGCCGGCGGCCGGGGTGATCGTCAACTGGTTGCCCGCCAGGCTCAGGGTGGCGTCGGTGGAGCCCGACTGGGCGTCGTAGAGCAGGCTGGGATTGTCGTAGTCGATCATGGGCAGGGTGGCCACCAGCGAGCCGGAGGCGCCGTTGCTGCCGTCCCAGAGGTAGAACGCGCCGCTGGGCAGGATGAAGTACCAGGTCCCGCCGCTGCCCTGCATCCACTTCTCCTGCTCGCCTGCCCAGTTGGTGTAGAGATCACCGTTGCTGAACAGGCCCAGGTTCACCCGGAGCTGGTGCTCCAGGCTGTCGGCCTGCGCCGAGTAGGTCAGGGGGGCGCCGTCGGTATCGGAGCCCTGGAGAGTCACGGTGAGACTCGGCTGATTCAGGCTGATCGTCTGGTTGGGGATCGGCTGGAGCGTCGGCGGAGTGTTGGCCATGACCGTGACGTTGAAGCTCTGGCTGGCGGTGAAGGTCCCGTCGCTGACGCTGGCCGTCACGACCAGAGTCCCGGAGTAGCCGGCGGCCGGAGTGATCGTCAACTGGCTGCCCGCGAGGCTCAGGGTGGCGTCGTGGGCGCCCGACGGGGCGTCGTAGAGCAGGCTGGGATTGGTGTAGTCGGCCGTGGGCAGGAGGGCGACAAACGAGCCGGAGGCGGTGGCGCTGCCGTTCCAGCGGTAGAACGCGCCGTTGGGGAGGATGAAGTACCAGGCCCCACCGTTTCCCGGGATCCACTTCGCCTGCTTGCCCCCCCAATTGGTGTACAGGTTGCCGTCGCTGGATAGCCCCAGGTTGACCCGGAGCTGGTGCTCCAGGCTGTCGGCCTGCGCCGAGTCGGTCAGCGTGTCGCCGTCGGGATCGAGCCCTTGGAGCCCGACGGTGATGCTGGTCTGATTCGGGAGGATCGTCTGGTTGGGGATCGGCTGGAGCGTCGGCGGGGTGTTCCCCACGGGCGACAGGTCGAGGACAGTCATCGAGTAGGCGGGGAAGGAATAGTTGAAGCTCGATCCGCTCAGGCTCAGCGTGGTGCTGAAGTTGGCCAGGGCCGATTGACCGTTGCTGGTCTGGCTCTGGGCCGTGTCCTGGGCTTCGCCGTACTGCCAGACCTGGGCCTGGCCGGAGGGCTGGAACCCCGCGACCTGGAACTGGCCGGTCAGGGCGCTGGAGCCGTCCTTGTTGATGACCATCAGGTCGAGATGGCCGTCGGCCTCGAGCACGGCGTAGGCCGTCAGGTTCGGATCGTTGCTGGCAGCCTGGACCACGTTGCCGCCGGGCTGGATGATCTTCGACGCGAGCTGCTCGGCGAAGTAGGTCGGGTAGGGGACGTACGGGCCGCTGGCGGGAGGACTCCCCGAGATGCCGATCATGCCGAAGTCGCCGCCCTGACGCCAGCCGTAGAGGCTCGACGCGTTGTTGTTGCTGGTGTCCCAGCTATTGCGCAGGTCCCAGACGTCGGCCGCGTTGTACTGCGTCTCGAGCAGGCTACCGAGTGAGTCGGCCAGGAACAGTCCGTTGACCAGGCTGGTGGTCTGCTTGCCGACATTGCTGAACACCGAGTTGTTCTCGGTGACCACCATCTCGACCTGCTTGCTC